>JBGTFW010000104.1:0-17882 GCA_041747075.1 Pirellulaceae bacterium
GGCTTCGCCACTGTTGAACAATCGTCCCTTCATTCGGCGGACGTTTACATGCCAATTGGCGCTCCGTCCGTATTTTAGCAAGTACAACAGAATTTGCAAAAACGAATCGCCTGGTGCCGCGAGTTTCTCGTCTGGAATCCGGCGACGATGAATTCACTTCCGCCATTCAAAGCGCTCCCCGAACTGTTGCCAGTTCGGCTACCGTAATTCTTTCCGTGCAACCAGAACCTCGCGCTTGCCGCCGCGCGGGCCGCGATGGACCGAAACCTGGAAACCAGTCTCGCTCAAGGCTCGTCGCACCGACGACTTGACGCAATAGCTGACCAGTACGCCGCCGGGGCGCAGCGCATCAAACAACTGGCGCATCATGCCCGATTCCCATAGTCGCGGACTGACGTCGGGACTGAAGGGATCGTGAAAAACAGCGTCGAATGTATTGCAGGAAACTTTCATTTTCGTCGCGTCGTCGCGAAGGATTCGCAGCATCACGTTGTCGGCGATTGAGAACCTGGTAAAGCACTTGCTCACGCTCCGCGCCGTCATTTGGATGTGGACGTTCATCAGTTGCTCCACAAGCCAGGGATGGTCGATCAAGGGTCCCCATGCCAGGTCCGCAAACAGATTCTTCGCCAGAAACTGAATGTCGACGGCGGTATACTCAAGCTTCGCCGAACCGTGCGCGACGGCCCGGTCGGCAGCCAGCAAGAAATTCAAACCCGCGCCAAAGCCTGTTTCAAGAACGCGACAGGGCAGGCCTTCCTTTAGTCGCCCGGCGACACCGCTGTTGATCAAATACACGTCGCGCGATTCGGTGAACGCTCCCGAGATGGAATGAAAAGACACGTCGCACTCTCCCATCCGAATCGTGCGGCTGCCGTCGGCGGTGAGGACCACGTGCGGCATGCCAATTTGATCGGGCGTGTCGACCGTTGCAAGTTCCCCGTTTTCCTTTCGGTTTGTCACGCCGCAATCATGCCGCTAGAATGGCCGACTTGCAACGGCCACGACCCGACCGACCCTGGAGGCTTATTCTGTGAATTTATCGACTCGTCGCGCAGTGTTTTTCCTGCTGGTGTTTTTTCCAGTGATATTGGGAACAGGTGTCCCGCTACTGGGGGTGCAGTCCGGCGTCGAACAGGAATGGAACCAGTTTCTCGGTCCACACGCCAACGGAAAATCGGACGCGGTCGAGTTGCCCGGGGACCTGAGTGACCCCAACGCACTGGCATGGAAGGCCGACGTGCAAGGCCGTGGCTGGTCGTCACCGTTGATACTCGGCGATGAAATCTGGCTCACGACGGCGATTGAAATCGAGGCGACCGGCGAAGAGCGGGAAAAGATGATGGCCGAGGCATCCATCGAAGGGATGTCGGCGTGGGCTTCGGTCGAACTTCACGCCATTTGTCTGGAAAAGTCCACCGGTGAGATTCGTCACGATATCGAATTGTTCAACGTCGAGTATCCACCGCTCATTCATTCCCTGAACAGTTTCGCATCGCCCACGCCGGTCGCCGACGGCGAGCGGGTCTACTGTCATTTCGGAACGTTCGGGACGGCGGCCGTCGATCGGAAGACGGGCAAGGTTATCTGGCGCAACGAGGAAAACGTCATTGATCACGAAACCGGTCCCGGTTCGTCGCCGATTCTGAACGGCGACCAGTTGATCTTTCATTGCGACGGTCGCGACGCCCAGTATGTTTGCGCTCTTGACCGCAAGACCGGTGAACAGGCGTGGCGAACCGATCGGAGCGGTTCCATGGACGCCGAGGGGATGTACAAAAAGGCTTTTTGCACACCGATCGTGATTGAGCGCGGGGGACACGAGGAACTTGTTTCTCCCGCGGCCAATTGGGTGTACGGGTACGATCCGGCAAGCGGCAAGGAACTGTGGCGCGTGAGTTACGGCCACCTCGGATTCTCCAACGTCGCGCGACCGTTTGTTGACGGAACGACGCTGTACGTTTGCAGCGGGTTCATGCAATCAACGCTCATGGCAATTGATCTGTCCGGCGCGGGACCGCCCGGTGAGAAATCGATCGAGTGGACTTATCAGGAACAGGTTCCAAACATTTCGACGCCGGTGCTGATCGACGGCGCGATTTATTTTGTCAGTGATCGGGGAATCCTCACCTGTGTCGATGCGGACAGCGGCCAGCGGTTGTGGCGCGAGCGACTGGGGCGCGGCCATTCGAGTTCGCCCCTTCTCGCCGATGGAAGACTCTATTTTGGTGATCACGACGGGAAACTGCACGTCATCCGGCCTGATCGGGACGGGCTGGATTTGCTGAAGACGATCGAGCTGGACGCGCAAATCATGGCTTCACCCGCCGCGGTGGATCATTCGCTGTTCGTTCGCACCGCTGACTCGATGTACCACTTTCGCAAACCGTGACGCCGGTTTTTCAAGGGCATGGCAACGCCGTTCACGCGGATACCGTGGCTTCTCGCGACCGGACAGGGGCGTTCGGGGACGACGGTTCTCACGCGGGCGCTGGCGGAACACCCCGACGTCTGCTCCAACCGCGTTGAAAGCAACGTGCTCAAGGACATTTTGCTGGCCGGTTACGCCAGCAGCACGATGACTTCACGCGTGCGGCAAATGGTTTTGGCGCGCGACGAGCATGACGCGGCGTTTCGGCGCTTTGTCACCGAGTTGCTCTTCCCGGTTTCATTATGGAAAGGGAGCGGGGCACCCGCCGCGTTGTCGACGTTTTCCGCGATGAACGCCGAGGCCGCGGAGTTCGCTGTCGCCGCGCTGCAAGGTATCCACTTTGCCAACATCGTTCGCAACGGTGTCGAGGTCGTCGCGTCGCGAAGGGTGCACCGATCGCTTGGCGAGCACACCTTTGAGGAGAACTGCGTGGCGTGGGCGGCGGCGGCTGAAATGGTTCAGTGGGGCCATGGCCGCGACGATTTCACGCTGATTCGTCACGAGGAGTTGCTCGATGCCGATTCCTGCCGCGAAGTCATGGCGCAGTTACTGGAACGCGCCGGCCTTTCCAACGACGACGGACCGGCGAACTACATTCTCCAGCGGCGCCGCAACCAGACGACTTACGAGGAGGAAACGGGCGACGAGGCGGGAGACCTGAAATGCCGCGCCAATCGATGGCGTCACTGGACGGCCGATGAACGGGCAATGTTTCGCGACCTTTGCACTCCGACGATGGAGTTGCTCGGATACGTGATTCCGGATGAACTGTAGCCGCTCAGTCCGGGTCGACGCGGAGCGCGTCGGGGAAGCCCGCAAGATGTTCACTCAAGTCGACTTTCCTGGCGTCGGCCCACAATCCCTCAAGGCTGTAATAGTCGCGCGTCTCGGCATCAAACAAATGAACCACGACCGTGCTGTAGTCAAGGACGATCCAGCGGCTCTGATCGTATCCGTCGATACTCATCCGCTTGTCGTTCATGTCGTCCTCGAGCTTGTGGTCGATCTCCTCGCTGATCGCGTGAAGCTGGCGGCGACTGTGGCCGGTGACAATCAGGAAGTAATCGAACAGCGCCGTCTGGCTGCTCATGTCGAGCAAGGTAATATGAGTTCCGCCGTTTTCCGCCGCCGTCCGGGCGGCGGCCAGCGCCAATTGCAGGCTCAACGCCGGATTCCGTCGTTCCACAGCGGCGTTGGGCGATTGAGTATCAGTCAAGGGAACTTCGCGAATGCGTCCGGTCATGAAAATTCGTCGCGTCGGGTCAAAAACCTTCTTGCAATGATTGTCCCCATTCACGAGAAATCGACAAGGTGCCCGTCGCCCCGGTTCACCCGATCCGCATTCGAAATTGATCCACCGCGGCAAAACGGATCGTCCCATGAATGAGCCAGGTCGGGACGTAATTGTTATCGGTGCCGGCGCGGCGGGGTTGCTAGCCGCGGCAGCGGCGAGCTCGGCGGGAGCAAGAACCCTGGTCATCGAGAAGAACCGGAAAATCGGCGTCAAGATTCTCATGTCGGGAGGCACCCGTTGTAATATCACGCACGACACCGATTGGCGCGGCATCGCACGGGTCTTTGGCGGGCCGCAGGAACGATTTCTCAGGTTCTCATTGGCCAGCCTGACGCCCACCGACACCGTTGCCCTCTTTCAACAGGCCGGTGTTCCAACGAAAGTTGAATCGACCGGAAAAGTCTTTCCCGTCAGCGATCGTGCTCTGGATGTCCGAGACGCGCTCGTCGATCTCGCGCGGAATTCCGGTGCTTCGATCATTGCTGGCGTCGCCGTGACTGACCTCCAGGTCATGACCAACGGGTTTAAGGTTGTCACGGCTGAAAAGGTCTTTGACTGTCGCCGGCTGATTGTCACGACTGGTGGCCAGTCGTACCCCGGTTGCGGGACGAACGGCGAGGGTTACCGCTGGATGTCGCAATTCGGTCATCGAATCGTGACGCCGCGCCCGGCGCTGACACCCATGTATGTTGCCGACCCGTGGGTCCGCGAACTGGCGGGGATCACGATCCCGGACGTGCGTGTCGCCGTGAATGGCGGATCGGGACACGGAAAAGAAATTGCTCAGCCGCGAAGTGTCGACCGAGGTTCGTTTCTGTTCACCCATCGCGGCTGTTCGGGACCCGTGGTGCTGAATGTCAGCCGCGCCGCAACGATCGTCGATGTGCCATCCGGCGTGAAGTTAAAATGCGACTGGACGCCGGGACTTGATGAGAACTCGCTGATAGAACAATTGATGCCGGCTCGACCGGGAAATCGTCAGGTTGCCTCGGCGCTCCCCGATGTGCTGCCGCGTCGGCTCAGCGAAGCACTTGTTGAAGTCTCCGGAGTGGATTCACGGATGCCGCTTGCGGAGCTGGGTCGGCGTCGCGCGGCGGTGCTCTGCAAGTCGCTCAAGCACACCGAACTGGCCCTTGTCGGAACGGCGGGATTTGCCAAGGCGGAAGTGACCGCCGGCGGCGTCGCGCTCGACGAGGTCGATCCACTGACGATGGCCAGCCGCATCGTGCCGGGACTCTATCTGGCGGGTGAAATTCTCGATATCGACGGGCCGATTGGCGGTTACAATTTTCAGGCGGCGTGGAGCACCGGCCAGCTCGCGGGAAAATCCGCCGCTGCAAACCCTTGATACGGTCAGCAATCCTTTATACGGTCAGCAAACCCTTAATACCGTCAGCAAACCCTTTAATACCGTCATTCCCGCGAAGAGCCTGCCCCCGCGACGGCGTGGGGCGGGAACGCAGGCGATTCGCGAAAACTCACGTGCGGGAACCCACGTCGAAACTCTTGGCGAGTTCCGCTACGGTCTATTGTGTAGAATCTGGCCGTTCGGAAACGCGTGGACTGTTTTTCGCGATCGTCATGCACCTGGCAAAAAGGCTTATCATTCCGCGTTTCATCATGATTCGTCGCGTCGCGATGCGTCGACCGGCAATTGCGCTTTCGGTCGCGATTGTGACGCTGGTTGGCATGTATGCAAACGTCGCGGCCCGTGTGGCGATGGCGCAACCGGTCGAGCAGCTTCCCTCCTCCCGCGATGGTAACTGGGTCGTTGACGAGGCGCGGGCCGTGCCGCCCTACGCGGTGGAACAGTTGCAGAAGCTTTGTGAGACCATCAGTGGATTCAAACGGTCCGAAATGGTCCTCTTGATCGTCAGGAAAACGGGCCGCGCCGACCCTCGCTCCTATGGCGTCGATTATTTCAATCGCGAGCGGATCGGCGATGCGGTGAACAACAACGGCGTACTGATTCTCTGTTCACTGGAGGATCGGGCGATCGAGATCATCTTCGGCGACGGTCTGGATAACGCGGAAAACAATCGCGCCGCGAAGCGGATCATGGACGAGTTGATCATCCCGAAGATGAAGCGAAACGACATTGCGGGAGCGCTCTTTGGCGGTGCCTTCGGAACGGCGCGCGACGTGCTGGGTTATGCCGAGCTGGCGAAAGACATTCCGCGTTCCCGCATGGAGACGAGCGGCGCGCGACCGCGGCAACTGCGCGTCGACAACCGGAACCGGATCATGACGCCCCTTTACTGGACACTCTTCGGCGGGGGCGCGGCCTTTCTTTTTGGCATCGCGCTGATCGTCGCCCGGTACCGGGTCCGTTACGGACGTCGCAACTGCGAGGTTTGCGCGACGTCGATGCTGATGCTCGACGAACAGCGGGACGACGCGCACCTCGATCCGCCGGAAATTGTCGAAGAAGAATTGGGAAGTGTCGACTACGACGTGTGGGCGTGCCCCCAATGTGATCATGTGCTCAAGTACCGTTACGGGCGATTCTTGACGCGCTA
The DNA here is from genome assembly GCA_041747075.1 of Pirellulaceae bacterium. Classification (GTDB taxonomy): domain Bacteria; phylum Planctomycetota; class Planctomycetia; order Pirellulales; family Pirellulaceae; genus CAJQPP01. The sequence continues at coordinate 6,245 of JBGTFW010000104.1, forward strand.
TTCGCGGTGCCCGCGATGCCGCTACAAGACGCGGAGCAAGGTTTCCCGAGCCTTGCGCGCTGCCACGACCCGGCGAGGCGGGCTGATCCGGGTCGACGAGACCTGTGCGAATTGCACTTACAAGAATACCTATACGTACACGACGCCACGCCTTCCCAAAAAGTCCAGCGGAGGGGGTGGTGGCTGGAGCAGCGGAGGATGGAGTGGTTCGAGTAGCGGCGGGGGATGGAGTGGAGGCGGCGGGGGAGGTGGTTTTTCCGGGGGCTCATCGGGCGGATTTTCCAGCGGCGGCGGCGGGGCAAGCGGCCGCTGGTAACCACGCGGGACAAGCTGCCAACTTGTCGATGAGTGAACCACGTGGGACAAGCTGCCAGCTTGTCGACGAACCGTCGGGTTGCATGGACACGCTGTCTTGAACGGCATTACATCCGCGGGCGATTGTCACCGACGCGCGATGCCAACTGGGCGCGGAGGTATTCAATACTGGTCCGCGCCATCGTTTCTCCAGAAATCGTTTCATCGAAAACCTCCACCGATAGCCAGCCGTCGTAGCCAACCTCGCGCAGCGCCGCGATGATGGGCGCGTAATCAACCTTTCCCATGCCCGGTCCGCGACGGTTGGGATCGTTGCAATGAAAGTGGACCAGTTCCCGACGGCTGGCGCGAATGATCTCGGGGATCGACAGCGATTCGGCAGCCATCGCCTTGACGTCGAGTTGGAGGCGGATTTCGTGCGAGTCGAGCATGGCAACAAGCGACCTCGCGTCCGCCGCGGTGGTCAGAAAATTGCCTTCCTCCGGACCGAGCGGTTCAATCGCCAGCGTGATGCCGTGTCTCCCGAGTGACGGGACAATCCGTGCAAGGCAATCGGCGGCGAACCGCATTCCGTCGGCGGTCGATACGTCCGGCAAGAGATTCCTTTGCCTTGGCGATCCGAGGACCATCACCTGTCCCTCCAGCTCGGCACAAATTTCCACCAGTCGAATCAGGTAGCGCGCCGTTGCAGCGCGAACGGCCTCTTCCGGAGAGGTGAGATGCAAGTCGCGGGTTCCGGCAAGCAGCCAGTGCAAGCCAACGATTTCCAGTCGATGCCCCCTCGCCAGCCGGGCAAGTTCGCGGCACATGTCGTCCGTGATATCCGATGTGATGGGCGAGATGGTGAAGGGCGCGATCTCAACGCCTTCGTAGCCCAGTTCGCTCGCCAGTCGAAACGCGTCGTCGTGCGTCCAGTCGCGAAACGTCTCGTTGCAGATCGCGATTTTCACGGCAGGTCCTTCGTCGACGAGGCGCGTCCATTCCCGGCTGGCTCTAGCCTGGTCTGACTTCGCGGGATTCATCGCGCGGGGGTTCGTCGGCCTTTTCGCCTCGTGACTCGGTCGCGCGGCGGCGCGCGGCGGCGACGACCGCCGTACCGACAGCGAGCACCGGACCGGGCGAGTTCTCGTCAATGATCCGTTTCAATTCCTCCGAGTCGACCGTTTCGACTTCGATCAGCCGATCGGTCAGCGCAATAAGCGCCTTGCGGCGGACTTCGAGTATATGGCGAACGCGTTCGATGCTTTCATCAACGATGCGCTTGACTTCATCGTCAATTTCCCGCGCCGTTTTTTCGCTGAGGGAAGGGCCGTGATTTTCCTGCCATGCGTTGGCGAGAAAGGGTGAGCGGTTGGAATCGCGGTAATTCACCCGGCCAAGGCGGCTCATGCCGTACTGCATGACCATCGCGCGGGCGATTTCCGACGAGCGTTCCAGATCGTTCTGGGCACCCGTGGAAATGTCCGGGTAAATCATCTCCTCGGCGAGCGTCCCCGCGAGGAGAACCTGGATTTGACTTTCCAGTTCCGACTGGGTGGCGAGAAAGCGGTCCCCTTCGGGGCGCTGCATGGTGTATCCGAGCGCCGCCAGCCCGCGAGGAATGATCGACACCTTGTGTACCGGATCGGTGTTGGGAAGGCTGTAGGCGACCAGCGCATGGCCGCTTTCATGGTAGGCGACGCGCTGCTTTTCCTCGGGGTTCATGATGCGCCGTTTCTTCTCAAGCCCCGCCGTCACGCGCTCGACGCTTTCGTAGAATTCGTTGATGCCGACGGCGTTTTTTTCCTTCCGCGCGGCGAGCAAGGCGGCTTCGTTGACGAGATTGGCGAGGTCGGCGCCCGCGAAACCGGGACTGATGGCCGCGATCCGCCGCAAGTCGACTGAATCGTCCATTTTTACGTTGCGCACATGGACCTTGAGGATGTCCTCGCGACCGCCCAGGTCAGGCCGGTCGACGAGCACGTGACGATCAAAACGCCCAGCTCGCATGAGCGCCGGGTCGAGCGTTTCCGGGCGATTCGTCGCGGCGACGACGATCACGCCGCTATTGGAGGTGAAGCCGTCCATCTCCACGAGTAGTGCGTTAAGCGTCTGTTCGCGTTCGTCGTGCCCGCCGACGACGCTGCCGCTGCGTGATTTGCCGAGCGCGTCGAGTTCGTCGATGAAAATAATGCAAGGTGCCTTGGCCTCGGCCTGCTGGAACATGTCGCGTACGCGTGCGGCACCGACCCCGACAAACATTTCGACAAAGTCGCTGCCTGACATGCTAAAGAAGGGCACGCCTGCCTCGCCCGCGATCGCCTTGGCCAATAGCGTCTTGCCCGTTCCTGGCGGCCCGACGAGTAGAACACCACGCGGAATGCGTCCTCCAAGCCGCTGGTACTTTTCCGGGTTTGCGAGAAAATCAACGACCTCCTTGACTTCCTCGACCGCCTCGTCGATTCCCGCGACGTCCTTGAACGAGACCTTGAGGTCTTCCTCGGCGTGCAGCTTGCCGCGACTGCGTCCAAACTGCATCGGCCCGGACGCACCGCCGAGACGCCGCATCATCCAGACGCAAAACGCGATCAACAGGATCGTCATGAACAGCAGGAATCCATAACGCTCAACGAACGTCGGTCCCGACGACGAGTCGTAGTTGATCCTCCGCGACTTGAGCCGCGAGATTAGTTGCGAGACGACTTGATCGGATGGGTCGCGGTTGGTGGTGAAGGTCACCGGCTCGGAGTCGCCCCACTCGTTCTCCGAGGGCTTTCCCTTGACACCGGAGCCGGGCTTTCGCAAATCGAGTTTGCCGGTGATTTTTCGATCGCCGATCTCGACGTCGCGAAGTCCAGAAAGCTCATCCCAGCGGTTGTTGTAATAGCTGTTTTGAATGACGAGCCGATTGGCACCTGGGCCAATTTCCGTCCCGTACTCCTGGTACTGCGTGGCATCGACGAGCCGGTCGAAATGGCTGAAACTCAGGCGATAGTTGCTCATCCCGCCAAACAACAGCATGACGAGCAACGTCAATCCCATCGTCAGCATGATAAAGAACAATGCCAAACCCGGCTTGGCGCGGCCTTCGGTGTTCTTGCCTGAATCTTTATCCATGGTCGAGTTCGGTGCGTTTATTGTTGAAGCAACAAAAAGGTCGCCTTTGATTACCGGCAGCGTCGCAAGGCATGACCGAGCGTGACGGATGCGGTCATCGCGGGCGAAACAATCCAGCCTGACTTGTCAGCTTGACATTTTCACGCGGGTCGGGCGGAAATAAAGGCAAATTCAGGACCACCGCTCGCCGAAATTGCCTTTTTCAACGATAAAACGGTCGCGGCGTTGCGGTTCCGTCCCTGCGATCCCTTGTTCCTTCCCCCGTCGAATCATGCCAAGTCCACTTCGCGAATCAGGCGATCAGGTCGTGGTCGCCATTTTGGGCGCGACGGGGAGCGTCGGGACGAGCACCCTCGAGGTGGCAAGACATTTAGGCGAACGGGTTCGTGTCGAAGGAATGTCGGCGCACCGAAACTTGCGGGAACTGGTGGAACTGGCTCGCGAGTTTCGACCCGCGTGGATCGCCGCTACGGACGACGAAGCGGCCGAACGTTTTCGCTGGCCCGCCCTTCCCGGTACGGAAGTCCTGCGCGGGGAGTCCGAACTGGTCCTGCGGCTTGCCGACGACGCGAGTCTCACGACGGTGGTCGCCGCGATGGTCGGGATCGCCGGTTTGAGAAGCACACTGGCGGCCCTCCGCGCCGGCAAGATCGTTGCCCTTGCGAACAAGGAGACTCTGGTGGCCGCTGGTCCGCTGGTCATGGAGGCGGCTCGGGAAAGCGGCGCGGTGATCTTGCCGGTTGACAGCGAGCACAACGCGATTTTCCAGTGCCTTGCCGCGTGCCAGGGTCCGAAGGAAGTGTCCCGCGTCATTCTCACCGCCAGTGGCGGCCCCTTTCGCGACCTGCCCCGCGAGGCCATGAATGGCGTCACACCCGAACAGGCTCTCGCCCATCCCAATTGGGAAATGGGGCAAAAAATCAGCGTCGATTCGGCCACGATGATGAACAAGGCCCTTGAAATTGTCGAGGCGCGGTGGCTTTTTGACCTGTCGCCGGATCAGATAGAGGTAGTCGTCCACCCCCAGTCCATCGTACACTCCATGGTGGAATTCCAGGATGGATGCGTGATCGCCCAGTTGAGTCCCCCCGATATGCGCCTGCCGATCCAGCATGCGCTGCTCTACCCGTACCGCGTGCCCGGTCCGGCGGAGCGAATGGACTTTGCGAGACCGTTCCGGCTGGAGTTTCATCCACCCGACATCGGACGGTTTCCGGCGCTGGGTCTGGGCTATCAAGTGGCGCGTCGGGGCGGAACGGCCGGTTCCGTGCTGAACGCCGCGAACGAAGTCGCCGTCCACGCATTCCTTGAAAATCGAATTGGCTTTAATGACATCGTGCGCGTCGTCGGCGAGGTGTTGGCGCAGCACCCGTTTCTCGCCGAACCAACGATCGAAGAAGTCATCGCATCCGACCACCGGGCGCGCGAGGAAACCGGAAACTGGCTGGCATAACTGACACCGGGAGATTCACGTGGAGTTTGTTTTGATCGCCGCACTTTCCGACTGGCTCGACGCCGGCTGGTGGTGGAGCGTCTTGCAAGTGGTGCTCGGCCTCGGTGCGGTGATTTTCGTCCATGAACTGGGACACTTCCTTGCCGCCAAGGCGTGCGGGGTCAAGGCCGAAAAATTCTACGTCGGGTTCGACGCCTTTGACATCAAGATCGGAGACCGCGTCCTTGTCCCGCGAAGGCTCGTCCACTTTCAATGGGGAGAAACCGAATACGGTGTCGGCATCCTGCCGTTGGGTGGCTATGTCAAGATGCTTGGCCAGGACGACAATCCGTCGCGAATGGCCGAAGAGCGCGAACGATCGCTTGGCGGTACAGGGGGGGGCCAGACGAAACTTGACCCGCGCAGCTACATGGCCAAATCCGTGCCGCAACGGATGCTCATCATCTCGGCGGGCGTCGTGATGAATCTGATCTTCGCCGTCATTTTCGCCACGCTCGCCTTTCGCTCTGGAGTCCTCTACGAACCGCCCGCGGTCGGAACGACGATTCCCGGTTCGCCCGCATGGCAAAATCGTCTCGATGGTGCGCGAGTCAACAACATCAACGGCACGCCAACCAACGACCCGAATCGCTATTTCACCTTCAATCACCTGCGCGAGCGAATCGTACTGGACGCCGACGAGGGTCCGCTCGATCTGGAGATTGTCCGCCCCGACGCGCCTGGGCCCGAGCGCCTTTCAATACTCGCGGAACCGAACCTGATCGGCATCAAAGGCGGCGAGGAACTCCGCTCACTGGGTATCGAACCCCAGGTCGGCACGGTTCTCGCCGACCCTCCGGTACTCGAGGGTCAGGCCGCCGCGCTCGCCGATCCACCACTGGAAGCAGGCGACCGGATCGTGCAGATTAACGACCAGTTGGTGGTCGACGGATTTGACATGCGGCGGATTTTTGCCAGCTACAGTGACCGGGAAGTCACGATCAAGGTCCAGCGTGGCGGCGATTACGGAACGCTGAAAGACATTCGTCTGCCACCGAATCCCCAGCGTGGGATCGGGCTGCAGATGGAAACTGGTCCGATTCGCGCCGTTCGAAAGGAATCTCCCGCTGCCCGCGCCGGGCTGAAATCGCTCGATCGGATTGTCTCGATCGACGGCGAGCCGGTGGGCGATCCATTCACGCTTCCCCAGCGGCTGCTTGTCGCCGCGAGAAAGGGGCGCGGCGTCGAGTTGGGGATCGTGCGAGCCGGTATCGAAACGCGCGACGCGGAGCCGGAAATCGTATCCATTGAACCGGAAATTCCCGAGTTCCCCTTCCTCAGCGACCCGCGATTCGGAATCACCCTCGAGGCGCTTGGGATCAATCTGCTCGTAACCAATCGCGTGGCCGGAGTGGAGAGTGCCGATTCCACACTGCAACCGGGAGACGAAGTCCTTGCCGTCCGATTCGTGCTCAACGAGAGTCAATCCCGGCTTTCGCGGTTTGCTCCGCTTGGCAACGAGATCGACTTGACGAAGGAATCAAGCCAGTGGCCGGCCGTGGACGCGGTCGCGCAACTGCTCGATCCGGGAACGGTGGCGAAAGTCACTTACCAGCGCGACCAGCGGATTGAAACCGCGGAATTGCTGGTGAGGGATTTGCCTGGTTCTTTTCGCGAGACGCGCGGAATCGCAACCATGATCGCGCGGGAAAGCTACCAGAACGCCGGTCTGTGGATCGCCATCCAGAACGGATTCCGGCAGACCGCGGACGACGCGACACGCGTGTTGAAATTCATGCGCAAGCTCATACGCGGCGAGTTGTCGGTCAAGCACCTCGGAGGACCCGGGACGATCGCCGTTGTCGCGACATCCGAAGCCAGTCAGGGAACGAGTCGCCTCTTGCTCTTCCTCACATTGCTCAGCGCGAACCTTGCGATCATCAACTTCTTGCCGATACCGGTTCTCGATGGCGGGCACATGGTCTTTCTCGCCTACGAAGGCATCTTCCGCCGCCCCGTGAGCGAGCGCCTGCAAGTCGCCTTGTCAATCGCCGGGATGGTCTTCCTCATCGCGCTGATGGCGACGGTCATAGGCCTCGATATCTGGCGCCTGACGTAGGGCCGTGGTACCAGCGGCGAGGCGAAGTACTTCGCCCATGAGCTTGCCAGGCGTTGTCCCGCGGTTGTTGGAACTGGAACTAATTCGCTTTCGCCGTGAGCGCTTGTGGAACCGATCCACGAGTTTCCGTTCCGCGAGGGCTGTAACTGTCGTGGCACGAAGCAACTGGGTCAATCGAAACCGGCGCAAACTGCCTGAGCTATCCGCGGTACTATGGCGATTCGCACTTTAGCTTTTGCCTTGCGTCCAATGAACGAAGTACCTCCAGATCAAAGTCATACGGCTCGCCAACAAGTATTACAAGACGATCCCGTTTATCCGTGGGCAAACTGTCGAGAATGGCATCGCAGGCCTTGCTTCTCGCGATTTTCTCGCGATTTTCATTTCTTCGTTAAATCCCTTTCTGGCTTTCTTAATCGACCGTTCGACTTTGGCCAACGTACTTTCCGGCACATCCAGTTCGCGACATGGATCAGGTTGGAGGTCCTCGTTCATCGAGCCGTCATTCCCGCGAAGGCGGGTTTGAGCACGGCTTTCCCTGGGTCCCCGCCTGCGCGGGGATGACGTGCCACTGACGCATGGCGCTTCACTGAAATCTACGCCCATCCCGCCCCCGCTCAAAGCCCCGCATTGCATGTCCTTGTTCTTCGGTTAGCTGTCGAGAATGGCATCGCAGGCCTTGCTTCTCGCGATTTTCATTTCTTCGTTAAATTCCTTTCTGGCTTTCTCAATCGACCGTTCGACTTTGGCCAACGTACTTTCCGGCACATCCAGTTTGCGACATGGATCAGGTTGGAGGTCCTCAGGGAACCAAAATGCTGGGCCTGTTGAGTGACGAAAACTTCAACGGCCAGATCGTCCGCGGCCTTTTTCGCGCGCAGCCGGAGTTGGACCTTGTTCGGGTTCAGGTTGTCATACAAGCCCGAAGCGCCAGCGAGTGAACCTGTTACCCGGAATGCACTCGCTTGCGCTTCGTGCTTGTATTGGCTGCGTATGCGGCAAAAAGGTGGCGCGAGTTACAAATCAACTTCGCCGATTGAAGGATGAAAACAACAAATGCGTCGACAACCAAAATACTCAAAGTAGCCAAAGGCAATAGGCCACATAGAACGAAGCGAGACACCGCGGTCCACCCATCTCGGTATGCGACGAACACGCGCGTGCCAATGGTGGAAAGCCGTTGCACTACCGGCTGTACTCAATACCGATTTGAGCCCTGATCGGATTGCTGATTCAATTCGTGGAATTCAACCAAATCGTCAATGGCATCTGGAGTGCCAACCGGTCCTCCGGCGATCGGAACCCCGGCTGCGACTCCAGAAATTTCAATATTGTCGATTAGCATGCTTTCGGGCTCGGCGTGGCGCTGATGGCGCACCCGAAACGCGGCGAACGCCTTTCTGGCGGAAACGACGGCTCCCTCGCCCGCTCCAGATTCCCCAGCGACAGGCAGATGTCACCGAGCAAATACTGGATCATTGCAACGTTATCGTCCTGGCCCGAACCGGCGTTTTGATATCCTTACAGAGTCTCATGCGCGGACTCTTCGGCTGCCTCGAATTCACCGGCCTCAAACAGGTAGTGGGCCAGTCGATGTATTTCCCTGGCCTTGTCAGGAATCATCGCGAAGGCCTCCGCTTCGTTGAATCGATTGACATGGCTCAACAGCGATGCCAGATTGCCTCGAACTTTCCTCCGAAAATCCAAATTGGAGGGATCGTGAAGCCCAGGATGGTCGTATCGAAATTCACGCGTCCGATGCAACCTTAATCGTCACTGGTTACTCCGCTGACCAGGACGGAATATTGGGAATCGTCGCAATCGCGGCGATCGGAAAGTGCGGAGCGCGCAGCTTCTGACTCACCTGGTTGTTGATCAAGGGCAACTCGTTGAGCGCCTGATGAATCTTCTCCAGCAGTCGCGCCGGTTCGACCGGTTTCCGGATATGGAATGACGCACCGCCGTCGTGCGGACGGGAAATAATGTCGGGCAACTGGCGCCGCGACATGTAAAGAATCGGGACATCCTCACGGTGACGGATTTGCCGCAGCTCGGCGATCAGGCTGTCGCCCTGGAAATCGTCAATGTCCTCGTCGCAAACGATCAGATCGAGGTCGAGGACCGTGGCACCCTTGATCGCCGCCGCGCGATCCTGTGCACAGAATACCTGCAACTGGGCGCAATCGAGCATCGCGGAAATGGCCGTCAGGGTCAGTGCGTCGGGATCGACGACCATGACCACCGGCTTGTTAAACGAACTCATGGATTTAAAACTCCGGACAGGGGGGGGTTGCGAAGTCTGCCAATCCGTCAGCCCGTTCGTCGCGAAGTTCGGACTTGCCGCATCGCGAGGAGTTATCCTTGACGAATTTTCATTCGGCCGCGGATGGGCAATAAATCTTGCCAAAACCGCCCCGGTTCCCTCACCGGCATAATCGCTCTGACCGACAGACGCCCCGACGCAAGCGGGCGGAAGTCGTAACGCATGTTGCCTGACCCATACGGCAGTACCCGGCTACGACCCGGCGATGACCCTGGCCACGGGGAAAATTGCCTGGATTGTCGCTTTCTGGCATGATGGCTAAATTCAGGTTTTCGACACAACCCAAATCGGAGTGAGCATGAGCACTGGCGATCAGGGCGGTTCGTCCGCCGTCGATTTTGCCACGATGCGCGGCCGGGACTATCCGTCGATACGGCAATTTACGGTTTTTCTCGAAAACCGCGTCGGGCAGCTCCATCAGTTGCTGCGGCGATTCGAAGGGAGTCGCGCGCGAATCGTTGCGGTCAACATTCACGACAGCAACGAATGCTCGATCGTGCGGTTTGTCCTGTCGCATCCGGAACAGGGCCGCGAGATTCTTGAACGAGCCGGGCTTGCGATGGTGGAAAGCGATTTGATCGGTGTAAGGCTTCCCGACGATGGGCAGCCGCTGCTGAAAGTCTGTCTGGCATTGTTTCAAGCCGAGATCAATCTGGTTCAGGCCTATCCGCTGCTTGCCCTTTGCGGCGGACATTCAGCGGTCGCGTTGATGGTCGACGACATCGAGATGGCTCAGCGAGTACTCGCCGCGAAAGGCTTTCACATGATTACCGAGCAGGAACTGTCGCTACCGGGCGAACTGGAATGAGCATTCGCGTCACCTGCGCCGGCTGTCACACACGGTTCAGCGTCAGCGAAAAATTCGCGGGTCGCGAGGGTCCCTGTCCCAAGTGCAAGGCGGTCATCAAGATTCCCTCGGCGGCCGAGGAAGTCACGGTTCATGGTCCTGAGTCGTATGGCCCGAAGGGGTTGTCGGGCGCGGCGGTGCTCAAGCCGCTTTTTCGGCAGGAGACGCGGCTCTCCGCCGTCCAGATCGTTCTCATTTTCGCGACGATCGCCGGAATTCTCGCCATCGCACTCGTGATGCGTTATGGCGTTGAGAACCGCGAGGGACTTGCTTCGTGGCTGCTCATTGTCCTATCGGTCCTGATCGCGGCACCGTGCGTCGTCGCGGGTTACTCGTTTCTCCGCGATTCCGAGCGCGGCGCGCTGGGCGGCAATGACTACTGGATTCGCATTGCCTGTTGCTCGACGGTTTACGGACTGTCGTGGGGGTCGTTCTGGCTGGTCAACCTGGCGTTGCTCGACGACTACGGCACGACGACGCGGGTGATCGCCGTTGCCGGCATGTTCGTCGTGGGGGCGGTGACCGCTACGCTTTTTCTGGGACTCGATTTTCTGATGGGTGTCCTGCACTACGGGCTGTTTTTCGGTTGTTGTGTGCTGCTTCGCTTGATCCTCGGCCTGACCGTGTTGCCAGGCTCGGTCGAGCCGGTTGTCTTCGATCCGGCGTTGGCCCTCGTGACGCCGTTTCTGGTATCCGCGACCCTCTTGCAAGGGACATGAACGACATTGCGCGGATTCCGGAACTCGTCGCCCTCGATCGACGGGACAGCCTGATTCGGCTGCCGGGCGAAGAGGATGTTCCGGTTACCCCGCGCATCCGGCGGCTCATCGACGCACCACCGTTTCGGCGACTTGCGCATATCAGCCAGCTCGGTCTCGTTCAGCTTGTTTATCCGGGGGCGACGCATTCCCGTTTTGAGCACAGTCTCGGCGTCTATCGCAATGCGCTGTTGTTCATTCGCCGACTGGCCGCGGCCCCGGAACTGGCCGATCTCCTCTCATCACGCGACGTCGAGGCGCTGATCGTAACGGCCCTCTTGCACGACATCGGGCACTGGCCCTATTGCCATCCGATCGAGGACATGGGCCTCGAACAGATTCCGTCCCACGAGAGCCTCGCGGCGCGTCGGCTCGACGATCCATCGATCGCCGAAATTATTGATTCGGATTTCGAATGCTCGGCGGCCGACGTGGCGGTGCTTTTGAACGGCCAGGCGTCCGCGCCGGCCGATCGTCTTCGCCAATCGATCCTTTCCGGTCCGATCGACGTCGACAAGATGGACTATCTCGTTCGTGACAGTCTCCACGCCGGTGTTCCCTACGGAATGAATTTCGACAAGAGCCGCCTCGTCGGAAGTCTCTGCATCGACGAACGAAGTGGCGGGCTGGCGATCACCGGGAAAGGTTGCACGGCCGCCGAGATGATGGTCTTCGCGCGCTACGTCATGTTCAGTGAAGTCTACTGGCATCATGCGGTTCGCGCGGCGACGGCGATGTTGCAACGCGC
>JBGTFW010000105.1:0-9072 GCA_041747075.1 Pirellulaceae bacterium
CTTCAATAACCAATTCGGACCCTTGACGTTTGACGCCGAATTGCTGGGACTGGGCGGTTTCAACCATGTCTATGTCGATGCAACCGGCACGCTGACTTCCACGCAAGTCTCTGACCCGGGGCCTGTCGTCGTCGACAACAACGGCACCGGCGGAGCCATTCGTTTCAACAGCAGTGGCGGTGCCAGTGGGCTGGTCGTCGTTGATTCGTTGATCATCGAACTGAACGACAATTTCACGACTGGTATTGGCGTGGACTTTGACATCCAGTTCGACGGTGATTTGTCGGTCGACCTGGGGAACGCTTCCCGGACGCTGGAATTCACTGGTTCCAACAATACGATTAACGGTCAACTCACCATCTCTGGCGGAAACGGAGACCAGACTGTGAATCTTGCCGGTGCGAACCGACTGGGTGTGACCGGCGATGCGCAAATTAATCTTGGCACGGGGAGCGACAACGTTACTGACAACGGTAACGGTGCCAGCATTGGCGGAAACCTGGGAATGACGGGCGTTAATTCGTTCCAGAATAGCGGCGTGTTTGGCGTCGGTGGAAATTTGACTTTCAATAACGCCGCCGACGGGACCGCCACGACTTTCGATGACAGCGGGACGTTGACAGTCACCGGCAACCTCGTCTACACCGGGGGTGCCGGTCGCGACAATGTGCTGCTCGATGGGCCAGGCCTTGCCAACATTGGCGGCAACGTCACGGTCAACCTTGGCAACAATTCCACCGGCGGGACGCAGAGCTTTGTCCTCGCCGCGCCGGCGACCATCGGCGGCTTCCTCACGGTCAATTCCACGAGTTCGGTCAATCCCGACCTGCTCCGAATCGCCGCGGGCGTTTCGATCGGCGGCGACATCACCAGTAACCTCGGCAACGGAACGAATGACGTCGAACTGCGCGGCAACTTTGGCGGAACCGCCGTCCTCTACAACGGAGGTACCGGAACGGATAACGTGACGTACGGGTTGACGGGAACCCCGATTAATCCCAACATCAAGCTCAACACGGGTAACGACAGTTTCGTGCTCGAATCCGGTGCGTCGATCAATACGATGTTGCGCGTCGATTTTGGCGGTGGAACGGACGCGTTCACGAGCAATTTTGGTGCCTTCACGTTCAACGCCAACCTGCTGAATCTTAACGGCTTCGATCGCTTCTACGATCTGGCGACCGACAGCCTCAATATCCAGCAGGACCTGAATACCGGCGCGGTGACGCTTGGCAGCAGCGCCTTGAACGGGGCGATCCGGCTGACGAGCGGCGGCGTTGCCACTGAAATGACACCGGCGACCGACGTGCGGCTGATTTTCCTTGCGAACACGACCAACACGGTCACCGTTGATTTCGACGCCGCGTTGTCCGGCGACTTGATCCTCCAGTTGCGTGACGGCAGCCGTAACGTATCCTTCACTGGATCGAGCAACACGTTTGGCGGCCTCCTTCGAATCGAGGCCTCGACCGGCGTTCAGCATATCAATCTGGCGACCGTTGCCGACCTGAGCGTCGGCGGGAACCTCGTCATCAATGGACGGGACGGCAACGACGTCATCGACGACAACGCCAATGACATTTTCGTCGGCGGCGACCTGTTACTCCGTGGCGTCAATGATTTCCGCATCAACAATACGCTGACGGTTGGCGGCAATTTCAACATCATTACGGTGCTTGAGACGCAGAACACGATTGTTGTGAACAACGGCAACGTCACGGTGGGTGGCAACATCACTTACCTTGGCGGCGGCGGTGCTGACGAATTCCTTTTTAACTCGGGCAGCGCGACGGTCACCGGCTACACCTACATCAACCTTGCGGAGGCCGCTGACCCCGCCACGGCGCAACGCGTTCGCCTGGTCGGCAACTACTCCACCGACGAGTTGTTGCTGGTGGGAGGCAATTCGACCGCCGGCAACTCCGTAGTGACGAGCAATTCGACGAACATCAACGGCGACGTCGTTGTGAATTTCGCGGGTACCAGCAGTGCCAACTCGGCGACCTTCCGCGGCGATTACGGCGGCACCTATGGCACGTATCGCGGTGGATCGGGGGTCGACAACGTCGTCCTGGGTGCCAACGCCCTCGACATGCTCTTTGTATCGTTCCACCAGGGTGGGAACGATGCCTTTACACTCGAAAGCACCACGATGCTCGATCGGCTCATCGTGGATTTCGGAGCGGGCAGCGACTTGTTAGTCGACCTGCTCGGTCAGCCGCATCCATTCCCCTCGGTCTTCCTCAACCTGTGATCGCGGACGGGAAAATCAGCCGCGGGCGCTTGCCCACGGTTCCGCGGCAACCTGGAGCGTTGCGGCTGATGAATCTTGCCCGGGATGTCAACCATCCGCAAGCTGGCCGCCGTTATTGGATACTGAGTTCGTGAACGAATTTCGCGAATCGCCGTGCCATGGGTCACGGGCAGGGAAACTCGACGTCCCGGATGACGGGAAATCCGGGGGACTGAAACACTTCGCGCGCGCCGCTAGTTGTGAGAACTTCGCCGCGGACTTCAACCGACGAATTGGCTTTTGCAAGCGGAAGAACGTCTGATGGCTCGACAAGACAAAACACAGAAGCCCATCCGTCCGCGTCGGCGGCATTGCCTGCAATGGCGGTCATGAGCGACGAGTGACGAACGGGACGGCCGGACGCCGGGTTGATCAGATGACCGTAGCGGACACCGGCGATCTCGATGAACTGGTGTTTGTCTCCCGATGTGGCGACGCCGCACCGCGCGACTTCCATGCAGGAATTCGGCACGGCGTCCGCGTCGAATGAATCGATGGCGATGCGCCATCCGTCGCGGCCCGGCGGGGCGTCGCCGATCGCCATGTCGCCCCCCAGTTCGACCATCGCCGCCAAAATCCCCTTGTCGCGCAATATACGAAGCGCCTCGTCGGCGGCCATTCCCTTGCCGATCCCTCCAAAATCCAGTCCAATTGCGACGCCCCGCGTATCCAGCGTGCGCGAGTCCTCGTCGAGGGACAATTTCTCCCAGCCGACTCGCTTACGCGCCGCGGCAAGTTGTTCCGCATCAGGCACTTGTCCTGTGCGGCGGGCCTCGCGCCACAATTCCGATACCGGACCAATGGTCGGATCGAAGATGCCGTTGCTGGCCCTCCACACATCCTGGGAACGGCTGAGGGCCAACCACAAGTCGTCGCCGGGACGGATCGGTGCGTCCTTGGCGCGATCCGCAAGCTGCGAAACTTCACTGTCAGGTCGGTAATTACTGAGCGCCTCTTCCATCTCGTCGACGCGAGCGGCCGCCGCGTGGAAAGCGTCCCGCGCAACGTCCGGGTCGCGACACCAGGCGACAATCGTCAGCTCGACCCCCATAGCCGGGCGTTTCAGCTCGAATTGTCTGAGCGGCCCGGAATTACCGTCCTCCTGTGCACCGAATTCCTGAACCGCCAGCGCGTTTCCCGCAAGGACCGTAAGGAACATGTGCAACATGCCAAGCCCGTGAATGGGAGTCGCCAAATTGAAATTCCGCTTCATTCGGGTTATCCTCGCGTATTACGGTTCGTCCGTAGAACGGACTGGCAGTCCGTTCTACCACTTCGCGACGTCCAATGACCATGACCGTCCCTTCATTGTAAATTCAACTTTCGGATAATGACATGTCCTTCAGGAACCATGCAACTCACGATCGACGCAACTTTCTCAAGACCGGAAGCTCGGTGGTGGCTGCCGGACTGGTCGTGACTCCGCGGCTTTCGATTGCCCGATCGGCGCATGTTGGCGGCACGGACACCGTTCGCATCGGGCTGATCGGCTGTGGCGGGCGGGGAACAGGAGCGGCGGGCGAGGCGATGAAAACGCGCAGCGGCGAGGTGAATTTGACCGCCGCGGGCGATTTGTTTGAGGATCGGTTAAAGGGTGCCATCGAGAGTCTCACGGTCGAGCATGGTGAGCGCGTTCAAGTCGGTGCCGATCAACGTTTCATCGGATTCGACGCTTTTGAGAAGGTCCTTGAGTCGGACGTTGACCTTGTGATTCTCGCGACGCCACCAGGGTTCCGTCCGCTGCATTTTGAAAAGGCGGTCGAGGCGGGGAAACACGTCTTTATGGAAAAGCCCGTGGCGGTCGACGCCCCCGGCGTGCGCCGCGTCCTCGCGGCAAATCGGCGCGCGCGGGAAAAGGGACTGCTTGTCCAGGTCGGACTCCAGCGGCGGCACGAACCCGCATATATTGAAACGATCGCGCGGCTCCGCGACGGTGCGATTGGTGACATCAATCTGATGCGATGTTACTGGAATTCCGAGGGCGTGTGGGTTAACCCGCGCAGGCCCGGCCAGACGGAACTGGAATACCAGTGCCGCAACTGGTATTACTTCAACTGGCTGTGCGGCGATCACATTGTCGAACAGCACATTCACAACCTCGATGTCTGCAACTGGCTCAAGGACGCTTTTCCTGTCTCAGCCCAGGGACAGGGCGGCCGCGAGGTCCGCACGGACAAGCAATTTGGGCAGATTTTCGATCATCACATGGTCGAGTTCACGTACGCCGACGGTTCAACGATGCTGAGCCAGTGCCGTCACATTCCTGGCTGTGACAACAATGTCTCCGAGCATGCGCACGGCAGCGAAGGTTCATGCGACGTCTCTGCCGGGCGGATTCTCGACAGGAACGGCAAGGCGTTGTTCGAATCAACGGCAAGTCGCGGCGGGCACCAGCAGGAACATCACGACCTCTTTCGCGATCTGGCGGTTGGTGCAACCCCGAATGAAGGCGACTACGGCGCGCTAAGCACCATGACAGCCATTTTTGGACGGATGGCGACGTATACCGGCAAGGCGATTACGTGGGACCAGGCATTTAACTCCGATTTGTCGCTTTGCAACGTCGATGCGCTGACGTCACTGGACTCACCGGCACCCGTCATCCCCGACACAGAGGGCTGGTACCCCGTTCCCATCCCCGGAAAGAGCCGGGACGAGGTACTTTAGCCGGACATAGATGCCCGAAGCGCAAGCGAGTGAATCTTTGGTGTGAGCCTGCGGGCAAATGATCGCGAACGAATATCCACGCTTTGGCAAGCGTGGCTACGTCGAACGTGTGGTTACCGGTCGTCGTCGTTGCGCTTGTCGCGTTCCCCGGACGTCTGCTCGCGTGGCTCTTCGCCGCGCATTTCCTTGACGGACCTAGTGAGCGCTTCGACTTGTCGACGCAACTCGGCCAGCTCGTTTTCGCGATCGCGGAGCGCGGCCCGTTCAGCCTCCAGTTCCTTGTAAAGTTGCCGAACGAGGGTGTCGGCACCGCCCCGCTGCTCGCGCTCCGCCAGTTCCGATTCAATGCGTCTGGCTCGTTCCATTGCGGCGATCCGCCGGGAATTTGGAAAATCGCTTTCCTGCGCCGCTTCGGCGAAGGCTTCCGCACGTTTTTGCGCGTCCGTGCCCATCGCGCGTTCCCGCAAGTCCGCGCCACTCGCGCGCATGGCTGCTTCAAGCTCCATCTTGATGCGATCCGCATCTCGCCGCGCCGTCGATTCCGCCGTCGCCTCCGGAACTGACTCACGGGCCGTGCTGGCGCGACTCTTTTCGATTGCTTCAAGGTACGCCTTGACAGCGCGCCGTGCGTCTTCATCCCGGGAATCGAACTGACCGCGATACCGTTCAAGGGCTTCACGGTAATTTCCCGCCTCCCCTTCATCGGAATCGTCGCTGTCGGTGTCGTCGTTTTCGTTATCGTTTTCGTTATCGTTTCGGTTGGCATCCCGCTCCGCCCGTGCGCGATCCACTCTCTCCAACTGGCGAATGGCGGCTTGCATTCGTTCAATTCGGCGCTGGACGTCCCCGGCGTTGTCGGGACGAGCATCCTCCTGGTCCTGGACATCTTCAAGATCGGCGAGCGATTTCTCGATTGCGTCCGCCATCATGTCTTGCAGGCCATCGAGCGATTCCCACGGTGCCGAGTCGAGATTCTTGCGTCCCGATTCCATTGCCTTTTCGATAAGTTGCTGGATGGGCATGCGACCGAGCATCTCCATGTTTCGGTCGACCAATTCACGTAGCTTGTCAGGGTCCATCTCGGCACCTTCCATCTCGCGGCCCCAGTCTTCCCACCGCTCTGCGTACCGTTCCGCCCAATCCTCCCAGGCCTTTTCCTGACCGGCCGCCCATTGTTCCCATTCCCCCTCGAAGCGTTCGGCCCATTCCTGCCACCGTTCCGCGTGCTCTTCCGCCCATTCTTCCATTTGCTGACCGCTCGTCGTGACGGGCAGCGCGAACAGCGCCAGGCCGAGGCCCATCGCAGCCAACTCCACAAACCAGAATCGTTTCGTGGTATTCATTCGAAGGTTCCTTTCAGAAACTTGTAAAAGTTCAACTCTCAACTCTCAACTCTCAACTCAATCGTCATCCTGTTTCAACCGATCGAGCTGTTCAATCAGCGAATCGATCCCCGATTCAATCTCGAGCAACCGCGCCGCATCGTCGGTAGAAGCGCGGGCATCGAGCCGTAACGCCCGGAGCTCCAGTTCCATCGTCCGCGCCGAGCTCGCCTGTTGTTGTCGCGAGTGCCAGTTGCTAGCCACCAGTCGACTCAATGGGGCAACGACAACCGTGAATTCGGGCGCATCCGTGTTTTCAGTTGACGCTTGCCGCGGCAAGTCCCGTTCGAGGGAAGTCCAAACCATGACGGAAACGCCTGTCACCGCAATGAGCGAGACAGCGATTGCCAGCGCCGTGGAGCGGCGACTCCGTCGCGTCCGCAAGTTCGCCGTGCCCGTCACGACGGCGTCGGCATTCGGCGGCCTGGACAAGACGTTCATCGATTGGGTCGATCGAACTGGTTCCCAGGGAGGCACTAAATGCATTTCACCCAGCCGGACGTCAAGCGCTGTAAACAATTGGGCCGCGCGGGCGCAGTGGGGACACTGATTCAGGTGCTGGCCAAGTTCATCGCCGCGCTCTTCCGGCAATTCGCCATCGATCCACGCGCTGACAAGTTCTTCAAAAGGACATTGGGTGATGTTCATGACAGTCTTCCCGAATTGTGTGCCAGCCATCCTCGCGTGACGAGTTCGGCGGCAAGTTGTCGGCGAGCGCGGAAAATCCACGTCCGCACCTGGGCGTGAGTGCATCCCAGTACGGAAGCAATCTCGTCATACGTCAATTGGCCGGCGACCTTGAGCCGCATTGCCTCGGCCCACGAATCGGGCAGGTTGCCA
Source organism: Pirellulaceae bacterium (assembly GCA_041747075.1). GTDB lineage: Bacteria > Planctomycetota > Planctomycetia > Pirellulales > Pirellulaceae > CAJQPP01. The sequence continues at coordinate 7,183 of JBGTFW010000105.1, forward strand.
AATGCCTCGTGAATCCCGTTTTCAAGATCATTCAGTTCGGCGGCCCGCGACGAATCGGATTCCCGACCTTGCGGTTCGGAAATCTCGCTGAGTGAAACGCTGCGCCGCCGTTTCCGCTTTCGCAACAAGTCGATTGACTGGTTGCGGACGATGGTAAACAAAAATGCCGTCGGGTTGTGGTCGGGCGAATTGACGATCGAACGAGACTCATGTTCAGCGAGCTTGCACCATGCTTCCTGAACGATTTCCTCCGCGTCGGATTCGTTTCCCACGATCCACCGCGCGTAGTGACATGCCTGCCGGTGTATTTCCGGCGCGGCGGTCTCGTGGGGGGAAAAACCGTTGCGGGTTGCCGTCATCCTGTTAGTTCCAGTTTTGCACTTTTCTTTGGAGTGCGGGGACTTGGCACCGCTTTGGATTGCCGAACGCAGCTAATAATTGGAGGGTGGACAGCAACGCCCCAGCCCGAATGTGTCTCAATCCGTCGCGTTGTCCGGCTAATCCAAAGCTCCGCCAGGCCGGAGCACTCCAAATTTGCAAAACTGGAAGTTAGCTTATGCAAGTTTTCTTCCGGCCTGTATGAGCAACGTATCCGGGCGGACTGCGTCGCGGAGAAAAATAATAAATTCGGAAAAAACACGCGAATATCGGCGTTTTGGTCGCAGGGTCACCGAAATTCGCGCGATAATCGCATAGGGAACCCGGAATCGCGGCGGAAGCCCCGAAAATTGAGGAATTGCTTTCGGCCAAAGTGGAAAACGATACGGCATGAATCGCCCCGAACTGACCCAAAAGCTCGATCAGCGCCTCGCCGCGCCGATGTTCGTGCTTTCGCTGGTCGTTCTGGGAGTCTTTGCGCTCGCGTTGCACGTCCCCGTGTTGCCGCAAGGAATGACGTACGGTCGCTGGTGCCTTGCGGGGCTGGCCGTGATCTACCCGGTCTACTGGCTGGAGACGGCGGCCCACCTCGTGATTGGCAGTCCCCGTGTGCGGCAGAATTTCTGGTTCTGTCTGCTGCCGTTTCTCCGCGTCGGTGCCCGCGACCACGAGACGGGAACCCGAATTTGGCTCCCGGTCGCCGACTGGCGGGTCGTCGATCGGGCGCTGGAGAAAAAGCTGATCCGGGTATTTGGGTTTCCGATGATTGCCGTCGCGCTGCTGGTGCTGCCGATTGTGATTATGGAATTCGGGTGGGCGGAATTTGTCGAACGGCACGTCGGCTGGCAAACGGCGCTGCAAGTCGCCGCGGCATTCATCTGGGCGGCGTTTACATTTGAGTTCACTCTGATGATGTCCGTGGTCCGGTACCGATCGACTTATGCAATTCGGCACTGGATTGATGTCCTGATTATCTTGTTGCCGATGGTCAACTTCATTCGCGCCGTGCGGCTGACGCAATTGTTGCGGATGAATCAGTTAACGAAAACGGTCCGTCTCTATCGACTTCGCGGCCTTGGCATGAAACTGTGGCGTGCGCTGGTCGCGCTGGAAGTGGTCGAAATGCTGCTCAGTCTCAATCCGGAACGGCGGCTGGAGAAGCTGGAGTTCCGCATGGAGGAAAAACTTGAGGAACTCGAGTATCTCAAGCGGGACATCGCGCGGCTTCAGCAGCGAATCGCCGCGCGGCGTGAAATTGAAGAATGGCGTGAAGCGGAAAAGACACACGCGGCCGACGACGCGGCGAACGATTCGATTGGCGAGCCGGCCGGAAATCCGCTCGCCGTCAACGGCGATGACGTCCCGATCCAGGCCCGAAGCGCAAGTTTTGAAGTTGCACTATCGTTGGCGATGCTATCAGAATTGGAGTTGTCAAAAAACGGCGAGAACCTCCGAATGACCAGTTCATTTTTATTCTCACCAGCCACAACAAAGGCTCTCGCCATGATCATG
>JBGTFW010000106.1:0-11134 GCA_041747075.1 Pirellulaceae bacterium
GCGGCGTGCCAGCGCTCTGCGTCCTCGCGGCTCGCACCGCCAAAAAACAACAGGCGAACGGGGTAGCCGCTTGCCACGTGCCGCGCCCGAAAGGTCCCGGCCGCGGGGCCCTCATCAACGATCGCGTGGATGAGGTACTGGTCGATGAGGAAGGGGCCGGACAAGCCCGCTTGCAGAACCTCGCGTTGATAGTCGCTGATCCGATTGGTGCGGGCCAGCCATTCGGTCACGGCGTCGCCGTTGGCGACTTCCGTCGCGGCGGCGTTTTCACCGGCGGGCAGTTGCTCGAATTCGGCGCGGAGGGCAGCAATCCGCACGGCATTGGCCAGACCGCTTTCGACCAGCCGCGTCCAGACGTCGGGAGTTGTGTTGATCGTCATGAGGAGGGGCGCGACCGTGAATTTCCGGACCAGCCATGTACGAAAGTACCGGTGGCGGTTATTTTAACCCGATTGGCACACCGGCCCAAGTCGCGGGTCACGGCCCTCCGATTTCTGTTTGTCCCGTACGATGAAAGCCAACGAAGCCGTCCAGGTCTTTTTCGATCGCGCCGCCGACCGACTCGGCGTCTCTGAGAGTCACCGCAAGCTGCTGAAGATCGCCAAGCGGGAAGTGACCGTCGAAGTCCCTCTTGAAATGGACAACGGTGAACTGCAAGTGCTGATCGGATACCGCGTCCAGCACAACAACGCTCGCGGCCCGATGAAAGGCGGCTTGCGGTACCACTGGGAAGTCGACCTCGACGAAATTCGCGCGCTCGCCTCGCTGATGACCTGGAAGACCGCCGTCGTCAACATTCCCTATGGAGGCGCCAAGGGGGGGATCGCCGTCGATCCGCGCTTGCTGAGCCGCAAGGAAAACGAACGAATGACGCGAAAATTCGTCGACCAGATTCACGAGATTGTCGGTCCCGATCAGGACATTCCCGCGCCCGACATGGGAACGACCGCCGAGACGATGGCGTGGATTCGCAACCAATGGGAGAAGTACCACGGTTTCAACCCGGCCTGCATTACCGGAAAGCCAGTCGAGGATTATGGTGCCAAGGGTCGTGAGGAAGCAACCGGACGCGGCTGCGGAATTCTTGCCTTCAAGCTCCTCTCGCGGCGCGGACACAATCCACGCGACACGCGGGTTGCCATCCAGGGATTCGGCAATGTCGGTTCCCACGCCGCCAAGTACATGCACGAATCGGAATTCCGGATTCAGGCCGTCAGCGACATCTCCGGCGGATACTTTCGCAAGGAAGGCCTCGATATCCCCGTCGCCTTGCGGCACGCCCTGCAACATGGTTCACTGGAAGGCTTCGACGGCGGCGACCGGATTTCCAATGAGGAACTGCTGGAACTGGAGGTTGACATGCTCGTCCCCTCGGCGCTGGGGGGTGTCATCACCGAGGCCAACGCCGATCGTATCAAGGCGAAATATATCATCGAAGGCGCCAACGGACCGATCCACGCCGTCGCTGACCAGAAACTCTTTGAACGAGGCGTGGTGATCCTTCCCGACATTCTCGCCAACGCCGGCGGGGTGACCGTCAGTTACTTTGAATGGGTGCAGAACCGGCAATTTTACAGTTGGGACCTCAATCGCGTTCGCCAGCAGCTCGATTCGGTCCTCACCGCCGGTTTCGAGGAGGTCTGGCAGGAAGCCAACGAGCATTCGGTCAGCCTCCGCACGGCGGCGTTCATGATCGCGATCCGACGCGTCCTTCGCGCGACTATCCTTGCCGGAATCTAGTAAACATTTCACATCCACATGGCATTGCAATGAGCGATCTTTTTGACGGCCGCGGCGCGACCTCCACCACGGAATCGCCGCGCCAACCAGAATCCAGCTCCACCGCGCCGTCACCAGACACGGCGGCAACGAATCGTTCGTTACCGCCGCTCGAGGGTGTCAAGGGAAGCGCCAGCCGCGGCGGGGGAACCGCGGCGCGCCTCATCCGCCGCCTCCTTGTGAGAATGGACCGACCGGCGATCCGCGTCGCGTTGCCTGACGGCCAGGTGATTTCGGGCAATCCGTCGGAGGCTTCGGCGGGCACGGTCGTGTTTCACGATCGCCGCACGATGCTCGCCATTGCCGTCGATCCGATGTTCCAGTTTGGCGAGGCGTATTCCGATGGTCGCATCGAGGTCGAGGGAGACCTTGCACGTTTTCTCGAGGTCGTTTACCGGGGCATGAACCGCGCGGGCACTCAGCCGCTTCACCAGCGGTTCTGGCAATGGTTGCGCCGTCCCCGCCCGACAACGATTCGCCGTGCACAGGAAAACATTCATCATCACTACGACATTGGCAACGATTTCTATCGTTTGTGGCTTGACGAGCAGTTGCTGTACACATGCGCGTATTTCGCGCGCGCCGAAATGTCCCTGGAAGAAGCGCAAATCGCCAAGATGGACCACGTTTGCCGCAAGCTTCGCCTGCAGTCCGGCATGGAAGTGATCGAAGCGGGGTGCGGCTGGGGTTCGCTGGCCATTCACATGGCGCGGCACTACGGCGTTCGCGTTCGCGCCTTCAACATTTCCAAAGAGCAAATTACGTGGGCGCGACAACGCGCCAGTCACGAGGGTCTCACCGGCCAGGTCGAGTTCATCCAGGACGACTGGCGAAACATTCGGGGCCGTTGCGACGCCTTTGCCTCGGTTGGCATGCTCGAACATGTTGGAGTTGGCAACTACCCGCGCCTCGGACGGATGATTCGCGAAACCCTGCGACCCGAAGGACTGGGTCTGATTCACTCGATTGGCCAGAACGTCGCCTACCCATTGAATGCGTGGATTGAACGCCGGATTTTTCCCGGTGCCTGCGCCCCGGCACCGAGCCAGATTTCACGGATTTTCGAGCCGCATGGCTTTTCCGTGCTGGACGTCGAGAACCTGCGACTCCATTACGCCGAAACGCTTCGGCACTGGCTCGCCCGCTACGAACGCAACGAGCACGTCGTTCGCGAGCAATTTGGAGAAAAGTTCGTGAGAATCTGGCGTTTCTATCTTAGCGGATCGATGGCGGCGTTTGAAAGCGGTTCGCTGCAGTTGTTCCAGATCGTTTTTGCGCACGGTGCGTCGAACAACGTCCCGGCAACGCGCGATCATCTCTCATGAACCAGTTCGACGCGATCATTGTTGGGGCGGGTCCCGCCGGTTCGACGTGCGCCGGGCGGCTGACTGCTGCGGGACTCCGCGTCAGGCTTTTTGACAAAAAGGTCTTTCCCCGCGTCAAGCCATGCGCGGGTTGGGTCACGCCCCAGGTCATCGAGTCACTGGAGATCGATACGGATGACTACCGGCGCGAGCTTGTCTTCCAGCCCATCACGGGCTTTCGCACTGGAGTCATCGGCGGACGAACCGTCGAGACGCGCTACGAGCGCCCCGTCAGTTTCGGCATCCTTCGGTTGGAATTTGACAACTATCTGTTGCAACGAACGGGCGTGCCGTGCGTGTTTCGTCCCATCAAGTCGATCGAGCGGCGACGGGATCAATGGCATATCGAAGATTGCGAGGCACCCTTGCTGGTCGGTGCGGGGGGACACTTTTGCCCTGTCGCGCGGTATCTTGACGACGGAAGCAACAAGGCACCCCGCGCGCCAGTTGTCTACGCCCAGGAAGCCGAGTACGAAATGTCCGCAAGCGAGCGTGCGGCGGGTCGCGTCGCGGCCGAGACGCCCGAGTTGTATTTCTGCGAGGACATACGGGGCTACGGCTGGTGTTTTCGCAAGGGAAACTATCTCAACGTCGGACTTGGGCGCGCCGACAAGGCCGATCTTTCAACCCACGTAAGGCGCTTTTGTGAATTCCTGAAGGCCGAGGGCCGGCTGGTCGAGAATCCGCCCGCTCATTTCCTCGGCCATGCCTACCAGTTGTATGCCGCGGCGCCGCCACGCCTGTTCGACGATGGCGTCGTGCTGATCGGTGACGCGGCTGGGCTGGCGTATCCGCAAAGCGGCGAGGGAATTCGTCCGGCCATCGAATCGGCACTCATCGCCGCGAACGTCATCGCGAGCTGCGACGGCCGCTATGATCGCGACTCGCTGGCGGTCTACGCGGATCGCCTGACGGAGCGACTCGGAACGCCGTCGCGGCTGGACGCGTTCAACTGGATTCCGGCGTCGTGGCTGCAATTCGCCGCCGCGCGCCTGCTCGCGACGCGCTGGTTCTCGCGCCGTCACGTCATCGAGGACTGGTTTCTCCACCAGAATCTGGCGACGCTGCGCATTCCCTGAAATGTTTTCGAGAGGAGGCCCTTTATTATGTCGCACCAATCCGAGCTGATCGCCACCGATATTGACGCCTATCTCGCTGAACATGAGCGCAAGGAATTGTTGCGGTTTATCACTTGCGGCAGTGTGGATGACGGAAAAAGCACGCTCATCGGGCGGCTCCTCTACGATTCCAAAATGATCTACGAGGATCAGCTTGCGAAGATCGAAAAGGATTCCGTTGTTCACGGTACGACTGGCGGCAAGTTCGATCCGGCACTGCTCACCGACGGACTTCGCGCCGAGCGGGAACAAGGCATCACGATCGACGTCGCTTACAGGTATTTTTCCACGGCGCGGCGGAAATTCATCATCGCCGATACGCCGGGGCATGTTCAGTACACGCGCAACATGGCCACCGGTGCCTCGACGGCGGACCTCGCGATCATCCTCATCGACGCGCGCCACGGCGTCCTCGAACAGACCCGGCGGCACAGCTTCATTGTCTCGCTCCTGGGGATTCGCCATATCCTCGTCGCCGTCAACAAGATGGACCTGGTCAATCATGACGAAGCCGTATACGAGCGGATTCGCGATGACTACCGGGCGTTCGCCAATCGGCTGGATGTCCCCGACCTGCACTTCATTCCGATTAGCGCGCTCAAAGGTGACAACCTCGTCGAAAAAAGTGCCAACATGCCGTGGTACGACGGAGCGACGCTGATGAATTTTCTCGAAACGGTCTACATCGGCTCCGACCGGAATTTCCTGGATTTCCGCTTTCCCGTGCAGATCGTCCTGCGGCCCAATCTCGACTTTCGCGGATTCGCGGGGACGATCAGCTCGGGCGTCATTCGCGTCGGCGAGGAGATCGTGGCGCTGCCTTCCCGAAAGTCCTCGCGGATCAAGGAAATTGTCACCGCCGACGGCAACCTGCAGGAAGCCTTCGTCCCGATGAGCGTTACGTTGACGCTGGAGGACGAAATCGACGTCAGCCGCGGGGACATGATCGTCCGTCCCGGAAACGTTCCGCGGCTTGAACAGAAATTTGACGCGAACCTTGTCTGGATGTCCGAGCAGCCGCTCGTACCGGGCAAACAGTATTTCTTCAAGCACACTACAAAAACGGTACCGGGCAACATCCAGACATTGCGTTACCGGATCGACGTCAATTCGCTTCATCGCGTGGAAGCTCCGACGCTCAAGCTCAACGAAATCGGCCGGATCAGTGTCGCGCTGACCGAGTCGTTGTCGTACGACCGCTATCGCCGCAATCGATCGACGGGTGCCTTTATCGTCATCGACCGGATTTCCTGCGAGACGGTCGGCGCGGGCATGATTATCGATCGCCAGACGAGCGAGGCGCGCAAGGACCACTGGGACGACGATCCGCAAAGTGCCTCGCTCGTCGAATTTGACAGCAAGGTCTCGGCATCGGAGCGCGCGGCGCGGTTCGGACAAACGCCGGTGACCCTGCTCTTTACGGGACTCCCGGGCGCGGGGAAATCGACGACGGCCTTTGGAGTCGAACGGGCCTTGTTCGAGGAAGGGCGCGGGGTCGTCGTACTTGATGGCCAGAACTTGCGGATGGGCGTCAATCGCGACCTCGGATTCACGCCAGAAGGACGGTCGGAGAACGTCCGCCGTTGCGCGGAGATTTCGCGGCTCTTCAACGACGCCGGCCTCATCACGCTGTTGTCATTGGTTGCTCCCTCGGAGGAGTTCCGGCAACGAGCCGGGGAAGTCGTCGGGAACGACCGCTTTCTCGTCGTTCACATGAACGCACCGGCGGAATTGTGTGCGAAGCGGAACGCGGGGGAGCGGCAGGTCACCGATCCGGTTCTGCTGAAATACGAACCACCCGCGCGCGCCGATCTGGTGCTCGACACCGACCGCCTCAGCCCCGCCGAATGCGTCGCAAGTGTCCTTGAGTTGCTTACCCGCCGCGGCCTCCTCGGCTGACTGTTCGACTCACCTGGTGGCGAATTGCAAGGGACGAGGGTGTGATATGACGGTCTGGCTGCAGGACCTTACACTTCGACTTGCGGCGGGCGTTGGCAAATTGCCCGCCGAAGTCCGCGCGCGACACACTGCGTATCTGAAAGCCGCCCAACGCGATGATGGCGGGTTCGCCGGGCGGATGGGCGAGAGCGATCTGTATTACACTTCGTTTGCCCTTCGCTCTCTGGCGATCCTCGACGAACTTGACGACGAAGTGACGCGCCGCGCCGCCACGTTTCTCATCCAGCAACGGCGGCAACCCCAGTCGATCGTCGATTTTTTCAGCCTGATCTATTCGGCGGCATTGCTCTTTGCGCTCAGCGGGATCGATGTCTTTGCCGACGCGGAAGCGGGATGGGACCGAAAGGTCGCGAGCTTTTTCAACTCACTCCGCCGCGACGATGGAGGTTTTGCCAAGGCGCTCGAAGGCCACGCGGGGAGCACCTACCATACGTTCCTCGTCGTACTCGTCATGCAAATGATTGGCGAACCGATCTCCGAGCCAGAGCGAATCGTCGAATTCCTCAAGGGGCAAAAGGCCGTGGATGGGGGCTTTCGCGAAATTCGCGCCGCGCGACGCGGTGGCACGAACCCGACCGCCGCCGCGATCGCCACGCTGAACATCCTCGATCGACTGGACCCTTCCACGATCGATCACACGATGGAGTTTCTTCTCGACATGCAAACCGACGAAGGTGGCCTGCGCGCCAATACACGGATTCCCATCGCCGATTCACTCAGTACCTTTACCGGCACCCTGACGATCGACGACCTTGGCGAAATGCACGAACTGGAACTCGATCCGCTACGCTCGTTCGTTGATTCGCTACAATTGCCCGATGGTGGATTCCGCGCCGCCGCGTGGGACGAATCCCATGACGTCGAGTACACGTTTTACGGGCTGGGTTGCCTCGCGTTGCTGGAGAACTGGCGCGCGAAATATTCCTGATCGTGCAAGCCATGACGAAGCCGATTCTCGTCAACGACCTGACAAAAACCTTTGAGACGCCCGCCGGCGCGCTCAATGTCCTTGACGGGATTTCCATCGAAGTCGCCATCGGCGAGAGTCTTGTCGTTGTCGGCCCAAGCGGTTCGGGCAAGAGCACTTTCCTGCACATCGTCGGCACACTCGACGAACCGACGTCGGGGACCGTTCGGTTGTCGGGCCAGAATCCGTTTGACCTCGACGAGCCGCGGCTGGCGGAATTTCGTAACCGGAACATCGGGTTCGTTTTCCAGGAACATCATCTGCTGCCGCAACTGACGGCGCGCGAGAACGTGTTGATTCCCCGAGTCCCGCGCGGCGACGCTGATGAAGCGGCTGCAAAACGCGCCGGCGAACTTCTCGAACGGGTCGGTCTTGGTCAACGACTCGACCACCGGCCTGGCCATTTGTCGGGCGGTGAGCGGCAACGCGTGGCGGTCGCGCGGGCACTCATGAACGAGCCGAAAATTCTGCTCGCCGACGAACCGACAGGAAGTCTCGACAAGGTCAACGCGGACGCGATTGGAGAGTTGCTGCTGGAATTGCATCGCGAGTACCAGTTAGCGCTGGTCTGTGTGACGCACAATGACGAGCTTGCGGCGCGGTTTGGACGCCTGGTGCGGTTGGACACAGGACGATTTGTCGAATTGTAAACTTGCATGCTCAGGCCGCATCGCCGCGTTGTACTCGCCGCCAACTACAAGCACGCCGCGCCAGCAAGTGAAGCCCTTGCTGGCGCGGCGGGCTGGTATTGGAAAGGCTCTTATCAGGAATGCTGAAACGGTTTGGGGGAGAGGGAGCCTGATTTGGCTGCGCCGTCACAGATTCGTTTTTGGAAAGACGAAGTGTTGATCAGCCCAGCCTTGTCATCTCGACAAGCCTCGGTCGATTGTGGGGAACGGACTGGAGAATCGAGGGAAGCTTTGCCGATTACAACGATAAAGCCGACACCGTCCCGGACTGAAATTCCGCCGTTTCACAGCTCTCCGGATTCGCTCCGAAACCGGCGTGGCCTTGCCTGGATTTCCGTTTCACAGCGATCACCAACGACGGCCAACCTGGCATGCTTTTTTTGAAAAAAGGGTTCCGAAATGACCGATTCGACAGTCCTTGTTTCCGTACTGATGCCCGCTCCCGACGACCGGGACCAGCTCTACCATGCCATCGAAAGTTTTTTGAACCAGACCCTTGCGGCGTCCCGGGTGGAAATGCTGGTTGGCAGTGACGGGAGCCGACCCGATATCGACCAGATGCTGTTGCGCGAGTTCCCTGCCATTCGGATCATCTGTCGTCCCGGCGCCAACTTCGATGCACTGATCAATGCGTGTGCCGAAGAGGCGACGGGCCGGTATCTGTATATGACCGAATCCCATTGCATCGCCGAACCCGATTGTCTGGAACAGGCGGTACTCTGGGTCGAGCGCAAGGGAATGCACGGCGCTTGCAGTGACAGCGACGGGATTAATCGCAACGCGGTCGCGCGCGGGGAACAGCGATTGTTCGACGACGATATTCAAAAGTGGCGGGCAAGCGGTGTTGGCAAGGTAGCCGTCCGCGGAATGCTGATCGATCGCGCAACGTGGCTCCGGGCGGGAGGCCTCCGTGCCGAGTTCGGCCATTTTGCCGAGGTGATGCTCAGCAAGGTGTTTAAAAAATCGGGTGTTCGGATTGGATATGCCGATACCTCGGTCGTGCATCACACGAACCAGACGACTTTTCGCGGATTAATGCATGAACTGGAGGAGTATGGGCGCGACGAAGCCCGATGCTGGCACCGTGCATCCCCAACCGTCGCGGCGTTTGATTTTGATCCCTGGCAGGATTTGGTGAAGACGGTGCGCGACGTTCGCGGCGCTCGTGCGAAACTGCGAATGGCGAATCGACGGCTATGGACGTGTCGCGGCATCTTCTGGACGACGGCCCTCGTGCCGGAAACCAGGCAGCGCGCCTTCGCTCGCCACTGGGCCACCGCTATTGAAATCGGACGTTTGCGGTATTTCGCCGAGTGGCTGGCAAACGAGAATTCTACTCCCGTCACCGAGACGACGCGGCGAGCGGCCTGAGCGCGACAAGGCACTCACTTCGCGCCAACGGTTTCGCGTGCCGGGCCGGGACTGGAAAGAACGCTTGCCGGCAAACTGGTCATCGGCCCGTGGTCTGGATAGAATAAGGCGCGGCCGCCAAAAGGAGCCTCACTTCCCGTTCCAGTCACGATCATCGCGCGGATGTCGATCGATTCGCCAGCTTCGAAGATTTACGAAACCGGTAATCAGGTCGCTACACGCTGATTGCGGCAGATGATCAGGGGATCGTCCGATCGGCGGTCTTTCCCGGACTCTGGCTGAACCTCCCGGCGATGCTGGAGGATCGAATGAAGGAAGTCCTGGCGACCCTGGAAGAAGGTCTGAAATCGACGCACGGATGAAGAGGCCCACGGATGCCGAAGAACTGATCCGCAGATTGCGCCGATTTCGCCGATTGAAAACTGAACACTGGTTCGTTTTGGTAGCGAAAAAAACTTTCACAATTGTGCGAAACCACCACGGCATGGCGATGATCGCACAGGTGATCACGTATGCAAGAACGTGACGGGCGGTCCAGAAAATAGTCGCAATCATCAACGCCACCAGCGCCAGCAAAAACGCCACATGGCCTGATCGACGCGTGTTGTGATTCGACATTGTTTTCAACCCACAATAAATCCTCATGAATTTGCATTGGGGTGATTATAGCCCGGATCAACGGAACTTCACTCCAGCGAACAAGTCATGCGTTCCGCCTCGGCGATCCGGCGGTTTGTTCAGGTCGTGGTGCGCGATCCGCAACTGGCCGGCGAACTCCCCCAGGACATGGCCCGCAATCACTGGGCCAGGGAGAATCGCCGCGCATCGGTGGACTTTGACCTGGAGCTGATCGACGGCAACGACGACGATGCGGCGGCGCGGCTCGATACTGGTCGTTTCGCGACCAAATTAGGCGACATTGTTCCTTTCATTGACCAGCCCGGAGCGGGTCAACAAAATCATTCGACAGTTGCCGATAATCCGCAAAAATTGACGGCGACGCGAGGAATATCGGTCGGAGTATCTCATGAACATCGTTCGCAAGGCCGCGATACCCACTCCATTCACCCTTGCAGGTTGACTCGGATTTCCACAAAATCGCGCCGTTTCCACAGATTTCCCGGCACTGGCACGAACAATGCTGTTGCTATTGCCGTTGATCTTCACACGGTGAAGACATGACTACTTTAGAAAGGTTAGGAGCAGATATGTATATTGGTGGTGGAATTCTTGGAGCAATTATTTTGATCCTGATCATTGTTTACCTCGTGCGACGCGTCTAGTTGTTAAACGATGGCAAGTTCTGGCAGCACCAGGCGGATGGCCTCGCGGTTTTCATCAGCAGGGAGTTTTTCAGGACGTTTCGTTTGGCGTCGGATTTTGACGAACTTGCCGTTGTCGGAAATCGCTTTCACCTGCGGCCGCTAACGCAGTTGCTGACCGACGCTGCTGTTTTCTGGCGTCGAATATCTGTTTCCTCTTTTCAAGGAAGCGTCGAAGTACAGGGGATTGATTGACGACAAAGCGACGATCCGGATATGCTGTACAAGGCAGCTAAAATGGGCCAGATCGAAACATTGATAGTCGATCCGTCAAAACAACAGTGGTTTACATTAGACAAACGGTGACGTGAAACAGGTTGATGAAAACTCGGCCGACGCGGAAGACCTTTACAACGCAATTGCCGTCAAGACTTTGGCCGCGGGGGGTCGCGTGGTTACCATTGATTTAACCACTAACGATTCAAATGAAGCGGACGACCAGGTTTTTCCAGCATCCGGCATCGCCGCGATTTTCCGTTCACCTGTTGAGGCTTATGTGGAGTAATCTGTCCACAAAAGTGTTCGACGAATAAATGACCGATTTGAACGTGGCTGCGGCTTCCAG
>JBGTFW010000107.1:0-13335 GCA_041747075.1 Pirellulaceae bacterium
GAAAGAGGAACTGAATTACATCGCCGACCGGCTAAAAACCGAAGGCGGCATCCAAAAAATCAAACGCCTGCTAAAGAACGCTTTACCCAGCGAATACAGGGCCGTCGCATGATGCCAAACAAAAAGTGTGCAACTTCAAAACTTGCGCTTCGGGCTTGTATTGGCTCAATCGCGGCGCGTTTATTTGGACGCCAACGGAGGAACTTCAAAATCCAGCGTTTCGATCAGCAGCTTGTTCTCGCAATCAAACCAGAAATCAACCGCGATCAATTCCTTTTCCTTGTAGCGAACGGTATTGAGATGAAACTCGAACGTTTCGCCAGGCTCGATATCGATCGGGAGCGACTTTGGACCAAAGTCGCAAACCTGACCTCAGCACGCGCTCGAGCCGATCATTCGCACGCGGGTTGCCGTTCGATTCACGGCGTGAACGGGGATTTGGATAATTCGTTCGTTCGGCGTTCGGGAAATCCGTAGTGAGACAGTTTGAACAACTCCGGATCGCATTCCGTGGAATAGTCCACGGTTAACGATCGTTCGACGGGTGGATTACCCGCGAGGGAATAACGGCTGACGCGGGTCCGCGCTGGCTTGTCAAACGGATTCCGAAAATTATATCGGAAAAAAATGGGTCATATTGCCCAAGATCGACCAATCACGTGCCACGGCGCATTTTCACGCATTGTCGGTATCGCTGGGGCCGCCGGAGCGCCGTTGATGACGCCGTTCGATCCACCCGCGAACCGTGGCCCGCGGGACTAACTGCCACGCACGCTCATGAAAATAATAAAGGATCATTTTCGTTACGACTTCCACCGATCCGACCGTGAATGCCACTGTCAATTCGCGCGTCACGAACCACGTGATCACCATCGTGTCAAGCGTCCCCAAGGCACGCCATGAAATCGACTTGAGGATGCTTCGCAAGCGGGATTCCCGCTCGGCGCGCATCGCGGATTCCTTGATCTTGTCAGGTTTTTCTGCCATGGATCTCGCGGTTCAAACCGCGTCGCGAAGTTTCATCACGGGCGGGCGACTATCGCCCATCTCCATCACAAGGCGGCGAAAACTGGCCGGGCTGCCCGGCGTCAACCGACCGAGAATCCGCGGCGATCGCGCTCCGGTCAGCCACGGAATCGTCGCCGGCATCTGATCGACATGCATGAAACCGAGAACCGCGGCAGTCGTCGCCTGAAGTGACGCCGAATGATAGTTGATGGTGGCGAGGTCGCTCCAGCGGGCGTCGGGCAGGTGCCGCTCGATTTCGGCACGCAGCGCCACCAACGAGTCGAGTGGTCCTCCACCGACGAGTTCAACACGCTGTCCGGCGCGTCCAGCCGCCACGCCAATGAAGGACGCGAGTCGCACCGCGACGCCATGCCAGAGGGTCTTGACAACGTCGGCGGACGCGAGCCGATCGGCACGAACGATCGTTGTGCATCGATCCAGCGTTTCCTGAAAAGGATTGCCGCAATCCGGCGACACCGGCGCGACGTCCGGGCGGTTCTCGCACATCAACGCATCGAGTAACCGACTGGCGATCTTTCCCGTTTCGCGAGACGTCAATCCCGCGGGTCCATCGTCCGTCGTGGAATCGCGGCACGAGCGCAACAGTACCTTGTGAAACCTCGCTCCAGGGAGGACTTGATACCGGATCGCCGGAATTTGATCGTCCAGTCCATCCGACGGCGGCAAGTACGCGAAGCGACAGTTTCCGGACCAGTCGATCGCTATCCGGGCGTCGCGGGCGACCGGCGAAGCGCGGTCGGCGAACATCAGCCACCACGCAAGCGGTTCCAGCGGCCATCCTCGGCCTCCGCAGGCCAGGTCGCGCTGCGGCAGTTCATCAATGACGGAAAGACCCGTTTGCTCGGCAAGCACCGAAGCGGCGACCAGGGGTTCCCAGGAAATGGCTCCGTCCACGGCGCGGAGCCAGATGCCTGGATCGGCAACGCTCACACCCAGCAGTTTTTTCTCGCTTGATCGCGAAAGTGCCATCGCCTGGCGCACGGCGACCGCGACTTGCACCGCCAGATCAGCGCGCGTCTGCGCCAGCTCCGCGATGTCGCAAGTTTCGATGCCTGCCAGCCGGGCACATGAATCGCGAACGAATTCCGTGAGGCTCGCGCGATGTGGCTCGATCCAGCGGATGCGGAGACACTTGCCGCGTCCTTCGCCCAGCACCAATGCGCAATCGACCGACGAAAAGTCAGGGGAAATCGAGACGCCAACGACCAGCCGCCTTGCCTCTCCGAGACGATAGCGGTCGATCAACTGGACAAACTCCTCGGGCTTGCGCATTGGCGGGCGATTTTGGAAAAGGAAAAGGCTTCCGGGCCGATCCGTCCGTGGTCGGCCAGGAAGCATTCAACGGCCGCGCCCGATGCGTCCTGGCATTTCAGTAAAATCGGCCATCCATGGCCAGTTTGCCTGAATGAAATCCATCGCCAACGCGCGCGGTTTCGGTCCTCCCCCTCCCTCTGGTGTTCAGGCCACGGCGCGCACGTGAACATGCAACGTCCGCTCGACGCCTTCGATGAACTCCTCAAAAATGCGCATGTCGAGGGCCGACGCGAAGTCGCATTCGGGATGGAATTGCGTGCCCATCACAAACCAGTCGGGCTGATTGCTTTCGATTGCTTCAATGATCCCGTCGGGGCAACGCGCCGTGACGTCGAACCCGGGAGCCAGTTCATCAATCGCCATATGGTGACGGCTGACAACGCGAATCTCTCCTTCGCCGTAAACGCGCGACATGATCGAACCGGGGGCAACGACGAGACTGTGCCGGTGACCTGCGTCCTGGGCGTCGCGATGGGGGATCGCTTCCGGCACATCCTCGGCAATGTGCAAAAAGAGATTGCCACCCTGCGAGACGTTGATAAGCTGCATCCCCGCGCCAATTCCGAAGACCGGCAAACGCCGCTCGGCAGCGACGCTCATCAACGCGCGATCGAACACTTCGCGCCGCTTTTCCATCGGACGCACCGTCGGGTGCAGCATGAACCCGTCCCGACGCGGGTCGAGATCGGCACCTCCAATGAGGACCAGTCCGTCGAGCCGGTCAACGGTCGGCTCGATCAGGCGCTCGTCCTCAAGCGGGGGCAATATGCAGGGAATACCACCGGCACGGGCAATGCGGTCGTAATATCCCGATGCAAGGTACGAAAACGCGGGCTGGTTTCCCTGGACGCGTCGATAATCGGCGTTGATACCAATGAATGGCCTGGTCATGTTTCGAATCCCTTTTGTATAAACCCGGCACATCGTGGGCCGGCATGTGATAGTGGCCCAAAACCGCGGGGCGGGATTCAGCAGACGAAGCGGTCTCGGTTGTCAGACCCGATCGGCGCGAGTTTCAAAAACGTGGCGATCGATCCCGGAAAGTTCGCTTGCGCCCTTGCAAGGAAATTCACTAATCGAGCGGGATCCACATCATCAAAAATTCGGCTGACCAAATGAAACGTGCCGATCACCGGGTCGTCGTGACCCCGTCGGACAGTCCTGGATGGAAAAAAATCCTTTCCTTCCTTAGGCTAGGCAAGGTACAGGGCAACGATGTCGCCCGGTGGGAAGTGGCATTAAAACCGGGCAAATTTTGCATAATTGGACGGGGCAGTTCCAGTTTTACTCCCATTTTGCGACCATACAAGGTTGCTGGCACGCCATCTTGTGCAAGCATGTTTTTGCTATCGCAAAATGCAAGCAAGTTTTGTGGCCGTAAGGTGCCCCGAACGTGTCGCGCGCTTTCCCGCGTTTTGCCCGGTCGGCGTTTCATTGACTTGACACGGTCGCGAGGCGCAAACCGGCACTTGGACCATTGGCCGATCGGGCAAAGTCATGGTTATTCCGCACAATCCCGGACTCGTACTCGAAAGGACGATAGACTACATGGCTTCAGGCGATTGATGCCGTAACTCGATTGATCGAAATGACTGAAACGGTATCGGCGGGTTCAATCGACTGCGAGTACGAGAACATTGCGGCCAATACAAGCCCGAAGCGCGAGCGAGTGAACCAACGGGCACGGGCACGAGCAACGAGCGCGAGTGCGCGAGGAGCCGGAGCGAAGCTTGCGCGACGCAAGCGATCGGCCGGTTCCAAAACGGATACTTGTTTCGCCGCGCGGTGAACGGGATTGAGTGACGGGGTTGAATACCATTCATGCAATTTTCCTTTACCAGGGCTGGCATCCGATCCCTCGGGTATACCCTCCCGGAAACAATCGTCACGAGCGACGAGATTGAAGAGCGGCTTGCGCCCCTCTACGAGCGACTGAAGCTGCCCGCCGGACGCCTGGAACTCATGACGGGGATTTCCGAGCGGCGCTTTTGGCCGGTGGACACCCTCATTTCCGACCTCAGCGCGATCAGTTGCCGCCGGGCACTCGCGGCGGCGAATGTCGATCCGCGCGATGTCGGATTGTTGATTCACGGCTCGGTATGCCGCGACTTTCTCGAACCCGCAACCGCTTGCCGCGTTCACCATCTGAGCGGACTTCCACCGGAATGCCAGGTCTACGACGTCTCCAACGCCTGTCTCGGAATCCTTAACGGGATCATTCAGGCGGCGAACATGATCGAACTGGGACAGATAAACTACGCACTGGTCGTCGGGACCGAGAGTGGTCGCGGACTCGTCGACACGACTATTGACGAACTGAATACGAACACGAATTTGACGCGCAAGTCGATCAAGCATTCCATTGCCTCGCTTACGATCGGATCCGCCAGTTGCGCGGTCCTGCTCGGTCTCAATTCCGAAAAGAGCGGCTCAACGCGCGTGATCGGTGGCGTCGCGACCGCCAATACCCGTCACAACGAATTGTGTCGCAGTTCGGGGGACACGGCGGGAGGCATTGCGTCACCGCTCATGGAAACGGATTCGGAAGCATTGATGCATGAGGGCGTGGAAACGGGCCGCCGGACTTTCCATCGCTTTCTCGAGCATATGGGTTGGTCGCGCGAGGAGATTTCCGCGACGGTTTGCCACCAGGTCGGCTCAACGCACCGAAAATTGATGCTTGAGTCGGTCGCGATGCCGGACGAGACGGATTTCGTTACCTATCCCATTTTGGGAAACACGGGTTCGGCAGCGCTACCGGTTACGCTTGCACGCGCGATCGAAACCCGTGCCATCGGCCCCGGTCAAAAGGTGGCGTTGATGGGCATCGGGTCCGGAATCAATTGCCTCGTTCTGGGGATCGAGACCGCCGCGACACCGGTCGTCAGCCGGTGATTCCGTTTGGTGACTTTTCGGTTCATTGAAAGGTAACGACGTAGCTGACAGAAAGATGGTTGACAGAAAAATGAAAACGAACATGCCGGTTTCTGATCTTTCTGTCATTCGGCCAGTGCCGTTGGACAGCAGAAAGGCCGCATGGCGGGACCGCCGCATGACACAAGAGACTGAGCGCAACCGCCCGAATCGAGCGCGACTCACCACTAAGTTCCAGTTTTGCACTTTTCTTTCGAGTGCGGGGACTTGGCACCGCTTTGGATTGCCGAACGCAGGTAATCATTGGAGGTGTGGACGGCAACGCCCCAGTCCGAATGTATCGCAATGCATCGCGTTTTCCGACGCTAAACCAAAGCTCCGCCAGGCCGGAGCACTCCAAATTTGCAAAACTGGAACCAAGAGCCCTGAACCTCGCATGCTGACCGTCGGAACGCCGGTTACACCCGACCGATCACGGTGTTACATCCCGTCGCCACTTCGCGTCTGCAATTGCACGATATCAAAACTTGCATCGTCGGTCCCCGGATGGGCGGCGCGTGGCGGTCTGCTCGTGTAATACGATCTGGCAAGTCGATCGGGCGAGACTCCCAATCTCTCGGCAACGACAAACGCCCAGTTGCGGGCCGTTTGACGCAAGACACCGTTTCGTTGCCAGTGGCGCGGGCTGACATGGAGCGGCCCAGGCAAGAGACACCCCCTGGTTTTTCGGCGGAGTTTGCGCATCAAGCGGATTTCCTCCATTAAGGGGACTTCGGGGAACCCGCCCACTTCTTCAAAAAGACGCCGTCGCACGAAGATTCCCTGATCGCCGTAAGGCAGCCGGAGCCACCGCGCGCGAATCGCATTCCCGCGCTCGATGATCCGGAAAACCGCAGCCGGAGAATCAATTCGTTGACGAAACGCACCCCATCCAATTCGCTCGTCGCGCATCGCCAGATCGATCTGCCTCCTCGCGCCTGATTTCAGGAATGTATCGGCCTGAAGGAACAACAGAACCGCGCCGGTAGCGTGTCGCGCACCGGTATTCTGCTGGAGCGCCCGTGAGGCCGTTGAACGAAACACAAACTCCGTCAGGGCCGACGCCCGTTCGACAGTTCCGTCCGTGCTCCCCCCGTCGACGACGATGATTTCCGCATCGTCCACGAACCGTGCATAAGCGATCGCCCTTTCGATGTTCGCCGATTCATTGAGCGTCGGAATGATAATCGAGATCGCTGTCACAGTTCTTTCGATCTCCAAACGATCTGTTTTTCAATTTGCATGTCGCGGAGGGTATAGGGGATTCCTCCGATTCCCAGCCCCGATTGGCGAATGGCGGCAAAGGGCATCCAGTCGACCCGGAACGCCGTATGATCGTTAACCATGACGGTCGCCGCCGCGATGCGCCGCGAGACGCGAAAGGCGGTGTCCAGATTCGCGGTGAAGACGGAAGCCTGAAAGGCAAAGGGCAATGCGTTGGCGCGCTTGATCGCCTGGTCGACCGAATCGACGGGATAGACGCAAACGACCGGTCCAAAAACCTCCGCTGTACTGACTTTCACGTCGCAGGGCGGATCGAAGAGAACTGTGGGTGCGAACGTCGTTTCCGAAATCGCATTGCCGCCACACACCAGCTCGGCACCCCTTTCGGTCGCTTCGTTTACCCACTCGGCGACGCGTTCGACTTCGGCGTGCCGGATCAAAGGGCCAACGTCGGTCTCCTTGAGCGTTGGGTCGCCGACCTTCATGTCGCTGGCGGCCCGCGCAAGCTCGTCGGCAACCTTTCGGGCAATTTCCCTGGCGACAAATACCTTCTGGACGGATACGCAGACCTGTCCGGCATGATAGAAGCCGCCCCGGGCAAGCAACGGGATCATGTCGTCGACGTCGGCGTCCGTGGCGACGATCAC
The DNA here is from genome assembly GCA_041747075.1 of Pirellulaceae bacterium. Taxonomy (GTDB): domain Bacteria; phylum Planctomycetota; class Planctomycetia; order Pirellulales; family Pirellulaceae; genus CAJQPP01. The sequence goes on from JBGTFW010000107.1 coordinate 7,128, forward strand.
CGGTGCCACGCCGCCATGCTCGAGGGCACAGCGCGTTCCAGGCGCGAGTTTCGAACGCAGTTTCCAGCCGACTTCATAACTGCCGATGAAGGAAAAGAAAGCGACGCGCGGGTCGGCGAAGAGTCTTTCCGATACGTCATGATCTTTCGTCAGACAAGCCTGACACCATTCCGGGGGCAAACCCGCCTCGCGAAGAATCTCCACGAAGCGAAAGCAGGAGAGAGGTGTCGCTTCAGCCGGCTTGACGATCACCGGGCAACCCGTCGCGACGGCCGGTGCGACTTGATGAACGATCAGATTCAGCGGATGGTTGAACGCGCTGAACGAAACGACTGGACCGATCGGTTCGAGGCAGGTTGAGGAATACCGGTTGGCCGACGCGGCGTTGAGGTTCATCGGGATTTCGGTCCCGCGACGCGTGCGAATTTCCTCGACACAGTTTTTCACGCCATCGATGGCCCGGTCTGTCTCGACGAGCGAATCCTTGACGGGCTTTCCCCCTTCGCGAGCCGCTTCGATCGCCAGTTCTTCCCGGCAACCGGACATGATCGACGCGGTTTTTTCGAGAATCGCGATTCGCTCCGGGATCGGCAACCACCCGTCGCGGTCGGCAAACAATTCAGCCGCCCTTTGCAGAGCCAGTTCGACCGCCGCTTCATCCACTTGTTCGACCTCCGCGATTGGCGATCGATCGAAGGGAGCTTCGACGGTCGTTGCCAGGCCGGTCGACTTCGCGTCAGGGATCATCGTTTTGATTCGTGATAGGGTCAACGGACGCCCCTTCGTAACGAGATTCAGATACGAGGCCATCCCGCTTGCCAGGCGGAGCGTGGCAAACGGGTTGTAAACAGTGTCAGCGGGTCCAACCAAGCCATTTGTCGAAGAGCCATTTTACCAGCGGCGTCATCCGCGTGCGATTGAATTGGTCGCCCAGTTTGCGGATCGCCTCGGCCTGGGTCGGGTACGGATGGATGGCCGACGAGATCGCTTTCAGGCCTTTTCCACTTGTCATGGCCAGTGTGATTTCCGAGATCAGGTCCCCCGCGTTTGCGGCAACAATCGTCGCTCCGAGGATGCGATCGGTTCCTTTTCGGACAAGTACCTTGACCATTCCGTCGTCCTCGCCTTCGAGAATCGCGCGGTCAACTTCCCGGAAATGCTGGGTAAACGTGTTGACCGGGATTCCCTGTTTGTCCGCCTCCGGCTCGTACAGTCCGACGTGGGCAAGTTCGGGGGAAGTGTAGGTACACCAGGGAATGACCAGCGAACTCGCCTTGAGCCGCCGCATGAACAGTGCGTTTTGAATCACGATTCGCGCCATAAAGTCGGCGGCATGAGTAAACTGGTACTTCGAGCAAACGTCGCCCGCGGCATAAATTCGCTTGTTGGTCGTTCGCAACCGGTCGTTGACCGTTACGCCTTTTTCGTTGTACTCGACCCCCACGGCGTCAAGGTTCATTTCTTCCACGTTGGGCGCTCGACCCACGGCGACGAGTAACTTGTCGACCGTCTCGTCGTATTCCTTGCCGTTTGACTCGAGGGTTATCCGCACGCGGTCGTTGTCGGCCGGCGCAAGCCTGGTTTTTTTTCCACAGCACAACAGGCGGACACCGTCGCGGAGCATCGATTCCTGTACGATCTTCGCGGCTTCGGGGTCCTCGCGCGTAAGGATTCCGTCCGCCGATTCGACGAGAAGGACTTCGCTTCCCAGTTGCGCAAAGGACTGGGCCATTTCGCAACCGATCGGCCCCGCGCCAATCACACCCAGCCGGTCGGGTCGTTCGGTTAGCGTAAAAAGCGATTCGTTGGTGAGGTAACTCACCTCGTCGAGGCCGGGAATGCCAGGTGCCGCCGCGCGGGCTCCGGTCGCGATCACCGCTTTGCTGAACTTGAGTCGCTGCCCGGCGACTTCGATCGTTTCACTGTCGACAAACTGCCCGTTGCCAAAGTAGACGTCGACGCCCAGTTCGCGAAACCGGCGCGCGGAATCATTGCCGCTGATGCTGGCTCTCAAGCGGCGCATACGCTCCATCGCCGCCGGGAAATCGATTTTGACGCCATCGGGAACGTTGACGCCAAATTCCGCGGCGTTCGCGACCGATCGGGCGACTCGCGCGGAACTGATCAGGCCCTTGGAAGGGACGCACCCGACGTTAAGGCAATCGCCCCCCATCAACTCACGCTCGATCAGAGCAACGCGGGCACCGACACCAGCAGCCCCCGCCGCCGTGACCAGCCCGGCTGTCCCGGCACCGATCACAACAAGGTTGTAACGCCCATCGGGCCGAGGATTCGTCCAGTCGGAGGGGTGGACGTTGGCTGCAAGCTCGCGGTTGTACTCGTCGAAGGGCTTGAGTTGAGCGTGATCATTCATGGAGTGCCCGCATGGACCGGGTGACTGTCACATATGCGAGGTTCCGATCCATTCGATGTTACGTTTGCCGGCCGACGACCACGACAGCCGCATCGAAGCGACGCTATCCTGCACGGCTACTCCGCGGCGCAGGCGAAGTTCGGTAAAGGGATATCTCGCAACGTGGATTGATGCTCCCGCCGAGACCTGATTGGCAGGTATGCGAAAGTGACACGTTCTGCCCGGTACCCGTGAAAATACACCCCACTGGATTCGAACCAGTAACCTTCGGTTCCGTAGACGGACGCCTCGATAGCGCAACTACTGTAAACGACAAAGAGTTGCGCCACAACGGCGGCGGCGAGGTGCCCACTATGGTGTCGAGGCCGCAAGGTGCCGATTCTGGCACCGATTTACCGCCCGATCTGGCCCGCGTCGTCGACGCCTGGGACCGCCTCCCCGAGGCCATCAAGGCGGGGATTCTTGCGCTCGTCCAAGCGGCGGGAGGTTCCGATGCCTAGCCCGCTTCCGCCCACGCCGCCCACGTTTGCGCCTGTGGCGTCCTTTCGGCAACTGGCGATCACGTTTCCGCCTCCGGTCGCCGGCCACCTGTCGCCACACGGTGCGAGTTCCCCCGCTGCCCCCGCATGGTTCCTTCCCGGCCGGAAATTATTGGTGACGCACGCGGGAACAGCAAACGCCGGACCATCAGGCACCAGCAAAATCATGCTGGCTGGATCACACCCACGCCGGCTGGATTCCGTGGCCGGTGCGAATTGGTCGGTCGACGCTTTGGCGCGCCGACGAGCTTCGGGATTGGGTGGCTGCTGGTTGCCCGCGCCGAGAGGAATGGGAGGCGCGGACATGTTTTTTCCGCACGTTGATGGTCAGGTTCGACTGCCGCAGCCTGGCGAAGTCTGGCACATGGTCGAAGGCGTCAAGGATGCGGCCGCGCTGCACGGGCTGGGGCTGCTTGCCTGCGGCATGAACACGTGCTTAGGGTTGGCCGCCGTGGCGGCTTGGGGATTGGTTGGCGGGAACTTGCGGGCGGCGGACGACGCTGCCAGGGACATTGTATCCACGGCCGTTTCGGCCGGCTCGTTCAAGACCTTGGCCGCAGCTTTGCAGGCGGGTGGGTTAGTGGAAACACTGCAGGGTGAGGGACCGTTCACGGTCTTCGCTCCGACGGATGAGGCGTTTGCGAAATTGCCAGCCGGGACGGTGGAGACGTTGCTGAAACCGGAGAACAAAGCGAAACTCGTGTCCGTGTTGACGTATCACGTCGTAGCTGGCAAGGTCGCCGCGGCTCAAGTCGTGAAAATGGACGCGGCGGCGACGGTGAATGGTCAGCGGGTGAACATCAAGGTCGAAGATGGGAACGTGCAAGTGGATCAGGCCACGGTTGTGAAGGCCGACATCCAATGCTCGAACGGGATTATTCATGTGATCGACCAGGTGATCTTGCCCTCGTCGGACAAGATTCCGGCGACGGCTACGAAGGCAGGGACGTTCAAGACGCTGCTCGCCGCGGCACAGGCTGCGGGCTTGGTTGAAGTCTTGTCTGGCGATAAGTCGCTGACGGTGTTCGCTCCTACGGACGAAGCGTTCGCAAAGTTGCCGGCAGGTACGGTCGAGAATCTGCTCAAACCAGAAAACAAAGCTAAGCTGGCGGCGATCCTGAAATTCCATGTTGTGGCCGGTCGTATGTTCTCGAACGATGTGCTCAGCAAAAAGGAACTGAAAACGGTCCAAGGCGGAATGTTAACCGCAACGATGAAAAGCGGCAAAGCTACGATCAACGGAGCCGGACTGGTGGCTACGGACATCGACGCTGCGAACGGTGTTATTCACGTCATCGACTCGGTCATGTTGCCACCGGCCACTCCGATCAAGTCATCGAAAGCCAGTGGAGTTCAGCAGACGTTTGTTTCACACGTCTGTCCGGTTACCGGCAAGGTGACGCAGGTCGAAGTGCGTTCCGCTCGCCGACGTTAGATTGAATCGTCTGCGTTAAATGGTTCTGCGACTGAGCGGAGTCAGTGGTTAAAAATAATGAAGACACCTGAGCCGTCGATCGGCTCGGGTGTTTTCGTGTTGTGGGAACGTCGTTAGGTATTTGCTGTGGGATCTTCTCTTACTTGATGCATTTTGTCGAACGGTAGTTGAATTCATGGCTCGAGCTTCTCATCGCCAACCTGTAACACCGAGCCAAGTGCCGGCGCTTCGCATCCGAGAATGCAACGCCGCCCCCGTGCATCCCGATAGGGACTTCGTGCTGTATTGGATGATTGCCTTTCGCCGAACCGAGTGGAATTTCAGTCTGCAACGTGCGGTCGAGTGGGCCGTCGAATTGCAGAAGCCGTTGGTCATCTTCGAGCCGCTACGTGCCGGATATCGGTGGGCCAGCGATCGCCTGCATCGGTTCGTCATCGATGGAATGAATGACAACGCGAAGCGTATCGCCGCTCTCAAGAATCCTGGCGTGTTGTACTTTCCGTACGTCGAGCCGCAACCGGATGCGGACAAAGGGCTGCTGGCCGCACTGGCGGAGCGGGCTTGTGTGGTCGTCACGGACGATTTTCCATCTTTCTTTTTGCCGCGAATGGTCACGGCTGTTGCGCCGCGATTACCCGTGCGTCTGGAACAGGTAGACGCCAACGGTTTGCTCCCGCTGCGCGCGACCGAGCGAGTCTTCACGACGGCGTTTTCGTTCCGGGCGTTTCTGCAAAAGGAACTCCCCCGCCACTTCGCCAGCGCTCCGCTCTCCGATCCGTTGGCGGATTTGGAACTGCCAGCCATCAAGGCTTTGCCCACCGAAATCCTGCGGCGCTGGCCTGCGGTTTCCGCGAAGTTGCTCTCGGGCGACTCGGCGACAATCGCGGCACTGCCGATCGACCACACGGTCGGAGCGGTCGAACAGCGCGGCGGATCGGTCGCAGCACGACAGAAATTGCGGCGGTTCCTCAACCAGCACCTCGCGCACTACACCGAGTTAGCAAATGAACCGGACGAAGACGCACGTAGCGGCCTATCGCCGTATTTGCACTTCGGCCACATCTCAGCGCATGAGCTGTTTCACGAACTCATGCGTCGCGAGATTTGGGATCCGGAGAAACTCGGTTCGAAAACCGGCGGTAAGCGTGAAGGATGGTGGGGCGCGAGTCCTGGCGCGGAAGCTTGGCTGGACGAATTCATTACGTGGCGAGAACTTGGCTACAACATGACATCCAAACAGGATGACTACGATCAGTACGAATCGTTACCAAGCTGGGCTCAAGCGACGTTGGCCAAACACGCCCGCGATCACCGACCGCACGTCTATTCGCAAGAAGAATTCATAGCGGCCCGCACGCATGATCGCGTCTGGAACGCCGCCCAGGTGCAACTCATGCGCGAGGCACGGATTCACAACTACTTGCGGATGCTGTGGGGCAAAAAAATTCTCGAATGGAGCCCCACTCCGCGCGAAGCACTCGATACCATGATCGAACTCAACAACCGCTATGCCCTCGATGGCCGCAACCCCAATTCCTACAGCGGAATATTCTGGGTGCTCGGACGCTATGATCGCGCTTGGGGACCCGAACGCCCCATCTTTGGCACCGTTCGTTACATGAGTTCTGAGAACACCGTGAAGAAACTGAACATCAAGCGATATTTGGAGAAGTACCGTGCCGAATCTTCTCCTGGTTCTTCGGCTAAAGGACGAGTTGGCAGCTAACAAACCTCGCGGGGCCGGCGCGTATCATCAATTGTCCAGGGAATTAGGCACAAAGTCTCGAGGTCGAATCAATGTCTGTTGAGTCACGAATTCTGGTCACCGGCGGTACCGGCTACGTCGGCGGACGGCTGATT
>JBGTFW010000108.1:0-14715 GCA_041747075.1 Pirellulaceae bacterium
ATCGACTCTCTATCCCATGTTGTACAACCTGGAGTCCAAGGGTCTGCTGTCGTCACGCCAGAAGGCGGCACACAATGGCCGTCAGCGTCGTTACTACCGGCTGACGCCAATCGGAATGAAGAAGCTGGAGAAGGATCGAAAACAATGGGCTGCGTTGGTTCGGGGGATGGGAGCACTGGGTGTGACTTGTCAAACGCCACAATGGGCTCCGGGAGTATTACCTTCCTTCGGTTAACTCATGCGCGATCCAAGCCAGAATCGATCCGCCAGTCGAATCAGCGATTTTCGTCACTCGCTGTGTTGGACGCTCCATGCTGGCGTGAACTGGCGACAACAACTCGCACAATCCGGACTGCCCGTCGAGGTTCAGGAGGTGATCGGGAAGGTCGTCGGGAAAACGCGACTGATGCGGTCCGAGAAGTGCGACGTGACCAGCGACCTGATTGCTCATTTCGAGGACGGGATGGATCGCGGCCAGGAAACCCTGCGGTTGATCCGGGAATTTGGCCGCCCGGACCTCGCCGCCAAACTCATTCGCAACAGTAAAATCAGGAGTCGTTCCATGTTTACAAAATACGCTCGTTGGACAGCCCTTGGCGGGTTGGGTGTCGTCGGTGGCAGCATCGCGGCGCTGGTTTGGTTCTACCTCGGCCATCCCAATCCATCGAACGATTATCTGGCGGAACTTAACGCCCCGATCGCGAATGTCGCCGACGGGGATCGAGCCTGGAACGTCTATCGCGACGTGTGGGCCAGGTTCGCGTTTTGCAACGACGGTGACAGCGGATTCGATGCGATTTACTATCACAATCCCTCTGACGATTCGGACACTCGCCTGATCCGTCCTGGCGACGATGGATGGGAACGGGCGCTTGCGAAACTCGACGAGTCCGCCGAGTTGCTGGAAAGTTTTCGGTCAGGCGCGAAACGCCCGAAATTCGGGCTGGTTTTGCAGGCGGACGTCTCCCGGTACTCGCCAGAAGATCGCGCCGCGTTGTTTCCGGGTCTGGAAAACGTTGTCGATATCAGGCTGGAATGGGCGGGCGTCAATCACAAGGTCGAGACCTTGCTCGATGATTCGATGTTAAGCGTCCTGTTGCCTCACGTTCAATGTATCCGCAATGCTGCACGTATGCTTGTGGTCGATTCCCGCCGGGCAGTGGAGCAAAGGGACACCGACCGCATCGTCCAGAACATCGAGACCATCATGGGACTCGCTCGCCAGACGGCTGAACCGGATTTCCCGATTTGCGCACTGGTTGGTTTGGCGATCAACAGCATTGGCCTCGACTTGATCGATGAGATGCTGGACGGCAACCCGGATCGGTTTTCCGACAAACAACTCGAACGAATTCAGGAGGCGGTGGCGTCGATCGATCCACATGAGATGTTTGACTTTCGTGGCGAGCGGCTGATGGTCCTGGACCTGATTCAGCGAATTTTTACCGACGATGGAAAGGGCGACGGGCGCATGACGAGGGAGGGTTTGGGCATTTTGCGGACCGTCAACGAGATGTGGGTCGGTTTGAACGACGAGCACGAGTTGGACGGGTTTTTGAATGAGTTGCTGGAAGTCAACGCGATCGCCGGTCCTGCGTCGTTGTTACTGGGAGCCACTCGGAAGGAGACGACGGAGAAACTTGACGAAATCATCGACGAGATCGATGCCAAATTCGAAATACCGTTTTGGGAAGGCCCTTCCCTGGAAACTCTCGATGAAGTCCTCGACGGCAACGCGCGGAAGTACGCTTTGCTGGCCAACATCTTTTCCGCCTTGCCTGATTTGTACCGTGCCTCCGAGCGAACCCTGGCCAATCGGGACGGCGTGCTGCTGGCGATCGCCGCGCACCGGTATCGACTTCGGCACGGTGATTGGCCGGAATCGCCGCGACAACTGACAGGTTCCCTGTTGCGTGAAGTGCCGTTGGACCGCGTCAACGGTCAACCGCTCAAATACCGCCGGACCGAATCGGGAATCCAGGTCCACAGCGTCGGCATGGACCGGGACGACGATGGCGGAAAATCCCTGATGGTCGCGGAAAACGGAGCGTATGCGCCTCCGGGCGTCGATCAGGAGCAGTGGATGATTGGACACGAAATGAAGCCGTTGCCCGCCGGCGAATTCTCGTTTACCCGCCCCGCTTATCTGGATGGCGACTGGATCATTTGGCCGCGGCGGTCCAATCTCTAGCGGGACGGCGCTGGTCGTCTCGGTTAGCTGGACAGCGCCATGTTGTGACCCATATGGTAGCCCGCGATTGACATGCGCGATCCATTGACCCCCCAAAAAAAAGGCCCGCCCTTTTCAAAAAAGGCGGGCCTCTTGAAACTCTTTTCGCTTACGGAAAGAACGGGCTGACGGGTCCCGGCAAGATGATGACCCCGCCGTTGTCGTCGTCGATCGCGTCGGCGATTGCGATGGCAACCGCGGCACCGATCAGCAAACCGCCTCCGCCGCCGCCGAACCCAAATCCGCCGCCTCCACCGCCGCCGCCGCCGCAGCCTCCTCCGCCGCCGTAACCTCCGCCGCCATCGCCACAGCCTCCAAAGCCGTTGTTGTAGCTGAAATAGTCGTAGGGCATCTGGTTAACAAGTTCAGGACGCGGCTCCGTCAACGCGTAGATGTGCTCTTGTTCCTGAACATAATTGTTGATCCAGCCCATCGACTCGGGATCGCACAAACAGGCGTCAAAGACAACCGGTTCGGCTATCTCGGGTTCCGCCATTTCCGTTTCCGCCATTGCGTCCATCATGGCGTCGTCGCCTTCCTCCTGGTAATAGCCGCCCGATGAGATATTGCGGAACAGCGGATCGTATCCGAAACGCGCTTCGCTTTGCGGTGCGACCGGAACGTCGGAACGCTCGATCAGTTCGAGACCCAGCGCGGCAAATCCGTCGCTGCCGATGGCGACCAGACCGTACGATCCCGGTGCGAGTCCAGTGACTTCAAAAACGCCGAGCACGTCGACCTGTGTTTCCGCGACCAGTTCGCCATTCTGCATGATCTTGATGTCCGTGTTGCGGACTTCGACGGGGCGTCCGTTTCGGTTGTGAATCTGGTGGATTCGACCGACGAACCGGCCATCGCTGAGGATGCCGACCCGGTGGTTCCGGATCGAAGTCGCCGGGATCGCATTCTCGTCAAAGTTTTTCAATCCGCTCCACCCATAATACTGGGGAGGATCGTCCGCCGCCTGGCCGACGTCATATTCGCCGTACACGTCGAACTCAACGCTCGGCGAGTATTGCTTGACAAGTCGCGTGATCAGCTTGTTGTTGTCCCTTCCCGCGACGGGCAAGGTCTCAATTTCGATCGGCATCGAGATTCCCTGACCATTACGTTCAACGGCGTTGAAGCTGTACGCGAAAACCGCTTCCCGCGCGTGACCGACAATCGTGTACGGGCCCGGCGATGCCGTTTCAAATTCAAAATTGCCGTTCGAATCCGATGTCGCCTTTCCAACGAGGAATCCGCCGCGCAACAAGTGAACGGTGACTGGTTCCTCGACTCCGATCAGGCGTCCGTTGATGCCCTCGGACTTGTTGAGGACGATCCAGTTGGCGCGAAGCTGATTGTCAATTCGGTTTTCTTCCGTTCCCAGACCGGCTTGCTGCCAGCCAACGAGACGCTTGTCGACCTGGCGAGTCGGGCGCAGTTGCCGCTGGACAAGGGTGGCTGGTTCTTCCTGCAGCGTTTCATCGTTCGGGTTATCAAGGTCGAGTTGCGGACTCGCGAGCGCCGTCATTCCGCCAAAGAGCGTTGACAACACGGCAACCATCCAGGGACGGGCAAGTGTGTTTTGATACTTCATGTGTGAATTTCCAGACAACAAAAGGGTAGTGCGGGTTGGTTCGATTTCCTGGACGCTTCGCGAGCCGGCGCACCTCGGCGTCTTCGTCCACAGGGAAACTAGCTGCTTGATTCGGCGGTTCAATAAAAAGATCGAACAAATGCCGTGGATTTCGTCAGCCCGGCGCTGCAAGGTACGAATGTTTGGTTTATGAGCGAAAGGAGCTTGGGCACTAAAGAAATTCGCGCGGTTACAGGCGCTACATCAGCGCCGCGCGGCACGATCCGGCCAGCCCCGCCAGGCGTTTCGTCCGGAACGAGTTGTCTTTCCCCAACGAAACAAGGCCCGCGGGAAAGGGTCTACCGGCGGGCCTCAATGATGAATCGGTCGAAACTCGTCTCGCGTTTTTTTTGAGAACGCGCGAGAGCATCGGAAACGAACCGGCAGTTTATTCGACCGTTCGTCGTATGCGACCTCGGCGACTAGAACACGTCGAGAATGAACTGGTGGCCCCAGTGGTAACGGCGGCTGCTCGGGTAGTAATTGTGCCACGAGCGATTGTAAACCGGGATTCGCGCTTCCTGCGGATACCGGTAGTAGAGGCTTCCGTTGCTGCGAAAGTACTCGTTCCCCCAGTAGTTTTGCGGGTACGTCACATAGGGATAATGATAGAACCGGTCCATGTCTCCCCAGCCGTAGGTGCCATACGCGCCAGCGACGTTATAGTCCTGCGCGGACAGCTCGCCGGTCCGGGCCAAAGCGAAAAACGCGGCGGCCGCGGCCAGCGCGATCGATGTGCGACGAAACATGCTCTTCTCCTGCCTGTTGGTTTTGCGGGAGGCGTGCGGGTCGCTCTCCCCATGATGGGTGACTGGCGATTGTCTCATTGCAGTCAGAATTGTCATCGGCATCGGACGAACCCGGATTGAAGGATTGTCCGGCAACACCCGCACATTTCCGGAACCCCGGGGCGCGGACGGCACGCCGATTGTCGGTCAGGAAAGTGAGGTAAACCTTGCGGCTTCTCGCGTCGTTTGGGACGAAATCCTCCGGTTCGGGCGTGAACTTGCGAAAATTGGCTCATTTGCCGAAAAAACGGCGACTGCCCACGTGGCAAGCGGGTGTTAAAATATGCTGAACGTGACGTCCGCCCTTTCGCCCCGGTTCGGCGGATCGTTCCACACCGTCAAACGATTCCCTCCAATGCATCCGTTTGTCTCATGAAATTTCAAATGCCCAAATCCGCCCTCCCGCGAATTTTTCGGCGCCGTTTCGCCATTCCTGCCCGGTCGGTTCGTTGGGTGAGGGGAAAAATCCGGCTTTGCCTCGTTTTGATTTCCGTATCGGCATCGCTTCTCGTCGCCGGCCCGGCCTGGTCCCAAGACGAAAATTCCGCGGACGCCGGTGCTGCACGCACCGGCGAGGTTGCGAAAACCACGAACGCCGATGACGATTCGGCTGCGGAATCGGCACGTTTCGATTTCTTGGGCGACCAGTCTCCGGTCAACGTGGAACAGCTTCGCCAAATGCAGGAGCACTTTCATAAACTGGCCGAAGAGGTCTCAAGGGCAACGGTCAACGTCCAGGTCGGCAGCAGCCAGGGAAGCGGTGTCATTGTGACGCGCGACGGCTATGTCATGACGGCGGCGCATGTGATCGCCGGCGCGAATCGGAACGCAGTCATCACGTTGCAGGATGGCACGCCGCTCAAGGCCAAAACGCTGGGCCTCAACCGGACGATCGATTCCGGACTGCTCAAGATCACCGAGGACGGCAAGTACGACTACCTCAGTCCAGGCGAATCGGGAACGCTCAAGGCTGGACAATGGGTCATGGCGATTGGACACCCGGGCGGGTGGGACGCCGATCGCAAACTCGTTTATCGCGTGGGAAGAATCCTCAACGCCAGTGAAAACATCATTCGCACCGATTGCAGCCTTGTGGGGGGCGATTCGGGCGGGCCGCTTGTCGATATGGACGGCAACGTGATCGGAATCCATAGCCGCATCGGTGCCAGTCTCAGCAGCAATGTCCATGTTCCCGTCGATGTCTTTAGCGGCGAATGGGACGATCTGACGGCGGCCAGGGACTGGGGTCGCGGCATCGGCGGGGCGAACCCGGCCAGCGAGCCGTGGATCGGATTGTCGCTCAAGGAGCGCACACTGGAAATTGAATCGGTCAAGGAGGAGGGTCCGGCCGCGGTGGCGGGACTGCAGACCGGTGATGTGATTCTGGAAATTGGCGGCACGCGAATTACCAGCTATCGCCGATTTGTCGCGCGGGCCACCTCGCTGAATCCCGGCGAACTGATCAAGATCAAGTACAAGCGCGGCGACGAGGAACTGGAAACCGAGCTGACCGTTGCCTCACGCGCTGACGACAATTGACCGAACTCCGATGTACGGGTTCGATCGAGGCATTGACGACGAAAACCTTGACGACTTCCAAAGGACGATCCCCGACCATGAAATTCCCTTTTCGTGCTTTCAAGCTGTTGATTCTTGTGATCGCACTTTCCTCCGGACCGGTGTGGTCCCAGGAGGCCCCCGACGATCCGCCGAAGAACCAGGAGGATTCGCCGAAGTCCACGCCACCCGCCGAGGCAAGGGCCGAGGAAGATCAGGCCGGGAAGGCGAAGGAAGCCGATGACGAAGGAGTGGGTCAGTCCGGTGACGCGGAAACCCGTCGCGAATCCGGTTCTCGGCGTCGCAGCGACATTTCGCGACTCAGCGGCAACTTTCTCGAAGTCTTTGAACCGGTTGTCCAAGGAACGCGGCCCGCCACGGTCGAGGTCCTGTCCGGACAAAAACGAGTCGCCATGGGCGCGATCGTCGATCCCGCGGGATTCGTACTCACAAAGCAGAGCGAACTGAAGAGTCCATTGACATGTGAACTTGGCGACGGGCGAACGGTCGCGGCCTATGTTTATGGCGTGCATCAGGCGACCGACCTGGCCCTTTTGAAAATCGACGCAAGCAGTCTCCCGGTCGTCCACTGGAATCCCGGACCTCCGGTCGAAATCGGTTACTGGCTGGCGACCCTTACCGACCCCGACAAACCCCCAGCAGTGGGAATTGTCGGCGTGAAGGAACGGCTCATCCGACCCACAGCCGGTTTCATGGGCGTCAATCTCGGTCAGGAGGAATCGCATGTCATCGTTTCCAACGTTAGCGACAACACCCCCGCGATGAGAGCCGGAATACGCGCCGGCGACGTCATCCTGGAAGTTAATGGGGAACCATTTTCCGAGATTTCCGCTTTGATCGCAAAAGTCCAAAGCTATCCGCCCGGCGACGAGATTACGCTGAAACTCCGCCGCGACGAAAAGGAGATCGTGCTGGACGTCGTGCTGGGGGACGCCGAATCGCTCAATCCGCAATTCGAGCGAAGCAACCAGCAGAACACGATGGGCGGCAATCTGCTCAGTAGCCGCCGCCGCAATTTCCCGCTCGCCGTGCAACACGACACGGTTCTCAAGCCCGATGAGTGCGGCGGTCCCGTCGTCGATATCAACGGAAACGTCGTTGGCGTCAACATCGCGCGCGACGGACGCGTTTCCAGCCTTATGTTGCCGGCGACGCTCGTCATACCAATCGTCGCGGAACTCAAGTCCGGCCAGCTCGCACCAGCCGTTGTCAATCGCGAATCCATCGACGAGATCAACCGGACCTTGCAGGATTTGCATACGACCGTCAATCTCTCTCCCGCGGGTAATGAAGCGGCACGGAAGGAACTGGACCAGTTCCGCAAGGACGAACAAAAGGCCCGCGCCAACCTCGACAAGGCGCTTGAGGAACTCGACAAGGCCCGCGAATCGCGGCTCCGTTCGGAGATTGCCTTGCAACAGGCGGCTGAGGAATTCGAATCCGCGAAAAAGGAAATCGAGCGATTGCAACGCGAATTGGAACAGCTCGTTTCCGGCACCCGGTAGCACGCTCCCGTTGCTTGCCAATCCACGCCCGAATCGCACGCGAGTGACCGACGTGGGACAAGCTGCCAGCTTGTCGATGACCAAGTGAACCTCGATGGCTTTTCGTCTCAGGTGTCGAGATTCGCGCTTTCCGACTGGCGGCGGCCTTCCTCCAGCCATTGATCGGTCCCGTGCCGGTCCACCGCGCGACAAGCCTCCTCGATCCGATCGGCAATCTCGCCGAGGTCGTCTTGCCACTCTTCCACCGTCACGTCGGGTGGACCTAATTGTGCCATCTCGTCGATCAACAGGATCAGCCGCAGCAAGTGTCGAAAAATCATTCCTTCCTGTTTCTGCAAGCCCTTGCCCGTGATGTATTTGTTGAAATCTCCGCCGAACTCCAGCACTTCACCGGCCACCCATGCCGGCCAGACGCGGACGTCGTCAACGGTCGGGAAATCATGACCAAACAGCCGGTGCAGCTTGTGCGCCAGCGTCAGCGCGTACACCCTTTCGTCGTCGTCCATCCAGCCGCGACGCCCACCGTCCTCGTCCTCTTCGTCAGGCAAAGCACCGAGTTCCGCGGCGGTTGCCAGACCGAGTCTCAGCAACTTCTCATCCAGCCGCGTCGTCGCGAGCGGCCCGGGAGGCAAGACGTCCGGGCGCGGAACGCGAACCGCCGGCCCCAGCGAACGCGGAAGTTCCAGCAGGCTCTCCAGCGCCTGAATCCGTTCGGCCCGGTCGGCAATGCCGAGATGATTCATGAGAAACATGCCGTACAGCGGATGCACGCCGCGAAGTTTCATCAAATGCGAAAGCGCCTCGGTCGCGTGGGCAAACTCGGGCTTGTAAACCGGATTGAGCGGCGGTTCGGAATTCACATCCGGCCTTTTCACGGCGTGTGCCGACGGTGCCGACGGACGCGCCGAAGCCCCGCGCTGGCCGAGGTCGAGTTTCGTGCGAACCGGCGACTTTCCTTGCGTCGCCGCGACGGGCGCGGGGTCTTTGGAATCCCCCTCGTTCATTTCCGCCATCGACGGTTTTGGCTCAAGCGAAATATATCCGGCGCGCCACAGCGTTATCAGTTGATCGTTAAGTTGCCTTTGCGCCTGCTCCACCTGTTTCCCTTTGAGCAGCCGTTTGTCAACAAGCTGCCGGATCGGCTCGACGACGGGTGAAATGCCGAGCATGTAAGCAAGCAGCCGCCACGGCACCGCGCCGCGACTGGCAAGGGCGGCGGGCGACGCCGCAACGAGCTGGTCGAATTGCTGGCGATTCCAGTACTGGAACCCCTCGCGCCGTTTAGGGAGCTTCTTTTTCAGTTGCTTGCGTGCCTTGAGCAGTCCCGGGTCCTTTGTGTCCACCGGAATTTGATTGAGCTTTTCCTCGGCGCGAAGTATCTTGACGTCGTCCTCGTGCGGAAGCGCAACGACATAGCCGCGGTCGTCAAACTGGGGGCGCCCGGCGCGGCCGAACATCTGATGAGCCGCCGACGGCTCGATCAGCTTCATCTTCCCCGGTGGACCCTTCATCAACGTCGGAAGGACGACGCTCCGCGCCGGCAAATTGATTCCGGCGGCCAGCGTTTCGGTGCAGACGCAAACCGAAAGCAGCTTGTCCTGAAAGAGTTGCTCGACGATCCGCCGGTAACGGGGAAGGACTCCCGCGTGATGGACGCCGACGCCGCGCATGAGGATTTGTTTCAGCTTCGGCCCCGCGCCAGTCGACCAGTCGTATTCATCGAGCGCCGCGGCCAACAGTTTTTGCTGGGTGCCGGTAACAACACGTTTGCCCTTCAGCTGCTCGGCGACCGTCCAGCACTGTTCGCGATTGAAACAGAAGACGAGAACCGGCGCGCGGCGAATCGCGTCGTCGCCATGAGTCATTTTCTCAACTTGCTCCAGCAACAACTGATCGTCGACCCACTCGAACGACAAGGGGACCTTGCGCTCCGTTCCCTCGATCAGTGTGAGGCGCCGGTTGTGGCGATGTTCCAGCCAGTTGGTGAACTCCAGGGAGTTGCCGACCGTCGCTGAGAGAAGCAGCGTCCGCACGGTTTCCGGAAGCAGCGCCAGGCCGAACTCCCAGACAATACCGCGTTCGGGATCGTTAAAGCTGTGAAACTCGTCCATCACGACCGCCCACACGTCGCTGAAATCAAACGCCTCGCGGTGGAGCAATCGATTCAGCAAAATTTCCGCCACGACGACAAGGACCGTCGCTTGCGGGTTGATGCGGCGATTACCCGTTACCAGCCCGACATCTTCGGCGGAAAATCCCCATCGCACGGCGGCCTCCTGCATCTCGCGAAACTTCTGGTCCGTCAACGCGATCAGCGGCGTCGTGTAATACGCGCGGCGTCCCAGGTGCAGTGCCTCAAAGAGGGCGGCTTCGGCGATAAGCGTCTTGCCCGTCCCCGTCGGCGCGCAAACAAGGACGCCCTGATTGCTGGTAAACCATGCCAGCAAGGCTTCTTGCTGAACCGGATACGGCTCGTAGGGAATCGTTTCGAAATACTGCCCGGCCAGTTCGTCGCGCCGCGATTGATCAATGGTCATGAAGTGGGGCCTGAGTCGAAACGGCGTCGGGCGGTGTCGAAGTCGCGACAGCCAGCGGCGTCAACCGCTAGCATATTCTGCCGTTACATTTTAACACTTTTAATTGGCACCCGATGTTCGGCCGCGGTTTTGCGCGTTTTCGCATTGCGAGCGCGAATTGGCACGGCTGTTGCATGAATGTTGGATCATCGCAAGTCGCTGAATCTTTCAGTCCCGAGGAGCCGCCATGAGTCGTCGACTTTCTAATTGCTGTCCCCGACGTTCCGCCAAGCGAATTCGCAAGGGCATGGTTGTTTTCATGCGGGGCCTGGTCATCGAAACAGCTGCAGTCCTCCTTCTGATTTTCCTCTATTTGTCGATGCAGGCGTCAGCCAGCGACTCGGCGGGTCAGACTTTGCAAGCACGCAGCGCGTCGGTCGAAACCAACATGCACGACGGCCCTTGGCAATCATCGACGTCCGGATTGTTTCGCGCGACCGGCCCAATTGACTCCTGGAGCGATTGAATCGTGGCGTGAATGAAGACCGGTTTGATCGAATCCTGGCGCGATTGATCTTTACCGTGCCGGTCGGCCTTGCTACGGTTCGCTGCGTTTTTTCTCGAACGCGAGAGGTCCAATTTTCCAGAAAGCTGCTGGCGGCAACCTTGATGTCCCGAATTGTCCTGACCGCAATCCTTGTAACCGCCCTGTTGGTGAGCGGCTGTCGCCAGCCCATCGCGGGTGCTTCCGGACAGGGTTCCACCCTTGGCGGTTTCAACACACCCCCCTGGCAAGCCAACGCGCGCGGCGGTCTGTTCGCCGGTAGCGGACAGGTTTCACCCGGTCAGGCTGCCGGGGCCGACCAGGCCCAGTTCGGACAACTGGCCCAACAAGTCGAAGCGCTCAACTCCCGACTCGGCCAGTTCAACTCCGACAACGACAACCTGCACACGCAAGTGGCGGCACTCCAACAGCGCTTGCAAAACGCCAACAACTACAACGATCAACTTCGCCAGCAACTGGCCGATACCGCGGGACGATTGCAGCAAATCCAGGTTCAGAACCAGCAGATCACCGCCGCCGCCGAACAACAGATCGCTGCGGCGCGGCAGGCCGCTGGTGCGATCCAGCAAGGCACGCAGGGACCATGGCAAAACGCTTCGACAGGCGGAGGCACCCCCGGTCAGTTCGCGGGTGCCACGCCCGGTCAGTTCGCGGGCGCCACGCCCGGTCCGTTCGCGGGCGCCACGATCCGCGCCAACAACAGCCTGATGCAGGGCCTGAGCGCGGTCCAGTTGCCGGGCTTTCGCGCGTGGATGGACGGCGACGTGATTCGCATCGAGGGTCCCACCGACCGGTTATTCGTTTCCGGCTCGTACCAGATCAACGCCAACGACGCGATGACGCTCGCCAGCCTCGCGAGTGCCATTCGCCAAAACTTTCCGCGACAAGTGGTCGGAGTCGAAGCCCACTGGGACGGAACTCCCATTCAACCCGCATCGACAAGTCACCACCAGTTGACGGCGACGCAGGCGTTGGCCGCGTTTGACTTGCTGGTCAAGGCCGGACTGCCGCACGAGCAGGTCTTTACGATGGCAATGGGCAGCAATCGACCGCGTTACAACAGCGGCGTCGATCCAAATGGCGTCAGCCCCAATCGCCGCATTGAAATCGTCATCTATCCCGAAACGTTCCAGTAGGAACGGATTGCGATTGGAAGGAGAATTTGTGCGCCGCTGCCGGCGGTGGCAGGGTCTCGGCAACGCGATCCGGGCGGGGGCAAAGGCAAATCGTTGCGCTTTATTTCTCCCGCGAGTTGGAAGCATTAGACCAAGTCTGCGTTTTCGGCGAATCCGCGGACCATCTTCCTCATCTGCGTAATCGGCGGACCCCTTTTCCCAAATCTGCATAATCAGCGAAATCTGCGGACCGTCTTCCTCATCTGCATAATCAGCGAAATCTGCGGACCGTCTTCCTCATCTGCATAACCAGCGAAATCTGCGGACCGTCTTCCTCAAACCAGCCGCTCAATGGCCGCGCTGGCAAATGATAACACCAACAAGAATCCGCACATGTCGGTGACCGTCGTGAGGATCGGGCCGGACGCCAGCGCCGGGTCCATCCCGAAGCGCCGCATCGCCAGCGGCAAACACCCGCCGAGCGAAACGGCGATCAGTGTATTCAGCATCATCGCCCCGCCCACGACCAGACCCAGCCACGCGTTGCCTTGCCAGAGCATCGCGACGAGGGCGATCAGCAGGCCCAGCACCACCCCGTTGATCAGGCCCACGCTCGCTTCCTTCCACAACACGCGTAGCAACTCGCGCGGATCGACCAGTCCCAGCGACAACTCGCGCATGCTGACCGCCACTGCCTGATTGCCGCTGCAGCCGCTCATGTCGGAGATAATCGGCAAAAAGACCGCCAGCGCGATCACTTGCGAAAGTGTTTCCTGATAAAACGCAATGACGCTGGCGGCGACCACGTTCAGCCCGATGTTGATGCTCAGCCATGCGAGGCGCCGCCGTGAGCGAACGACCAGCGGCATCGTGCGCAGTTCCTCGCGAATAATCCCCTGTGTCTTGAGAAAATCGTCGGCAGTCCGGTCGCCCAGTGCTTCTTCGACCGCCGCGCGGCCGACGACGCCGGTCAGCTCGCCACTGGCACCGACGACTGGAATGCCGAGGAAATCGTGCTCGAGGAAAATATCGTGCAAGTCATTCAAATCGGTACGATCCGTTACCGAAAAGGGATCGGCGATCATCAGTTCCCGAACGGGGCGCGTCGCCTCGGCCAACAGCAAATCGCGCAGTCGAAGCACACCGCGCAATCGCCGCGCCCGGTCGGTGACATAGACATACTGCACGTCGTAGTCATTAAACGTTCCGGCGTTGGCGCGCAGGTACTCGATGACTTGTCCGACGGACTCATCCTGAGTGACGGCGACAAACTCGCCGTGCATGATTCCACCCGCCTGGTCGTCTTCGTACGCGGCCAGGCTGCGAATTCGGGACGCGGCGGACGGGTCGTCCATCTCCAGGAGAATCGCCGCGGCAACGGGTTGGGACAATTCACCGACCAGGTCCGCTTGTTCGTTTTGCGGAAGTTCCTCGAGCAGGTCAGCGGCAACACTCGCCGGGATATCGTCGAGCAGTTCGATCGCCTGGGCTTCGGGCAGACTATGGAGCAATTCGGCGGCGGCCCGAGGGTCAGGGGCGGAGAGCAGTGCCTGGTGGAGTTCGGTTCCCAGCCGGGAGAGCAAAAGCGGCCGATCATCGTCGGGCAACGTCTCGATCAACTGAAAGACCTGATCGAACTCTCCCGCCCCGACGAGCGCTTCGATACGGGCCTGGAATTCGCGCGGATCAATCAGTGAATTCGGTTCGGTCATTATGGGTCGGGGTGAGGGGTGACGGGTCCTGGCCGGTTGTAACAAATTGCCGCCGGATCGAGTGTTTTTCTACCCGAAAACAGGCGAAAACTCGCCGGAAACGTCATTTCCGGGGAATTTTCGGGAATACCGTGTCACAACATCCGGCATCACCGGTATTGAATCCGAACGACGAATTTCAACTTCAAAAACTGAACCGGAGAACGAACGATGAAAGTCTTCAAATCAATCCTGCTCGCATTCGCATTGGGATTGCTTGCTTGCCAGTTTACTTACGCCCAGGTCGACTACGTTGCTCAGGTGCAACGACTTGCGGACGAAGCAGGGCAACGTGCCAACATGGCCGCCCAAAACGCCGTCAACGCATACCGGCAGCAAACGGGTGATTGGTCGACGCCCGATCAGCAGGTGTACAACTACCTGGTCGCTGAATCGCAACGACAAAACCCCGGCTTCTACGCGGACCTCCAGCAACGGGAACAGGCTTTTCAGATGCAACAGCGGGCCTACGCTGAAAACCGCAACGCCATCCTCGACGGTATGCACAACAGCTACATGGCACGATCGGAATCGGAATATGCCGCCCATCAAAAGTATGTCCGCGAAGTAATCCGGGAGCAATCCCTCTACACCGGTTCGGGTGGCAACGTCTACGAGCTTCCGTACTATCATCCCGGACAGGTTTACGAAGCCAATGATGGTTCCACATTTGTTCAGGATAACGGCGGCCAATATTACCAGTACGACAACTCCGGTTGGGAAACCGAAATGTCCGACTACGACGACGAATAAGAGCCATTGAACTGACAGGTTGAAGTGAGAAGACAAGCGAACGCCGCCGGGAGCATCCGGCGGCGTTTCTTTTTTTGCCGTCCAGCTGACGTGCGCACGGCAATCAACGGGAAGTGAGTGGTTAACAGAAAAATGAAAACGAACATGCCCGGATTCTGATCTTTCTGTCATTCATCTTTCTGTCAAAATCATCGTCCAGGACGGCCCGTGCGTTGGACAGCAGAAAGGCCGCCTGGCGGGACCGCCGCATGACAGGCGTCAGCGTCAACGGCCACGGCTTGATGTTATTCGCT
>JBGTFW010000109.1:0-49340 GCA_041747075.1 Pirellulaceae bacterium
AAAAACGAATGTTGGGTTGTTTAACCTCGAAAGCGACCTCCCGGAATCCAATGACCTTTCCGAAGCCATGCCTGAAAAGGTCGTGGGAAGTGCCAAGCGTATTGGTCAGGAGCTACCGGAAGGGACCAGACCGTGGAGGAAGATTCGCGGCAAGTGGGAAAACAGGAATGGAGGGCTTTGGACTTCGATGACCGGAGCCGAACCTCAGCCCGCGCTGATTCGAACCCCGACCGATTTCGCCGATGGTGAATTGTCGCGTGAGTTTCAGTTCGACGGCGCCGGGAAGCAGACGGTTCGAATCAAAGAGACAGGCGGCCAGGCGATTCTGCAAGTCAGTTTTGCGCCGGACACCCTGAAAGTTGCCACGCTCGTCGACGAACGGGACGTGGTCGTCAAAACGGCACCGCTCAAACTTTCCGCCAATTCATGGCACAAACTGACACTCACATTTGACGGCGCCGCACTCGATGTCCGATTCGGTGGGGGTGATCGCAATCATCCACGCCGCAATCAACTCGACAACTCGTCGATTTTCAGTTTTTGTGCCATTTAACGGATCCGGCCGTTGGGCTTCACTGGCATTTTGCGATTTCATCGCTTCCTGTCTTTTTCCTAATCCTGATCCCGGTCTTTGTCCGGAAAGAGTGTCTTGAACTCCGGCAGGTCGCGGAGGATGGCGAGGTCGGAATCCTGTCGCATGTGGGCAAAATCGTCCCAGCCTGCGTCAATTGATTTTTTCAACGTTACAAGTGAGGCATTGATCCAGGCCTGTCGCTGTTCAATTTGTTCTCCGGATAGTTCTCCGCCGTCGGCACCCTTTATCGACGCAGCACACAAACAAAACACACAAGCGGCGTTATAGAGACGGTCGCAATCCGCACCTTCAGTTTCACCCAGTTTGACAGCCGCCTGTGCGGCTTCAACAAAACGTGAGCGTTTGGCGAATTCGATGCCGCGAAACTCAAGCATCCCGGCCAGTTTCTCAACGGGTTGTTGCATCAACGATTCCCAATCGCCAAGGGAAATCCCGGCGTCATGTGATTCGTCGAGTTTTCCCTGCCATAAGCTGCGGGCATCGGTTGCCGTCCCGACCATGAGATCATTCGCAATTAGCCCGTTCAGGATAACGATCGCCTGTTCATATTGACGGGCCGCCGTTTCAAAGTCGTTCATGGAACCGTAGACATCACCCACCTTTCCATACGATACCGACAAATTACGCTGAGCAATCGCATCAAAAGAATCAGCTGCCGCCAGTCTTTTCTTCAGTTCCAATGATTTTTTGTGAAAATCCAGGGCCTCACTTGCCTGCATTTCAACCAAAGCCACGTCGCCCATCTTCTCATACGCTATTGCCAGATCCAAAAGCGCACGGCCGTCGCTTGAATTGGCTGGCGCCAACGATTCACAGATTTCCGTTGCTTGCCGGTAGTATTCGCGCGCTCGATCCGACTCATCCAGACGCAAATACATGTTTCCCATCCTGGACAGCACGACCGACAAGTCGCGTTGGGCTTCGGTGTCTGTCGGGTTTTTGACAGCAAGCATCCTGCTGATTTCCAATGTCGTGGAATAGTAACGGAGGGCCTCTTCAACCTGCCCCAGGGCAAGGCTCGCGTTCGCAACCGCATTAATTGCCACGCCCAAATCGCGCTGCGACCGGGCATCTGAGGGACTAATCTTCGCGAGAGCCTGCCGAATATCCAATGCCCGCCTGAAGAAACCGATGGCTTCTGGCACCTGACCTTTTTGCACAATGGTGTTGCCAAGATCAATCAAAGCGGAAGACAATTCCCGCTGTGCATCGGCGTCGGAAGAATCAACCGCCGCCAGTGATTCAGCGAGTACCAGGGCCTGGCGGTAATACCCGAGTGCATCCGCCACGTTCCCCTCGCGAAGACCCACGTCACCCATCATCTGGTACGCCTGCATCAGTCCGCGCTGGGCGGGCGCGTCGGACGGATCGGCCTCGACCAATCCCTCACAAATCTCCAATGCCCGCTGACAGTATCCACGTGCCTCTTTCACATTTCCCACCTGCAGACTTACAACGCCAAGGTTGTTGTAAGAAATCGACAGCTCATGCCTGACCTGAATGTCCTCCGGATCCGCTTCCGCCAGTTTTTCAGCAATTTCCATTCCCTGTTTCCAATAGTCAAACGCTTCATCGACCCGGCCCAAACGCAGAGTTGCAGAACCAAGTTTTTCAAAGGAAATCGCCAGGTCACGCTGTGCCTGAACGTCCGCCGGATCGGCCGCCGCACGCGTCAGAGCCAGATTGTGCTTTTTTTGAAAAAAGCTCAATGCCGCTGGAACGTCACCCGACTGCAGGCTCAGCCCTCCCAGATTGCTGTAAGCTATCGAAAGGTCGCGCTGCGCCCGCGTTTCACCAGGAACGGATGCCACCAGTGCTTCGCGAATGTCAGTTTCCTTCTGATAAAAGTCGAG
Source organism: Pirellulaceae bacterium (assembly GCA_041747075.1). Lineage (GTDB taxonomy): Bacteria > Planctomycetota > Planctomycetia > Pirellulales > Pirellulaceae > CAJQPP01. The sequence continues at coordinate 2,449 of JBGTFW010000109.1, forward strand.
GGACTCCTGAACCTGTCCTGTCCGCAAGTACGCTTCGCCCAGTCTTCCACACATGGTCGCAAGTTCACGTTGAGCCATCAGGTTCGATGGATCGAGTGACACCAGCGATTGAAGAATCTCCAGCGATTGCCGATACTGGCCGATCCCTTCCTGAAGCTCACCTGAATAGAGACTCAGATCCCCAAGACTTGCAAACGAAATCGCCAGATTGACCATGGCAAGTGGGTCAGCAGGGTCGGCTTTGGCCAGGCTCTTCGAGATTTCGAACGCGCGGGTGTAGAACGTTCGCGCCAGGACCACCGCTGGGGGCTTTTTGTCGTTTCCGGCTGACTCTTTTGAAACTTCAGTATCGGTCAAGTCGATGCCAAAACCAAGGATGACGTCTCCCATTTCTTTCAGGGCAGCACTCGTGGTATGGTCGATTACCGACTGGGATACATACTCGGCGGCCACCCGCTCCAGTTTTTCCAACGATGTTCGTAACAGCTGACGGCGAATCTCGCTGCCGCCAGAAACATGTGCAAGCCCTTTTTGAATGTCGCCAATTACGGAGGTCAACGTGGACATCGCCAATTGACTCTGCTGAAGAGCCGATTGTTCATTTCGTTGTGCCAGGTCTCTCGCCTGTTCTGCACTGCGCTCGGCAATTTGTGCTCGGCGCATTTGCCATGTGGTCCCTGCCAACCCGGCCACCAATGCCGTCAAGAGAAGAGTCGCCGCTGCCACACCCGAACGATTCTTTCGTACAAACTTGCTGATCCGGTAAACGGCGGATGGTGGCCGGGCGATGACTGGTTCGTTGTTGAGGAATCGCTGAATATCTGCGGCCAGACCGGAGACGGATTCGTAACGGCGATTGCGGTCCTTCTCCAGCGCCTTGACCACCACCCAGTCCAAATCGCCCACAAGAATCCGGTTCAGGCTGCTGCTGTCCGTCCGTCGCAAATCAGTGATTCGAGACAAAGTAGCCATGTCGCAACCCAATCGGCTGCTGGGCCGGACCGGTTCGTAGTCGCGGATCAACTGCAATACTTTCAACATCGCTGCGCCCCGAACAGCCTCGTTGTCCAGGGGAGTACTGCCGGTCAGCAATTCATAAAGTATGACTCCCAGCGAGTAGATGTCTGTGCGGGTGTCAATGTCGATCCCATCCAGGCTCGCCTGTTCGGGACTCATATATTTGAGAGTTCCCAGAATTTGGCCGATTCCGGTGAACAGCGACTGATCGGTCAGGCGTTGCGTGCTCTCCAGTGCTTTGGCCAGTCCAAAGTCGATTACTTTGGGAACGGGCTTGCCATCGACCATGGCGACCAGAATGTTGGACGGTTTCAGGTCCCTGTGAACGATCCCTTTTTGGTGAGCGTGCTGGACTCCCGAACAGACTTCAGCAAACAACAGCAACCGCTCGCTAATGCTGACCCGGTTTTTGTCGCAGAACGTCGTCAATGGCTGACCCTCAACCAATTCCATGGCAAAGTACGGTTGGCCTTCGGCGGTGGTTCCGACATCAAGGATCCGGGCGATGTTGGAATGGTTCATCAACGCCAGTGCCTGCCGCTCGGCTTCGAAACGAACGATGACCTCCCTGGAACCGAGACCGGCCCTGATGACCTTCAGTGCCACAAGGCGTCGTACCGGTTCCGACTGTTCGGCCCTCCAGACGGTTCCCATTCCTCCTTCGCCGATTTTTTCCAAAAGTTTGTAGGGACCGATTTGACCCGGCTCCAACTGTCCATTGGCTGAAGCAGCCAACGTAATTGTCAGATCAATATCCGGAACTGAATCTTTGGCCCTCGGGGTCTGGATCAGCGATTGAACGATTGCGACCGCCTGTTCGCCGAGATTACGATAATGGTCCGCTTCTATCAACAGTCCGGCTTTTGAACGCAATTCCACGTCAACTTCCAACAGGGCTTCGAGCAATCGATCCCGAATAACCGGGTCGGCCTGGTCGAGAAATGAGGCGATCATGGGTCGCTGCTCTGTCGACCACGCATCCTCAAAACGATTACAGGCGGCATCGATCTGGCGACGTTGTTCAACTTCATTTGCCATGACATCAGCTTCCCGGGTAACTGCCAGCAGCACCAACAGTTTACACCCCGCAATTCTTAAATTCGAGTGTGGCGATCCCGATTCATATTGCTGTCAGCAAATGGAACCTGTCAGATTCTGAACTTCGGTTTCATTCTGACTTAATAGCGACGAAGGGCGTCGAGCGTTTCTGGCCAGGCAAAGTCTTTTGGGTATCTCAAGTCAGGTTTGTCTTGAGGCGCGAATTCTTTGTCCTTTGTCTGGAAACGGTCAAAATTCGACCGGTTTTTCCACGTTTTTTGACCGGAGATGGGCGGCAGGGGATAATGCTTTCAATGACCCGCTGGCTACTCTTCTTACATGAATACGTACTGGACCGAAGGACCGACTGACAAAAACAACCGCACACAACCCCCAATTGAACCCGTGCCATGCGACTGACCTTGAGAAACCTGTTGCGTTTTCTCGACCGGACGCATGAGAGCGCCCAGGAACGCCAGCGGCTTGAGGAACTCGTCGCGGATTCAGAAAGCGCCGAGGCGTGGATCGATCGCATCCGTCGGCTTCGCTCCGATCCGGAAAAACCCGCCCCGCCGATCGACGGCCAGCCGTCGCCGTCACGCGTTGCGCTCTATCTCGATGGCGCGTTGTCCGAGCAGGAAACCGTCGCCTTTGAAGAGAAGTTGCTGGCGTCCGATGAAATCCTTGCCGAGGTCGCCAGCGCCCATCAGATCATCCGCAAAATCCAGGACGCAGCGACCGCTACCGTCCCGATCGGTCTGAGGCAAGTGCTCTACGATCTCGACCGGTTGTATGGCGTTTCCCAAAGAGGAGCTTCGGATGCCGCAATGGACGAGGGGGAAGCGGACGGCGTCCCGGCTTCGATGGACGACTTGCCCTTCGACGACGATGAAACGGCACCGTCGCCCGACTCGCTCGAAACGGAATCCGATGACGATGGCGATCACTATCGCGCCGATCGCCCACCGGTTTCGCTCGACCAGATGCAACGCGCCGCGCGGGGCCGGTCATGGCTGATTGCCGCTTCAATGATTCTCGTACTGGGGATGTCGTTTGGCTTGACATACTGGGCCGGCTGGATGGCGGCGAATTCCCGGCGTGTCGCCAGCGTCATCGCGGACCCGCAAATTGAACGGCCCGACAACAACAACGGAGCAATCGCCAAAGACGCGGAGACACAGCCGGACAAGCCGGACCTGTCGCCTTCGCCGGAAGGCAAAAACGAAAATCCGCCCCCCGCGAAGGGGGATTCCGCCAAAGACTCGCCAAACGACGACAAAGGAAAAGCCGGCGGGCGAGTTGACAATTTGTTCGCCGACCGCGAACCGCCACTCTCTCACCCCACGCCGCCGCCAGTTGGCGACGCAGTCGCGGTGGATCGAGAACCGCCCGCCGAGGGATCAGGGGTGCGGCCCGACATTTCGTTTTCGCTTGCCGGCGGCGTCGAGTCGGTGCCGTTTCTCGGCCCCCCTCAACCTCCACGGATGACCGCCCGCGTGACTGCGCCCAATCCGCTGTGCCTTGTTCGCTCAGCCGACGAGGACGAATGGCGTTCGATGACGAGATCGTCCGCGGTGTTCGAAGGGGACCATGTCAAGGTCTTTACCGGAGGAGTCGCCGAGTTTGAACTCGGTACTCTTCTCAAAATGTCCGTCAAGGGTCCCGCCGAGTTTGTGGTTGCGCCGCGCGACGTCGCCAGCGAGGCGGAGGTGCTGGAACTGAAGCACGGTGAGATTTCAGTTCAATCGAACGAGGGGGACGTCGACTGGATGCTGCAAGTCGGCACGGATCGCTATCGAATCACCATGGCGCTGGCGTCGTCGGTGATCATGGCGCGGGTGGAGGGCTGGTTGCCACCCGGCTCCGATCCCAGGACGGTTGAACCGGCGGTGGCAAGGACGATCCACGCCATCGGCGGTCGCTGCCTGGTGCAACTGGGCGACTCGTCGTGGCGACTTTCCGCCGGCGACGCCGTCGTCCAGGTCGAGTCGCCGGCGGCCGAGTGGCGGATCGCCCCGCGATCAGGGCAGGTTGCAAACGATGTCGACCCGCGCCGCTACGTCTCGCGACTGACGACGATCGTCGACAACGAGATTCGCGAGTGGATTGCGGACAGGGCCGATGTTGCGGCGATGCTCGTCGATTTGAAATTGGACGTGCGCCAGGAAATTCGGCTGGCGGCGATGACGTGGCTGGCCGAAGAGGGCAATTTCGACTATGTCGTTGACTATCTCGAGAACCCGGAAAATAACGCGAACTGGCGAACGTTCATCGAAGCCCTGCGGCAAACCATTTACAACCGTCCTGAACTGGCGGAGAATCTGTTTCGCGGTCTCGTCTTTGCGGGCGAGTCACAAACGGAACTTTATGAATTGATCGTTGGGATATCCGCGGCGGACCTCGCAAGCGGTGCCGACGCGCGGCTCGTTGAATTATTATCCAGCAGCGATCTGGCGATCCGCATCCTGGCGATCGAGAACCTTCGGGAAATCAATGGCGGCGTGACTTACGGGTACACGGCAACGAAACCCGAAAAAGAACGTGAGCGCATTGTCAATCGGCAATGGAAACCGCGTCTGGCGAAGCAAATCATCCGCTACGAACAGCCTCCCTCGGTGCCGCTGACCGAATTGTCCGTCGGAATCGGGGAAGTTCCTGGCGAAGGGGGCCTCGACGCCCTCGACAAGGACCAGTGAAGGATTCCCGACCCTCGTGACCGCGCAATGCAAGGGATTCCGGCCAACGGGGGATTTGTCGGGAATCGGGGCTTTCGCCTTTTGAAAGAGGATTTGTTGGATCGGCGAATCATGGGTAGAATGGAAACGTTGGCAAGTTCCGCATATCGCCGTCGCGAGGTCTTCCGTTGAATATTTCAGTATCGGCCCGCAATGGTCAGTTACCTGATTCCGTCCGTGAAACGATCCAGCAAAAGGTTGAAAAGCTGCCCCGGTACTTTGACCGGACAACGCGTGTCGAAGTGGTGGTGGATTTGAAGAACCCCGACGATCCACGAGTGGAATGCAAGGTTTCAGCCGAAGAGACCAACGATTTCTTTGCGGCCGACACGGGCAGCAACGTCCTTGCCGCGCTCGACAAGGTCGTCCGGAAAATCGAACAACAGCTCAGAAAACACAAGGAAAAACTCACTGACCACCGAGGCGGCAAGCACCGGCGCGTGGAGGACCCGGCGACGGAATTCTGAAGGTGGTCGCGACAACTTAAAGGAACTCAAGGAGTATGCGTATGAAATTCTGTGATTTTGTCACTTACGATGCAATCCAGTCGGATTTATCGGCGAGTGACAAGGAAGGCGCGATTCGCGAACTGGTTGATAACCTGGTGAAGGCCGGGAAAATCAACGGCGACGAATCGGACAGCATCGTCCAGGCAATCCTGAAACGGGAGGAACTGGGAAGTACCGGGATCGGACGCGGCATCGCCGTGCCGCACACCAAGCATCCCAGCGTCGAGCAATTGACGGGAACGGTCGGCGTCAGCCAGGGTGGCGTCGATTTCCAGAGTCTTGATGGCGAACCCGTCCAGCTTTTCTTTTTGCTGGTCTCTCCTCCCGATCGTCCCGGCGACCATTTGCGCGCCCTGGAAAACATTTCGCGCCAGTTGCGGGATGACATGTTCTGCAAGTTTCTGAAGGCCGCCCGCACCGCCGGCGATATTCAGACCTTGCTCGAGGAAGCGGACAACAACCAGTTCGTATCCTGAACCACCATTCCCCAATGCGCTGCGACGCCAGCCGCGACAACGCGGTGGCCGCATTCACCATGTCCGCAAACGACCGGCAATCCTGTTCCGTCACGGTTAACAATGAACATGGCTTGCATATGCGCCCCGCCTCGATGGTGGCAACGCTTGCCCGCACGTTCAAGTCGTCGATCGAGATTGAAAAAGGTTTGACCACGGTCGATGCAAAAAGTGAACTGTCGATCCTCACACTCGGCGCGGCTGTCGGTACCGTGCTGAATCTTCACGCGACCGGTCCGGATGCCTGCAAGGCCATTTCTGAAGTGGCCGAGCTGATTGGTTCCCGGTTCACCGACGAAGTGCTCCGTAACGAAAAACAGTAGCCATCGCCGAATGCGGAACCGTTTATGAACCTCTCGCGTGACACAAACCGTCAAATCAATCTTCATCGTTCGGAAGCGATTCGCCCCGGCCAAATGCGGGCACATCGCTGGCGAAAGAAAACGCAACCAGCCGCTTTCGCGCGGCATTCGCAAGGCTCATCGGCCACGAAGGTTGCCCCTCGCACCGCGGGCTCGACATGGCGAGCGGGTGCCGGAATTTCGCCAGCCATCACTGCCCGGTCGCCCGGCAGGCAATCGCCCGGACCCAGCCCAGGCAACAACCATTATGAAAAAAGAGATGCTGATCAATGCGTCACAAACCGAGGAATGCCGCATCGCGATCCTCGAAGACGGACGCCTCGAAGAGTTGTACGTTGAGCGAGCAAGCCAGAACAATTACGTAGGCAACATTTACAAGGGAAAGGTCGTCAACCTCGAGCCGGGAATCCAGGCCGCCTTTGTCGACTTCGGAGTTGGCCGCAACGGATTTCTGCACATCAGCGACGTCGAACCGGGCTATTTCCGCCAGGGAGGCTACGACCCGGAGGAAATGAAACAGCGCGAGCGCGACGAGGACCGGCGCAATCCGCGATTGCAAAAGCATCGCTTCTCCAACGGACGCCCGCGCTTCAAGCCACCCATCCAGGAACTCTTCCAGCGCGGCGACGACGTGCTCGTCCAGGTGATCAAGGAAGGGATCGGGAACAAGGGGCCGACGCTTTCCACCTACATCAGCATCCCCGGACGCTACGTCGTGCTGATGCCCGCCCTCGGTCGGGTCGGCGTCTCGCGAAAGATCGAGGACGAGGAAGAACGCTACCGGCTGAAGGACATTCTGCGCGAACTCAATCCGCCCAAGGGACTGGGGTTCATCGTGCGGACCGCGGGCCAGGGGCGGACGCGACGCGAACTCTCCCGCGACCTCGCGTACCTCTTGCGGCTGTGGAAAGTCATCGCGCGGCGCGTGCAGAACCAGCCCGCCCCCGTCGATATCTACGAGGAAAGCGATCTGATCATTCGCACCATCCGCGACATTGTTTCGACGGACATTGACGCCATTCACATTGATCGCAAGGACGCCTTTGAAAGGGCGAGGGAATTTCTCAAGATCGTCATGCCGCGGCAGGTCAGCCAACTCCATCTGTACGAGGGAAAGGACCCGCTTTTCCACCGTTTTCGCCTCGAGGAGGAGATCGCGAGCATTCACCGCCGCGAGGTCCCGCTGCCCGACGGCGGCTCGATTGTCATCGACCAGACCGAGGCGCTCGTGGCGATCGACGTCAACAGCGGCAGTTTCCGCCTCGACGACTCGGCCGACGAGAACGCCTACCGGCTGAACATCGCGGCGGCGCAGGAAATCTCGCGCCAGTTGAGGCTCCGCGATCTGGGTGGGGTGATCGTCAACGACTTCATTGACATGCGGAGGGAAAAGCACCGCCGCGGCGTTGAACACGCCCTCCGCGACGCGATGAAACGCGACCGGGCGCGGACCCGTATTCTCCGCACCAGTCCCTTTGGCCTGATCGAAATGACCCGGCAGCGGATTCGCCCCGGCATCAAGCGTGGTGCGTTCAGCGATTGCCCATGCTGTTCGGGCCGGGGAGTGGTCAAGACGCCCGAGAGCATGTCGCTGGAAGTCATCCGCATGATCATGCTTGCAACCCAGCAACCGAACGTCCGATCGGTCGTCGTCCGCGTCAACGATCTGGTGGCCACGTTGCTGAACAACCAGAAGCGTCGCGAACTGGCGGCACTGGAAGCCGAGGGGGAATTGCAAATCCGCATTTCGGGAAGCGAGAACGTCTTTCCCGAACACCTCGAACTCGATTGCAAGGACAAGCTCGGCAACCCAATCAAGATGCCCGTGCACGGCGCAACGAAGTAAACGAAACGGTCCTTGTGCGAGGCCCGGGAAGCAGGGGAACCATTGCGGAGCGCACTCGCACGCCGCAACGAAGTGAGCGAAACGACCCTCGTCAGCGAGTTTCGCAAATGGCTTCAAGCGACCCGGAAAACGCGGCCTGCTGAGGAAGGTCCCGGCCTTCGTTTTCGGCGGCCTTGACCTGGCGTCGAATTGAATCAGAATAGAACTCTCCCCGCGGCACGCTCGCCATTTCCCCGCCTGATTCGCTTATCGCCGAATTCCCGCCAACGCTCCGGTTCCACTCCTGTGAGGGACGCGGCATCGGACCCCTTCGATTTGCAACCTGGATTCGCAAGCTATGACCATCGCCATTGTGACTGGCTCGGCCGGTCTGATCGGTTCGGAAGCCGCCCGCCATTTCGCCTCCCGCGGCCTCACCGTCATTGGAATTGACAACGACATGCGCCGCCAGTTTTTCGGCGACGATGCCTCCACGCGCTGGCAACAATACGAGTTGCAGTCGGAACTTGGATCGGCCTACCGGCACGTCGATGGCGACATTCGCGATGAATTGCTGATCAAGAACATTTTCGCCGAATACAGTTCGGACATCGTCCTTGTCGTCCACGCCGCCGCGCAGCCTTCCCACGACTGGGCCGCCCGCGCGCCGGTGACGGACTTCACGGTGAACGCCAACGGCACGCTGGTGATGCTTGAGGCAACCCGCCGATATTGTCCTGAAGGGGTCTTTATCTTCACGTCAACCAACAAGGTTTATGGCGACACGCCGAACCGCTTGCCGCTGGTTGAAACCGGCACGCGCTGGGAAATTGCCGACGATCATCCGTACCACAGGGGCATCCCGGAGGAGATGTCGATCGATCAATCCCTTCACAGCCTGTTTGGCGCGTCGAAGGTTGCCGCCGACATGCTCGTCCAGGAATACGGGCGGTATTTCGGGATGCACACCGCGTGCTTTCGCGGGGGCTGCCTGACGGGACCGAATCACAGCGGCGCGCAGTTGCACGGCTTTCTCGCATGGCTGGTCAAATGCACCGTGACGGGGTTTCCCTACAAGGTCTTCGGATACCAGGGCAAACAGGTTCGCGATAACATTCACAGTCACGACCTGATCCAGGCCTTCGACCACTTTTTCCGCAATCCGCGCGTCGGCGAAGTCTACAACATCGGCGGAAGCCGCTTTAGCCATTGCTCGATGCTCGAGGCGATCGAGATAGCCGAAGAGGTTTCCGGGCGCGATCTGGGCTGGACGTACGAGGAATCGAACCGCGTCGGCGACCATATCTGGTATGTCAGCGACGTGAGCAAGTTTGCAAGCCATTATCCAGGCTGGCGGCTGACTCGAAATGTCCACGACATCATTTCGGAGATTCACGACGCGAATGTCGAGCGGTGGCAAGGCGAACTGGTCAGATAACGCCATGATCGACCTTGGCCGGCACAATCTGCTCGGTATCGGTATCGACGCGGTCGATTACGAAGCGGCCGTCGAGCGAATCATCGACGCCGCGCGACGACGGATTCCGCTTGGGGTTTCGGCGCTCGCCGTTCACGGCGTGATGACGGGCGTACTCGACAGGGAACACCGGCATCGTCTCAATCATCTCGATCTCGTCGTGCCGGACGGCCAGCCCGTTCGCTGGGGACTGAACTGGCTGCACCGCACGCAACTGGCGGAACGTGTCTACGGTCCCGAGTTGACGCTGCGAACCTGCGCGGCGGCGGCCGGCGAGGATATTCCCGTCTTCCTCTTTGGCACGACCGATCCGATCCTTACGGAGTTGCGGACCCGTTTGGCCGATCGCTTTCCGCGGTTGCGGATCGCGGGCTCACGGGCTTCGCGATTTCGCAGGATAACGAGTGAGGAAAAAACACTGCTCGTGAAGGAAATTCACAACAGCGGCGCGGCGATCACGCTCGTCGGACTCGGCTGTCCGCGCCAGGAAGTCTGGGCGTACGAGTTCAAGGAGGCATTGCGAATGCCCGTGCTGGCCGTCGGTGCGGCGTTTGCCTTTCACGCCGGTCGGCTCGCTCAGGCACCACGCTGGATGCAGCGCGCGGGACTCGAATGGCTGTATCGGCTGACGCGCGAACCGGGCCGCCTGTGGAAGCGGTATCTGTTTCTCAACCCGTACTTTCTTTCGCTGCTCGTATTGCAAAAGACCGGCCTCAAACACTTTGAAACAGGCGACACGATCGCGCCTGAAGACGAAGTCCTCTACGGCTGACCGGGCGCTATCTACTGGACACCGTGGTTGAGACAGACCCCCCGCCTCTCGATTTCGATTGCGGAACGCTCGGCATTTGCCCCTGAACTCCGGATAATTGGCTTGGGACGTTTCCGGACTGCTATTGACACTGAATCCGCAGAAGCAGATTATTAATACGAGTATGATCAAGCTCTTGAGTCATCCAACCTTAACAACATGCAAGCCGTCCTGGAAAAACTCGCGATCTTCACCGTCATCGCGCACATGGCCGTGGGGTGCGGTTGGCACCACGGAATCGGTGCGCATGCATGTGAGGGAGAGCACGCGACGCCGGCTTGCCGCAACAGGATTGAAACACAATTCGGCGAATGTCGCTGCAGTCGTCACGATCACGACGCTTCCGACAACAAACCGGACGCCCAACGGCAATCGATGCCCGAAGGGAACGGCGATGATGAGCATGGCCCCTGTCATTCCGGATGCCAGGACGATGGTTGCAACTACCTGCAACAAGCCAGTTTCGAATTCTTCCCCGTGGATTTTTCCACGCAGTACCTGGGCGGGGCCGAAACTTCGGTGTTGGCGGATGGACCGGAGTTGAATCGGTTCGAGGCCGATCCGTACCCCGATTGCTCGCACACAAAGACCTCACTGCGCGCCCATTTGTTGTTTGGCGTGCAACTGCTTTAAATATCTCTCCGCGCGTTTTGACGACCCCTTCGTCCGCGCTCGCTGGATGGATTCGCATTTGACTTGTTGGCGAATGGTTCGTCCCCCCCTGTCAGTTTTCTGATTGTCATCGGCCGGAGAGCGGTGGCGTGCGGTTTCGGCGGAGAAACCGTGGGCCGCAAGGTGATCCGGACGATCTGGAGTAACCCCTGGATGTCGCGAAAAAAGTTTTTTGGCTGGACAGGCAGACACTGGCAATCAGTCGTTTTGTCATTCGTACTGGTCGCGGTCGCGATCGCCGCCTGGTTCACGCAAGATCGCTGGATGCCGTATGCGCGGCGGTTCATTGCGTTCATCCAGAACAAGGAATTGAACTCCAGGGAAAAAGAACCCGAAGACGCGGGGACGATCGCCGCGCCGGACACACTGGCGCTGAGCCCGGCCGCGTGGAACAACATCGGGCTGGTCACCGGCACGGTTGTACCCGCCGACTATGTGAAGATCGTATCGGTCCCGGCCATCATTGTGGAACGGCCGGGGCGTTCGCAAATCGAAATTGCCGCTCCGATGACGGGTATCGTGACCCAGGTTCATCCGCTGGAACGCATCGCGGCGGAACCTGGCCAGCCGCTATTTGACTTGCGGCTAACCCATGAGGGCGTCGTGACCGCCCAGACGGAATTCCTGACTCGCCTGCAAGCCCTCGACGTCATTAACCAGGAACTTGACCGGCTTCGCAACATTGGCGAGGGCGTGATACCCGGCAAGCGAATCATCGAGCAGGAATACCAGCGTGACGAGGCCCAGGCAACGTTGGGAGCGTTGCGGCAAAGTCTGCTGCTACACGGCATCTCGGAACAACAGGTCGCCGCCATCGAGGAGACCCGCAAAGTCCTCCGGGACGTTACCGTTGTCGCTCCGCCTTTTGCAACCAATCATGACCATGCGCCGATCGAACATCTTTATCATGTCCAGGCGATCCACGTCAATCGCGGCCAGAGTGTCAGCGCCGGCGACCTGCTCGGCGTGTTGGCGGACCACTGTCTCTTGTACGTCGAAGGCAAGGCGTTTGAGGAGGACGCCGATCGCCTCATCGAGGCGTCGCGCGAGGGCAAGACGGTCCAGGTCGTTCCGGTGTCGGGAAACGCCAACAGCGCTGAGGTCCTGAACCTGAAAATCGAGAGCGTCGCCGACCACGTCGACATGGCGTCTCGCGCGCTAACGTTTTATCTGCTGTTGCCGAACTCGCTGGTCAACCAATCGGGTGGTTCCACCGACGGTTTTGTCGCCTGGAAGTATCGGCCTGGGCAACGCATGGAAGCCCGCATTCCCACGTCCAGTGTCATGAAGAACAAGATCGTATTGCCCGCGGACGCAGTTGTGATCGATGGCCCGAATGCGTTTGTCTTTGAACAAAACGGAGAAAATTTTGATCGCATCGACGTCCACGTCCTGTACCACGACAAGGATACCGTCGTTCTGGAAAACGATGGCCAGCTCGCGGGCAGCATCATCGCCATCCATGGCGCTTACCAAATGCACCTGGCCATGAAAAACCAGGCCGGTGGGGCGGTCGACCCCCATGCGGGACACCAGCATTGAGAAAGTCGAGAGACGAGAGTCCAGAGTCCAGAGACAAGAGACAGGAGCGCACCTTGTTCAAGTTTGAAAAATTGGCCGTGTGGCAAAAGTCAATTGAATATGCCGACCAGGTATATTTGGAAACGAAATCGTTTCCGCGTGAAGAGCAATTTGGCTTGACAAGTCAAAACCGTCGCGCGGCGGTATCGATTTCCTCCAATATCGCGGAAGGATCATCACGAAACTCAGATATTGAGTTCTCGCGGTTTATCGAGATCGCATATGGTTCGCTGATGGAAACGGTCTCGCCGGCACAAATCGCGCAACGACAAGATTTCATCCGCGAAGGGAGCTGCGTTCAGCTATACAAGTCTGCTGAGGAAATTGCCCGGATGCTCAGCGGCCTGCGTAATTCGCTGAGACGGCAGAGTCGAGAGAAAGAAACACTGAACACTGAACACTGAACTCTGGACTCTAAACTCTGGACTCTAAACTCTTCCATGCTCAACGCCATTATCCGATTCGCCTTGCACAACCGCATGCTGGTTGCAGCGCTGGCGACGTTTGCGCTGCTCTTTGGTGGTTGGCAGATGATGCAACTGCCGATCGACGTCTTTCCCGACTTGAATCGCCCGCGCGTGGTGATCATGACGGAAGCACCCGGCCTCGCGCCGGAGGAAGTTGAAACTCTTGTTTCCTTTCCCATCGAAACCGCGCTGAACGGAGCGTCCGGAGTCCAGGACGTTCGCTCGACTTCCGGCGTCGGCCTTTCGGTCATCTATGTCGAATTTGACTGGGGGACCGACATTTACAACGACCGCCAGATTGTTGCGGAAAGGCTGGCAGTCGTCGCCGAACAATTGCCCGAGGGCGTCAAACCTCAACTTGCTCCGATCTCGTCCATCATGGGTCAGATCGTCATGGTCGGCATGTTGAGCGAAACCAATGAAAAAACGTTCCTCTTTGATATTCAATATCCCGAATCGGAAACGATCCAGTTGCTCAATGCCGGTCGCGCTCCTCCCGTGGTGCTGGCGGCATTCGACGAGCACGGAAGCCCGCTGTCCAGCGACCTCGACATCCGCAAGGAAATTGCCGACCAGAAATGGATGATCGGCGACCGAAAAACAGATCGCTGGTACGCCCTCGCGTATTCCAGTCAGGCACCCAATCAACTTTCGATCCATCGTCGCACATCGCCGCTGGAAATGCGAACGATGGCTGACTGGGTCGTTCGCCAGCAGATGCTGACCATTCCTGGCGTTTCGCAGGTCTTCGTCATGGGCGGCGACCGAAAGCAGTTTCAGGTTCTCGTCGACCCGAACCTGCTGCTGAAGTACGGAGTGACGATTCACGAGGTTGAAGAAGCTCTTTCGATGAGCAACGCCAACGCAACGGGTGGGTATCTCGACGAACAAGGCCCGAATGAATATCTCGTCCGGGCACTCGGACGAATTCAATCGATCGACGAACTGCACCGAATCGTCGTGGAGTTTCGCGATGGCAAGTCGGTGACTCTTGGCCAAATCGCCCGCATCGTCGAAGGTGCCCAGATCAAGCGCGGCGACAGTGCCTTGTACATCAAGGACCCGCGCCACCGGGAGATGAGCCGGGAGTCGGGCGATGAGACCAGGGAAGATACGCCCGATCCCTTCATCGGCGGACCCGGCATTATTCTCACCATCAGCAAACAACCGGGTGCTGACACCCGCGACGTAACCGCGAGAATCGAGGACCTGGTGCAGAACCTCGAAGGCCGTCTGGCGGACGACATTCGCCTCGACACCAGTATCTATCAGCAAAAGGAATTTATCGACCACGCCATTGCCAACGTGATTGAGGCGTTACGCGACGGCGGAGTTCTCGTTGTCATTATATTGTTCCTGTTCTTGCTCAATCTTCGAACAACATTTATTACACTTACCGCCATCCCGCTTTCGATCGTGCTGACGGGCCTCGTGTTCTGGTTTTTTGGACTATCCATCAACACGATGACGCTTGGTGGTCTTGCCGTCGCGATTGGCGAGCTGGTCGACGACGCGATTGTGTACGTGGAGAATATATTCCGAAGGCTGAAAATAAATCGCCATTCTGAAAACCCCTTGAACCCGTTGCTGGTGGTCTTTCGGGCCGGTGTTGAAGTGAGGAACTCGGTCGTTTTCGGCACGATGATCGTGATTCTGGTCTTCATTCCCTTGTTCGCGTTGAGCGGAATGGAAGGCCGTTTATTCGCGCCGCTGGGCATTGCCTACATCGTGTCGATTCTTGCTTCATTGCTCGTCGCGTTGACGGTTACCCCGGTTTTGTCGTATTGGCTGCTGGCAAGTCAGAAGTTCAGCCCGGACGAAAGCGCGCACGAAAGCGACTCCTTCCTGTTGCGCTTCCTGAAGTGGATCGCCCAATTCGCCATTCGATTCAGCCTGCGAGCGTCCATTCCCATTTTAATCGTCGCGGTGATTGCGGTTGCCATTGCCGGCATAGCGCTTTATTCAATTGAGCGAGACTTCCTTCCGCCGTTCAACGAAGGAGCGGTGCAAATCAACGTTCTCATGCCCGCCGGTACCTCCCTCGAAAAATCGAGCGCCATCGCACGAATCGCCGGCGAGCGAATTCGCGAAGTGCCTGAAGTCCGGACCTTGGCCCGTCGAACGGGTCGCGCGGAGCTCGACGAACACGCGGAAGGTGTCAACGTCACGGAATTCTTTGCATCGATGGAGGAGTCCGAAAGATCGCGGGAAGAAATCCTCGAGGACATCCGGCAGAGACTTGAAGACGTCCCCGGGATCGTCACCAGCACCGAACAGCCGCTGGCGCACCTGATTTCCCATATGATTTCCGGAGTCAAGGCCCAGGTCGGCATCAAGCTTTTTGGAGACAATCTCGATACGTTGCGGCGAAACGCCAAGGCGATCGAGGCGGCCATCAAGACGATCGATGGCGTCACCGACGCGCAAATCGAGCAACAAACCGAGATTCCCCAACTTCAAATCCGCGTCAACGGCGACCAGTTGGAACAATACGGCCTGACGCGGACCGAAGTGACCGGGTTTGTCGAAACCGCCATGAACGGCATCGTCGTTTCGGAAGTCCTCGATGGACAGCGCAAGTTCGACCTGCTGGTTCGACTGGACGAACCGTTCCGCGAGGACCTCAATACGTTGCGCCGCTTGCAAATAAGTTTGCCCGACGGTGGCGCGGTAAAACTGGAGGACGTCGCGACGATTCGCGAAGGCTCAGGCCCAAACCAGATCATGCGGGAAAAGGTTCGTCGCCGAATTGTCATTCAATGCAATGTCAGCGGGCGCGGCCTCGTCGATGTGGTCGAGGATATCAAACGAAAACTTCAGCCGATCGTGGATGATCTTCCTTCCGGATACACACTCGAATACGGCGGACAATTCGAGAGCCAGCAAAGCGCGTCGCGCGTGATCGCCATCCTCTTCGCGGTCGCGCTCGTTGGCATGTTGCTGGTTCTCTACACGATGTTCCAGAGTCTCAATCTGTCCCTGCAAGTCATGGTTGCGTTGCCGATGGCGTTCATTGGCAGCGTCGCCGCGCTGCGAATCACCGACCAGACGTTGACCATCGCGGCGATGGTCGGATTCATTTCGCTCTGCGGCATCGCCACGCGAAACGGAATTCTGCTTATCAACCATTACCTGCATCTGGTCAAGTATGAGGGCGAAACCTGGTCGCCCGACATGATCGTTCGCGCCGGCAAGGAGCGACTGGCACCGGTGCTCATGACCGGCCTGACGACGGGGATCGGGCTGGTTCCGCTGGCGATGGCCGCCGGAGAAACGGGCAAGGAAATTCTTTATCCGGTGGCGACTGTTATCATTGGAGGCCTGATCACCAGCACCGTGCTGGAGTTCCTTGTCCGCCCGGCGTTGTTTTGGCAATTCGGCATGAAATCCGCAAAGGCTGTCGTTGAGAACCAGGCGAGTCAAGTCGAATTGACCGAGGAATCGCACGAGCATCACGTCTCGCGGGCATTGCATTCCGTGGCGGCTTCCGACGCACCTTGATCAACCTGAGGAGTGTTTTGAGATTTGAGACTGGAGACTGGAGACTTGTACAATGGCCTTCCAAGGCCGTTTTTGAACATCGCCCTGGAAGGCCGTCGGATACCCGGTGTCTTGCACCCCAAAAACCATTTTCAAACACGTTCTGAGACCATCGCCGATTCTTTTTCCAAACTGTTTTCGAGGAATTTCAGTCATGAAAACGTTTTCATACTTGTTGGCGCTCGTCGCCATATCGATTTTTGCAGTGGGCTGCGACAATTCAACGACCGATAAGTCCGGGACAACCGAAGGTCAAGGCGAGGGCGATGGCCACAACCACGACGAGGAGGGTCACGACGATCACGACCACGCTGCTCACGATCATTCGCCGAGGCATGGTGGCCACTTGATCGAGCTGGGCCGGAACCACGAGTACCACGCCGAACTGGTGGACGATCACCAGACGGAATCGGTGACGATTTACCTGATGGACAGCCACATGGAGCCGCTGTCGATCAACGAGTCATCGATCAGCCTGACTCTCACGGCGGGGGACGACACGCGGGCGTTTGAGTTAATCGCCAGCCAACCGGGTGGTTCCCCGGAGTTCGCATCGAACGACGGGCAATTGATGGAGATGATCGAAGGCGAGGAAGTGAAAGGCAAACTTCGCGTCATGATCGACGGCAAGCCTTTCACGGGAACATTCGATCATCACGGACACGGTCACGAGGGAGGAGACGACGACCACTCCGGACACAAGCACTAAATTCGCCGGGCCACCCCGCCGGTCGGCGATTCGGGAAGCGAAGATTCAGGAAACGAGCGTTGATCTTTTCAACTCTCAACCCTCAATTCGATTCAACACTCGACTCAACTCAACTCTCAAGCAAAGGAATGAACATGAAGTTTTTATTGATCGCTGCACGGTTGCTCTCGGCCTGTATGATTTTGGCATTTGCCGCGGACTCGTTCGCATGGCAGCCTTTGAATCAACAGCAATCAGCCACATCTCCGCCCTCGTCCGTTCAACCGTCGGAGGTTGCCAGAAAAGTCGGCTTCCGCATGGCCAATTGGCGGACGATTCACGGCGATGGCGCACAGGCGGCCCAGGACACGATTGCGACGCTTCAGGGCATCGGCTGTGAAGTCAAACAGGAAAACCACGGCGGACATGTCGACATTGTCTTCCGGTGCCCAAGCTGGAAAGCGATCAATGTTCAGGACGATCAGCAATCCGGGCAATGGCGTCAATGGCTGGTCAACCACCAATTTGAAACCGTTGTCCTGAACCCCGCCGGAACGACCCGGATTCCGACGATCAAGGTTCGACTGGCCGACTGGAAAACGATTCACGCACGAAGCGCCGAACAGGCTCAGTCGCTCAAGGAGACCTATGAGTTAATCGGCTGCGAAGCCGAGGTCGACAATCACGGCGACCACATTGACGTGCGGTTCCGTTGTCCGAACTGGAATACGATCGGCCTTCCCAATTCGCAATCCGCGCATGTCTGGCAGGACTGGCTGAGCAAATCCGGTTTTGAAACGGAGCACGATCATTCGGCGGACGGTCATGATCACGGCACGGACAGCCACACCGGCCACAATCACGACGGACATGACCACTGAGCAACGCAAATCCTCGAGCCCCGATTATTGGATCGCAGCAGGCCAAACCAGGTCGCCCCGGCGGTGGCGGCTCGCCTGTCGTTCCCGACAGGTCGGTGAATGAGAACGGTGCTCCTTCAAATCCCGCCATGGGTCAATTAGAATTGTCCACGTCAACAACCGCCGGTGAAAGTCCGCCTATTGATCCTGGTCCGGAAACTCATGAAACCAACAAAGTATATTTGGCGAAACGGCGAACTGGTCGGCTGGCGGGACGCCACGGTCCACGTAATGTGCCACGCGCTGCACTACGGTTCGTGCGTCTTTGAGGGAATTCGCAGCTACGAAACACCTGACGGCCCGGCGATTTTTCGTTTGGAAGACCACATTCGCCGCTTGCTGGATTCCGCAAGGATTTACCGTATCGATTGCCCGTTTTCCATCGACGAACTGGTGCGGGCCTGTCGCGAGGTGATTTCCCGCAATGGACTGGGGAACGCCTACATCCGACCGATTGTTTTTCTCGGGATGGGGACGCTCGCCCTCGACGCAAACAACGAATGCGAAGTCGAAACAGCGGTCGGAGCGTTCGAATGGGGCGCTTACCTGGGCCAGGACGGGATCGAGAACGGTATCGACGCCTGCATTTCGTCGTGGAACCGCTCGACCAGCGCTTCGATTCCGGTCCTCGCCAAGGCCGGGGGTCATTACCTGAACGCGCAGTTGATTTGCACCGAGGCGCATCGCAACGGATACCTGGAAGGTATCTCCGTAAATGCCCAGGGAATGGTCGCGGAAGGTTCCGGGGAAAACCTTTTCCTGGTGCGTGACGGGCGAATTTACACGCCACCGCTCGCCTCCTCGATCCTTGGCGGGATTACGCGCGACACGGTGTTGCAGATTGCCGCCCACCTGGGTCACGAATTGCGCGAGGAGGCCTTGCCTCGCGAATTGCTGTACATCGCCGACGAAGTCTTTCTCACCGGGACGGCCGCCGAGGTGACACCCGTTCGCTCGGTCGACCGGATCGCCGTCGGTTCGGGCAAGCCAGGCCCGGTGACGCGTTCCATCCAGGACTTTTTTTTCGGCTTTTTCGACGGCAGCCAGCGCGACCGCTGGAACTGGCTCGACCGCCTGCCGGTGGCCGTAGCGCGAACCACCAGTTCGCACTGACGTTTTGTACACACGATGCGAACTGGCAGTTCGCACTACGCGCACGCACTACGCGCGAGGACTAGGTACGAAGGAGCCGAAGGCTGTTGCAAATCACCAGCAGCGACGCGCCCATGTCGGCGGCGATGGCGGACCACAGCGAGGCGAAGCCCCCGAACGTGAGGAGGACGAACAGCAGTTTCACCCCCAGTGAAAATGCAATGTTCTGCCGGATGATCGACAGCGTCTTTCTTGAATGGCGAATCAGCCACGGCAGCTTCGTCAAGTCGTCCGACATCAAGGCGATGTCCGCCGTTTCGATCGCGGCATCCGTTCCCACCGCCCCCATGGCAATGCCCAGCGAGCTGCGCGCCAGCGCCGGTGCGTCATTGACGCCGTCGCCAACCATCGCGACCTGTTGGTACCTTTCCACCAGGGACTCGATCACGGCGACCTTGTTTTCCGGCAGCAATTCGGCGTGAACCGTATCAATTCCGACTTCGGCCGCAATCGCTTTCGCCGTTCCCCAGTTGTCGCCTGTAAGCATTGCCACATCCTCGATACCCGCTTCATGAAGTTGCGTGAGAATGTTCGCGGCTTCAACTCGCACCGTGTCGGCCAGCGAAATAAAGCCGCACACGTGTTCCTCGTTGCCAACCACGACGATCGAACGCCCCGCCTGCTGGAGCGATTCCAGTTGGTCATGAACTTCGGCAGTTTCCTGCCCGCGCTCCTCAAGAAACCGGTGCGAACCAAGCCAGAAGGGCTTTCCATAAACGATTCCGCGAGCACCCTTGCCCTGAATGATTACAAACTCGTCCGCCGGTGGAATGGCAATCCCAAGTTCCATCGCCTTGCGAACAATGGCTTGCGCCAGTGGATGACTGGAATGCGTTTCCAGTGCGGCGGCTCGTTCCAGCAGTTCGGCCTCGCTGTGCTCGTTGAGCGGCACGATGTCGATCACGTCGGGCTTCCCGTGAGTCAGCGTCCCGGTCTTGTCCATCGCGATCGCCCGCAGTCGCGCGGGGGCCTCGACAAACGGCCCCCCCTTGATGAGCACGCCGTTCCTGGCGGCGGACGCCAGCGCCGCAACGATGGAAACGGGTGTCGAAATCACCAGTGCACAGGGGCAGGCGATGACCAGCAAGACCAGCGCCCGATACAGCCAGTCCGACCAGGAACCGCCAAGCACCAACGGCGGGACGACCAGCACGAGCAGGGCGAGGATCATCACGGCGGGCGTGTAGTGGCGCGCGAATTTCTCGACCCACTGTTCCGACGGAGAGCGTTTCGATTGCGCGTCGCCCACCATGCGGACGATTCTCGCGAGCGTGGTGTCGTCGGCCGGTTTGGTCGATTCGACCTCGATCGCGCCGTCGCCGTTGATCGTTCCGGCAAATACCTCGCTATCGATGCGTTTGTCAACGGGTGAA
This sequence comes from Pirellulaceae bacterium, assembly GCA_041747075.1. Classification (GTDB taxonomy): domain Bacteria; phylum Planctomycetota; class Planctomycetia; order Pirellulales; family Pirellulaceae; genus CAJQPP01. The sequence goes on from JBGTFW010000109.1 coordinate 23,131, forward strand.
CTTTCACCCGTGATGGGTGCCTGATTGACCGCGCTGGCTCCCTTGACGACTCGCCCGTCGAGCGGGATTTTCTCGCCTGGACGAACAATGAATACGGTTCCTTCGGCAACTTCGGCGGGAGTAACCTGCGTTACCACGCCCTCCTCATTGCGAACCCTTGCCGCTGACGGTGCCAGGTCCATCAGCGCTGAAATCGCTCGACGAGCGCGACTGACGCTCCACGATTCGAGCAAGAGGGAGACGGCGAACAGGAACGCCACGGTAGCCGCTTCAAACCATTCGCCAATCGCCGCCGCCCCGATCACCGCCACGACCATCAACAAGTTCATGTCGGGCCGCAATCGAAGGGCGGAACGCCACGCTTTCGGCAGCACGAACCAGACACCCGCGAGAATGCCGATCAAATAAAGGCATACGGAAACGAGGGGCACGCCATGGGCGATTCCCATCCCCTCCGAGCCAATCGCATCGGCGAAGCCGTCAGCGATCACGGCATGACTCGCGAATCCGGCCGCGCCGAATACCCCACTGACAGTTGTGAGAATCGCGCGGCCTCTCGTTTGCCAGAAATTGCCCGAGGTCGCGGGAGCCTCGTCACTCCAGACTTCGGCGCGCATTCCGGTCTTGTCGACAGCCCGGACGATCCGTTCTTTCGTCAATCCGTCCGGGCTATCGACAATCAACTTGCCGTTGAGGACATCGAAGCTCAGTTGATCGACGCTGGAAACCAGCGGGCCAAGTTCCCGCTTCAGAATCGCGACTTCCTCCGCGCAATCCAGGCCGTGGATGCGAAACGCAAGCTGATTCCGTTCGTTCGGCATTGCCATGCCTATTCAGTCGGTTTTGGCGGTTTTTCGCCGTATTTGGCTTCGTACAGTTTGGCGTATTTGTCGGCCCGGCTGGCGTCACAAATAAAACACTGCGACTCGGCGCGATTGTGTTCCTCGCACCAGTCACCCTTCTCCCGAAACTCGCGGGCGGCCGCCGCGCTGCACATGCTGCATTCCTCTTCCGGAATGCCGTGCTCCTTGCACCACCAGCCGGAATGATCGTCGACCGAGGCGCTCATGTCGTTTGCAGCGCCATCCGTCCCGGCGGCCGGGTTGTCGTTCGCACATCCGGAGATCAACATCGCCGCCATGAAGGCAATCGCGATAAATCCACAACTCTTGTAAACGCTCATCAAAACATTCCTTTCGGAAAAAACCTGTCGTCAGTCAGAACTCGAAACAACCGTTTTATCTGAATGGCCGGTGGCCACGTTCCCATTGCTTTCAAAATCGCTTTGTGACGGATCGACGGCATCCGTCGAGTCACCCCTCACGCCCGCGAACACGGAATAAAGGACCCGAAGCACGAGCAGCGACATCACCATCGCGCTGATGACGCCGCCGATCACCACGGTCGCCAGGGGCCGTTGTACTTCGGCACCGATACCGGTATTCAGCGCCATCGGCAAGAATCCGACGGCAGCGACCAGCGTCGTCATCAATACAGGACGAAGCCGCATCATCGCCGCCGTTTCGACAGCTCGTTCCAGCGCCAATCCCGCGCCACGAAGACGACGAATTGTGGTTACCAGCAGCATGTCGTCCAGAACCGCCACCCCGGACAAGGCGACGAAACCGATCGCGGCGGATATCGAGAATGGCATGTCACGAATCCACAGCGCGATGATCCCGCCCGTCCATGCGAACGGGATGCCGGTCAGAACGCGAAACGTGTCAACCAGATTGCGGTACGTCATGTACAGCAGAATCAGGATCAGCGTCAGCGCCATTGGCACGATGAACATCAGCCGCTGTCGCGCGCTTTGATAATGTTCGAACTGGCCCCCCCACTCGACGTGATAGCGGCCGTCCGGCAGCTTGACTTGATCGGCAATTTTCTGTTGCGCCTCGGCGACAAAGCCACCCATGTCGCGGCCGCGAATGTTTGAAGAGATCGTGATGCGGCGATATCCCCATTCACGCGTGATCGTGGAGGGGCCTTCGATCGTTTTTATTTCCGCCAGGCGGGCGAGCGGAATCCGTTGACCGGAGGGCGTGTTGATCTCGATGTTGCCGATCGATTCGGGCGTGCTGCGAACCGATTCGGGCAACCGCACGACCAGCGGGAAACGCAATTGATCCTCATGGATTTCACCGAGCGAAAAACTTCCCAGCGATTCGACGAGGTTGAGGACTTCCGTCGCGGAAACTCCGTGCCGCGCGATTTCATCCTGTCTGACGATTACCTGCAAGACCGGTTGGCCCGTGATCTGTTCCACGTTGACGTCCGCGTTTCCGTCGATGGACTTCAGCACACGTTCGATTTCGCTCGCCTTGTCAACCAGAACGTCAAAATCGTCGCCGAAGAGCTTGACCGCCACGTCGCTGCGCACTCCGCTGATCATCTCGTTGAGACGCATCTCGATCGGCTGCGTCATTGCGATTCGTTGACCGGGAATTTCACGCAACGTTTTCTGAATCCGTTCGGTCAGCTCGTCCTGGGTACTTGCCCGGGTCCATTGGGCACGGGGCCTGAGCGTGATGAACATGTCGGTCAACTCGACTCCCATCGGGTCCGTGGCGACTTCGGCGCTGCCAATCCTGCTCCAGACATGCTCGATTTCGTCGGGAAAGCTCCGCAAGACGGCTTTCTCCATTTGCGTGTTGATCCGGATCGACTCGTCGAGGTCTGTTCCCGCAAGGCGCACCACGTTGATCGCCAGCGCACCCTCGGAGAGTTTCGGCACGAACTCCGATCCGAGGTTCGGCGCGATCAGGCCAAAGGCAAAGGCGAGAAGACCGACGGCCAGCAGGATGACAGCAGCCTTTTGATGCATGGTGAAATGCAGCACCGGTTTGTAGATTCGTTTGATCGCGCGAATCAGCAACGGTTCGCGGTGAGTCATCCCGCGAGGGAGAAAGTAGCTGCACAGTACCGGCATCAGTGTCAGCGACATGAGCATTGAACCGGCGAGCGCAAAGATGACCGTCAGCGCCATCGGGCGAAACAGTTTGCCTTCGACCCCCTCCAGTGTGAGGATCGGCAGATAAACGATCATGATGATCAGTTCGCCAAACATCGTCGGCTTGCGAACCTCGATCGACGCATCACGGATGACATCCATCCTGGTTTGTCCGCGGGGGATTCCGGCCGAGATTCTTCTCGCGCAGTTTTCAACCATCACGACGGAGCTGTCCACGACCAGTCCAAAGTCAATCGCCCCGAGGCTGAGCAAGCTGGCCGCGATCCCGACTTGCAACATCCCGGAAAACGCAAACAGCATGGAAAGCGGTATCGCCAGCGCCACGATTAATCCGGCCCGCAAATTCCCGAGGAACAGGAAGAGAACGGCGACGACCAGCAGGCCCCCTTCAAAGAGATTGGTTTTCACGGTTTCGATCACGTGATCGACCAGTTCGGTGCGGTCGTAAACCGTGACAACTTCGACACCCGGCGGAAGCGTCGACTTGATCGCCTGCATTTTGGTCTTGAGGTCGTTGGTCACTTCGTGACTGTTCTCCCCCATCAGCATGAAGCCAAGTCCGTAAACGACCTCGCCCTCGCCGTCCGCGGTCACGGCACCTCTTCGAATCTCGTGACCAATTTGCACGTCGGCAACGTCGCCAACGCGAATCGGCGATCCGCCGACCGCCCGGATGACCATGTTTTCGATTTGCTCAATGTTGACGGTGCGGGCAATGCCATGCACCAGCAGCATTTCCGTGTTCCGCGTGATGTTGCCGCCGCCGACGTTGCGGTTGTTGGCCCTTACGGCCCCGACGACTTCCTCGAACGTCAAGTCATGCTTGATCAAGCGGGCGGGATCGACGCGCACCTGGTATTGTTTTTCAAACCCGCCCCAACTGTTGACTTCCGCCGTTCCGCGAACCGTCCGCAGTTGCGGTTTGACGATCCAGTCGTGAATCGTTCTCAATTCCGACAGTTTTTCGATCTGCTGGTTCCGTGGCAGCAATGAAAGATCGACCCCCTCCAGTCGCACGATGTAATGAAAGACTTCACCCAAACCGGTTGAGACAGGCCCCATCCGCGGCCGTTCGATTCCTTCGGGCAGCTCAACGGTCGAAATCCTTTCGCCAACCAGTTGACGCGCGAACCAGATGTCGGTCCCCTCCTCGAAGGTGACGACAACCTGTGAAAGGCCGAATTTTGAAATCGAACGCAGTTTTTCAAGTCCGGGAAGGCCGCTGATGACCTGTTCGACCGGAAATGTAATCTGTCGCTCGATTTCCTCCGGCGACAGCGAGGGAGCCGTGGTGTTGATCTGCACCATGACCGGGGTCGTGTCCGGAAAGGCGTCAATATTGAGATAGCGAAGCGAATACGCACCGACCGCAATCACAACGACGACGGCGCATAGCACCACCAGCCGATTGCGGAGCGAAAAGTCGATGAGAGCGGTGAGCGACAAGGTACGGGTAACAAACGGAGGCTGCCGCCAGTGATCAGCGACGGGATCGAGTCTCAAATCTCAAATCTCAAATCTCAAAACTTAAATTCCCGCTTTCACATTTTGGATTTCCACTCTCCACTCTCCTCAACCTTCGGACCGAAGGTCAATGTTCGCACAGTCAGCCGGCACCGAGGTTGCCCTTGAGCAACTCGGCCCGCAGGATTCCGCTCCCTTTGCTGACGATGATTTCGCCGGGCAACAATCCCGCGATCACTTCGACCTTGTCGCCCGCTGTCGCGCCGGGGCGCACCGAACGAGTATGAAAAACCTTCCAGGAGCCCTTCTCGAAATAATCCTTGTCCCGGACAAAGGCGACGTGGCAGCACCCCTCCCAGTGGATCGCATCGCGCGGAGCGATGATCGCGTTCGATTCCTCGCGGAGAACGATTTCACCCGCTCCCCAGGTTTCGTTTCGCAAGTTGCCGTCGCTGTTGGGAATCTCACCGCGAACGCCGACCGTTCGCGTCCGGTCGTCGACGTCCGTGCCAAGCCATGTGACCTTGCCCGTCAATTCCCTGGCTGATCCGTCGGGTCGGAAAATGATCTTCTGGCCAATCGAAAGCCTTTCCGCCTCCTCCATCCGCACGTTGAGGCGCAACCACATCCGGCTGGTGTCGACGATGGTAAACAAGGGTTTGCTCGTTTCGATAACTTCACCGGCAACGGCATCCCTCATGACAACCACGCCCTCTCGCGGCGATACGACCGGAATCAGGTTGGCCGAAAGTCGTGACGGGTCCATCGAGGCCAGCAGCGCCGGGGGAAGGCCGAGGAGCTTGAGTTCGGCGCGGACTTCTTCCATGGGACGATCGAGAACCTGGTCGGCGTTGATTAACAAGCCAAGACTGGAAAGCGCTTCGATCGCGTTGTGAATCGCCACACTCGATTCCGCCCTCGCCGATCGGGCTTCCTCCAGCCGTTTGCCCGCGATGACTCCGGCATCCAGCCTTTCAAGTCGGGCGGCTACCCGGGAATCGAGGTCGAGTTGAACGAGTGCTTTCGATAACTGCGATTTCAGCCGGCCAACCTCGGACGCGTCAACAAGGGCCAGCACATCGCCTTGCATTACCAAATCGCCGACATTCTTCTGAACCCGCCAGATGGTGCCGCTGGCTCGCGACGACAGGTGGGCAACGCGCGTCGGGTCGTAAACAATCTCACCGGTTGTCTTGATTGTCTCAACGATGGGCCCTCGATCGACGAGACTGATATCGATTCCGGCGCGATCGACGGCTTCGATCGAGGGAAACTGGATGCGTCGCAAATGCATCTTGCACGCCGGGTCGTTCTCGATCCGGGGACGCGAAGAGATCGCCCGAGCCGCGCGATCGAAGTCCGCGGGACCAATATCCGCTGTTTCCTTCAGTTGCGCCGTTTGCGGATTGTGCAAAACACATTCGTGAACACCGTGTTCGACGCACCAACCGTGGAGTTCGCCCTTCGGCATTAAATCCGCGTTGCACGAGATACAGTCGGATTCCGGCACGCCATGCGCGTCGCACCATAACACGCCGTCATCTTCCACCCGCCCGGTCAATTCCGAAAACGCGGGAAGTGTCCAGCCATGATGTTGTCCCCACCATGCCAGTCCACCCAAAATTCCGAGCACGATGAGCGTGGGGATTCCCCGCAGAATCACCATGGCGATCCCTCGGAAGACGCCGGTCTGTCGCGCCGGGGCGACGACGGCGGGGACTTCGGTTCGCGGAGCGGGGACGTCGGCGCCCGCGGAGCGCACAACGGGTTCTTGAAGTTTCGATGGAAGGCTGTTCACGGCTGATCTCGTGCTGTTTGCTGAAGAATTCGCGCGCAAGGGAAAGCACGCTCGATGGACGATTGGCGAACGGGTGGGTCAATCCGCTTTAGATCGTCCAGCAGGAGAGCACAGCGCGCATTTCGAGCGCTGAAGCATCACCGGGTGCCAGGAAAGACGTCGATAGGACTTGCCGCGACGGCATAACCCGACAACGGAACTCGAGAGTCTCCCGCGGCAGCATGAGCAAGAATGCGTCCGCGAGCATCAGATCGTCGGAAACATCGCTGGTTGGCAACGCGCCACTGCAGAAGCAATTGCCGCATTGGCGGTGCTCATCGCCGTCTCGACGGGGCGTATCTGACCCATCGGATGGTTGGCTGGGACAGCAGTCCGAACAGCAGGAAACCCCCGGCGAAATTCCGTTGGCAAAACATCCGTTCATCAGGCACTGGAACGGACAGAGCGCAACCAGTGCCGAAAGCAACGTCGAAATGGTGTGGGACTGGATCAAGGGAAAATCTCTTGAGCGGGAGCAAAGTCAGACCACAATAGCATAGGTTTCAGGAGAAAAACAGTCAAGCATTCCACGAATTTCGGGGAAAAAGCTGCGTGTGTCAGTTAGCACCGTTGCCATGCCGACTTTCACCGGCGATCGTTTGGGAGGACAATTTCAGGTAGGTCCCGGGACAATGTAGTTAATAGGCGGGTACTCTTATGAACTTCACGGCCATCGTTAACCGGCTGGAGCAGTTGGGCGAGATTCTGCCGGTTCTGGTCGCCGGCGTGAGTGACGACGACGCGCGGTGGCGACCGGAGTCGGGTAACTGGAGTGTGCTCGAAATTGTTTGCCATCTCGCTGACGAAGAAGTCGAGGATTTTCGTGCGCGAACGAAAATGACCCTTGAGAACCCGCGTCAGGCTTGGCCCTCGATCGAACCGGAGCGTACGGCGATCGAGCGCGACTACAATGCACAAGACCTCCGTACCGCGACGGAAACGTTTGTGAAGGAACGCAAACGTTCGGTGGAATGGCTCAGGTCGCTTGAGAACCCGGAATGGGAAACGGCCTATCACCATCCGCAAGCTGGCCTTGTTGCAGCGGGTCAGCTTCTCGCCTCTTGGGTGGCTCACGACCAGTTGCATCTTCGGCAGATTGCCAAACGATTTTACGAGTTGAGCGGGCGCGACGCGGCACCGTACAAGAACGACTACGCGGGTGCCTGGAGCTAACCCTGGTGGTCGCGCGACCACCGCTGGTTGGTAAAAGGCCAATCGTCACGACCAAAAAATTACTCGAGCGAACTCAGAAAAAATTCCAGTCGCACCTGTGGTTGATGAACTGCGAAAAAGAGGTCGCTGCTGGCGAGCGATAGCAGCGTACATGGCATGAATAATGCACCTTTACTCCTGTCAAGCGGACACGAATGTCCGCAAGCGGACGCGACGCCCTTTGATCCACGCGACGAATAACGTGGATTATTTTCTTGCAGTGCGCATTACAAAACGATAATCCGTGAAGAGCATGCGTCGTGACCGATTTGACGACTTTTTTTTAACAGGAGCAGATTTGCCGTGAAAACGATTACTACTGAGCAACTTCGTAAACGCAAGGAGGGTGGCGAAAAGGTCATTCTTGTCAATACGTTGCCGGAAGACAAATTCCAGGCGAACAAGATCGAGGGTTCGATCAACATTCCGCAGGATAGTCCTGACTTTGCCAAGCGCGTTGAGCAAAAACTTGGCGACAAGAGCAAGGAAGTCGTGTTGTATTGTGCAAGCAAGCAATGCGACTCGTCGACCCAGGGAGCGAAAAAGCTCGACCAGGCCGGCTTTACCAACGTGTTCGATTTCGAGGCCGGTGCCGAAGGCTGGAAGAAGACTCCCGCCACCGCCAACCGCTAGATCAACCGAATGAATACCAGACTGCGTGCTATTGGCTTGTAGCCATGGGGCTCAGCCTGTTTTCTCCGTTTCTCGTTGTCTCGGAATATTTCCGATTCAAAACCACTTTTCAACATCAAGGAAAAAAACATGATTCGTAAATTCCCTCAAATTGCCGTACTTGTCGTAATGGTCGCGGGCCTTCTCTCGACCAGCTTGCTCGCCCAGCAACAGCAAAACCCGCAGGAAAGGCCCGGTGCTCGTCAGCAAACGAAGCCGCAGGCAAAGGTCGGCGATGAGCTGACGAAGTTTTTTGCGACGAAGCTCTTCCTCGCAAACCATGCGGAAGTCGAGATTTCGCAACTGGCGATGAAAAAGGCGTCCAACGAACAAGTCAAGCAGTTCGCCAAGATGCTTGTCGATGAACACAAGGCGCTCAACGAAAAACTGACACGCTTTGTCCCCGCCAGCATCGTTAAGCAAACCCGTGATATGCGTCAATCGCAAGCCGAGCCAACGACCCCGCGCGATGAGACCACGACCAGTCCGCTGACGGAGGACGTTGCCGATGCGCAACCGCCGACAGGCGACCCCGCGACCGACCGTACGACGGTAATGCGTCCTGAGTTTGAAACCGGTTCAAACGAGGTGCTCGACAAGTTGTGCGAAATCAGCCAGGTGGCATGCCAGAACGAGTTGACGGCGACTCGCGAGATGCTGAACAAGTACAGCGGTCACGACTTCGATATGGGATATCTTGGAATACAGATCGCTTGCCATACGCAACTGATTTCGGAACTCAAGGCCATCGACGGTGTTGGCAATGACGAATTCCAGAAACTCGTTCGTTCGGCGACCACTTCAGTCGAACAACATCTGACGAAAGCTGAAACGCTGGCCCGTCAACTTGAAGACGACACCAAAACCGGCAGTCGGTAACGCACGGAGGGATTCCTGAATCCAATCGCCGCGACGAACACCGCACCGGATCTGATCCGGGACACGTTCCAGCAACACAGGCTTGCCCTCACAAAAGGCAAGCCTGTTTTTTTTCGAAATGACGACCGTTGGGATTAGGGTGAAACCGCCCTGAAGTCTCAAACGGGTTGGGAAACCCGCGGAGTCGCAAGCGGCTTTTTCTGAACGGGCGGCACGCGAGGGAAGGCCGAATCGAGGCCATCGAATGACTCCTCACCCATCTGTCCGGCGCGAAGAATGCGATCGATTTCCGGGGCCGACGCCCCCAGTTCAATCAGCCGCTCTTTGAGCCGCATGTTGCAACGGGTCTTGTACAGACTGTCGAAGGTCGCCGCGACGACCCAAATCACCAAAAACACAAACGTACACGCAATCGCCGATATGGGTATCAGGCTTTCACCGAGTTCTTGGATCATGTTCGGTCTCCCGTCGTGAAATGGCCAACGTTTTGGCGCGGTGCATGGCAATGAATTCGCCCGACTCGCGAGTTTATCGGTTCAGAAACAGGAAATCCAGCGAATTTCAAGAATTGTCCCCGCCGGTCACGGCTGACTATGGGTCGTCGGTGGACCGGGGATCGACCGGGCAATTCGGGAGAGTTGTCCCCAACCGGGCTGGCTGGCGACGGGTGACCATCCAGCCAGCGAGGTGTTCGAGCAACAGGGCCGAGGCCTCGGCAATTCGCCCCGCGCGGTCGGGCCGGATCAATTGCCGACACTGCGAACTGGTCACGACCGCCACGCCGTCGGGCTTTCGTGTGGCGATTGCGGTGAAGACAACGCCGTCCAGTTGGGCTGGCGCAAACGGTCCGAAATGACCCGTGATCGCCGCGCCGACGTTCGCCTCCCCGAGTGTCCTCAGCAGACCGAACGCCATTTGCTCAGTCACGATGGCAGAAACCGGAGAATGTTGGGCGAGAACATCCGCCTCGACACCCAGCCACGCCATTTTAGCCGATTCGCGGTAGGTGACGGCGCTGCCGCAAAAAAACCGCGAGACGCCGGGTATCCCGATCAGCGTCGCGGCGGCGGTTCCCCCCGTACAACTCTCCGCGAGAGCCAGTCGCTGGTCACCGGCTTGTTCGAACAAACTGACCACGCGCGAGGCCGCATCCGCCAAACGATGACTCATGCGTTCAAATTCCGATCCCGGCAAGAGCCTTGGTCACTTCCTCGATCATGCGTGCGAGACGCGGGTGCGAAGCGCTGAACTCAACCGCGAATCGGTCAAGCGATTCCGGCGTCTTGGCGGGCTGCGCTGTTTCAGCCGGTTCACTCACCTCGCGATTGAGCGAAGCGCGAATCTTCTCGGCGATTTCGGCCAGCTCGGCACGCACCACCGGATTCAGTTCCGGCGTCTCATCCAGCTCGGTCGCCAGTTCGACAAGTGTTCGATGAAGCTGCTCGCTGGCGGCCTGGCGATTGTCGCGTAAGGGGTCGAGGGAATCCATTGCTTCAATTCATACAGAGTCGTTCATCGGTGATCGCGGCGCGGCTTGCCCCGTCGTTGCATTATCCGGAATTCCCGCCGCGCCCGCCATATCTCTGTTCTCTGTTATATTGTTGCCTGCGACGCCATGGCAGCTCAGGAGCCCGAGATTCACCCCCTATTGCCACCCCCCCAATTGCCGCATGACCCGTGAAAACGAACCCGAGAAACGTTCTTCCACGATTGACGCCCCGGATGGAGAGGAAAACGCGTCCGACGGCCCGGGCGCGGTGACCGAACGGTCGATCAAGCGACGCGCGGAGGACGACGCGTATGTTCCGGTCATTATCAAGCGGACCGACGAAACACGCCGCCATCCCGACGATACGCTTCGCACTGCGATCAAGGAAGGCATCGAACAACTCAAGCGGCCCGTCCTGTCGCTGGCACTTTCGTCGGTCGCCGCGGGGCTACTGGTGAGTTTTTCGGGCATGGCGGTCGCCGTTGTCACGACGGCGATGATCGACGTCGAGTCAGTCGCGATGGTCCGCATTGCAACGGCCTTTGTCTATCCCCTCGGGTTTATCGTCTGCATTCTCAGCGGCGGGCAGCTCTTTACCGAGCACACGGCCACGGCGCTTTATCCGGTGCTCGATCGCCGCCAGCCGTTCGCGAAACTGCTAAGGCTGTGGGTCATCGTCCTGTTCGGAAATCTTGTCGGCGCGGCGGGCAGCGCGGGCCTGCATCTGATGGTGGCCGATATTGTCCACGCCCGCGAGGGTTACCTCGAAATCGGTCGCCACCTGATTAAATTCGAATCCTGGCCACTTTTCTTCAGCGGCATTCTCGCCGGATGGTTGATGGCGCTCGGTGCATGGCTTGTTTTGTCAAGTCCGCGACTGATTGCCCAGATGTACGCGATTTATCTCGTCACGTTCCTCATAGGCATTGGCGGACTGCACCATTCGATCGCAGGTTCCGCGGAAATGTTCACCGCGATGGTGATGTTCGACGAGTTTTCCGTCGCTTCCGCCGCGCGATTCATTTCCGTGGCGGTGATCGGGAATCTCGTTGGCGGCGGCGTTTTTGTCGCGCTGCTCAACTATGCTTACATTCGCCAGACCCAATCGCTCGAAGATTGATCCACTACTTGTTTTTGGTTCCCATGTCATCGATATCCCCCAATTCGACGGATTTCAAAAGTCACTTCCCCCGCGGCGGGCGAGTGGAGTGGATCGGCCTTCGACCGGGTCGAGGCGTCGCGACTCAACTTGTTCAATCCGTTGTTGCAACGACCGAAGAAGGTCTGATCGGCGACCGCTTCGCCGGCAAGCGCGGCTCTCCCCGCCAGGTCACGCTGATCCAGCACGAACATCTCCCGGCAATCGCGTCGATGATGGGAGTCGCGGAGGTTGATCCGGCGTTGACTCGCCGCAATCTTGTCATTTCGGGAATCAACCTGACCGCATTGAAGGGGGCCGAGTTCGCGATCGGCGACGCGGTGCTGTTAGCGACCGGGGCGTGTGCTCCGTGCAGTCAAATGGAACGAAATCTTGGTCCCGGCGGCTTCAACGCGATGCGCGGACATGGCGGAATTACAGCCACGGTCGTCCGCGGCGGTTCGATCACCCGCGGTGATGAAGTTCGCCTTCTCAGACTGGCTGGCGGTGTGGCAACTCGCGAAGAGGAGTAACGATTGGCAATGCCGGGCCGGCGATCGCCAGCCGTTGGTCAGCCGGTGACTCGTGACGCTGGCAACGCGGATTGCTCAGTGGCCAGGCACTTTTCCAGAATCCGCAGGTCCTCCTCCCGCGAGTCGGGCATCAGTGGTCCAAACGAGAAACGGAAATAGCCGTTGAGCACGCCGTCGATTCCCGCGCGGTACATGTCGCACAGCCGGCCGGGAAGGATCGCCGCCTTGTGGGCAAACAACCGCTCGTTGAACTCGTCCGCGTTCAGTCCCTCCGGCAAACGGCACCAGTGGTAAAAGCCGCCACTTCCCGAAAAAAGCCGCAGCCCCAGGTTCTCAAGTCCCGCGCGGTACCAATCCCGTTGCTGGTTGTAGAACTGTCGCACCGCTTCCCGCGCGCGTTGGACGCGAGAGGTTTCCATCAAGTCCGCCACGTATAATTGAGCCGGCCGCGAGACGCCACCCATCCCGATCGACGACCAGTTGCGAAAAATCTCGATGTTCGCCCGCGACGCCACGATCCACCCGATCCTCATGCCGGGAACCTGCAGTCCCTTCGTCGCCGCGCCGCTCACGAAGAGATTCGTTTCGTCGATATCCTCGATGTAGCGGAGGGCGCTGTCGGCACCCTCCTCGCTGAAAAACTCGTAGGCTTCGTCGATCAGCGCGCCGTGATCATGGTCAACAAGCCAATTCACCATTTCGTCGAGCCGGTCACCTGTCCAGGCGACTCCGGTAGGATTGCACGGATTGCTTTTGATAAAGAACTTGCGGCATTCGTTGCCGGCATCGATCGCGGCCGTCTGATAGTCGCCGGGACCTGGGCGAAATTCGTTTTGAGGGTTGCTCGGAATAACGTGGTAACGCCGTTTGAGCAACGCAAGCAGATCAAAATACGGCGTGTACTCCGTCTCCTCGACGAGCACTTCAAAATCATCCGGCAAGAACGCGACGGTCGCGTAAATGCCGGGCCGTCCGCCCGCAAAGACCGCGACATTCTCCTCCGTAATCCCGGCGTCGTAAAAGTGGTTGTAATAGCGGGCAATCGCCGACGTCAGTTGCGGAATGCCAGCCGCCGGAGGATAGCGCAGGTCCATACTGCTGAAGCTGATCGAGCCTGGCAGATCCGGCCCCCCCGGCAATTGCGTGGTGAGCGGAAACCCTTGCGCCCACGGGTGCGTCCCCGGCTCGCCCATGTAACGCTGACAGGCATCCATGAATCGAAAGAGCGTTTCATAGACGCCCATCGGTGGAAACCAGGTGAGCGTTGTTCGGGAAGTTGTGGACATAGTAATGTCCAGGTTAACAGCCTTCCGTAACCATGGAAAGGCCGCTCGCCGCAAGGAACAGTTCATCCGTGAGGACGTCAAAACATTCGTCCGGGGAATCGCCCAGAACAAGGTCAACTCCGCTCAGGTAGGCGAACTGATTGATCACGATCGTCGACCCCGGTTGATCCCGGATATCGCCGTCAGACGACAGGATCAGCGAGTTGGCAGTGTTGTCAAGGACGATCAGGAGGTCGCCGTCAGTGTCGAGAATCATCGCATCGTTGGTTGTGAATCGAAGCGACCGCATCGAAACAAGATCGTCGTCAAAGCCGCCCAGATTGACCAGGTCGGCCGTCAGGTCGAGCCGAAATGCCGCATCGAGAACCGCGCCCGGCGTATTGGAAATCCAGCCGGCTGACGAAAGTCGAAAACTGTTGGCTGAACTTGAACCGGTCAGCAGCATATCGTCCGATTCGTGAATGGAAACGTTCCCGGTTGCGTTGGCCGTCAGCGAACGGGTCGCGAATCGACTCTCCAGGCCGATGCGGACTTTCTCGCCCGTCAGGCTGGTAAAGAACTTGATTTGCGTAGTTGAACCGGCCTCGTCGGAAACGGTTCCGCCAACGGACGTCAGCGACATCGCGGCCGCGCTGTTATCACCATACAGAAGCACGTCTCCGTCGGCGGTCAGCGAAAGGACGCCGGTCAAGTCAAAACTGAAGCGGCTGGCCTTGAGGAAATCGGTCGCCCAGTCGCCCAGTTGCACATTTCCGCCGCGCACGAAGAGGTCACCGGCGAGCTCCATCGTGGAATTTGCCGTGTCATTCAGACTCGACCCAAAAAAGAGGCTGGCGTTTTCGGCAACGTTGTTTCCTGTCAGGAACAGCGCTCCATTGTGATCCACGACGACATCGCCACCCGCCACAAAGTTGACTGTGCCCGCCGTGAACGCTTCATTTGGCGATTCTCCCAGCTTGATGGAACCGGACGCGACCAAAACGGCCTTCCGGTTGACATAAATTTGCGAATCCGACCGGTTGTCAATCTCAGCGGATATGACTGACAAAAGCGATACGGGCGCGTCTTCGATGGACCCCGCCGCAGTCAATCGCGCGAATTCGGCGCGACTGGAGCCGATCAGCATCATGTCCGAGTCCTCGTGGATTTCGACTCCGCCGTCTGAATTGAAGGTAAGGAAACCCGCATTGAAATGGTCGTCGGCGTCGTCGCCAAGCTGAATCGATGCGCCCTGAATCGTCAACGACCCGGTGATCTCCGTTCGCGCGCGAATCAAGTCAAAGAGGCCCCCCGTCGCGACCAGGCGCGCTTCGCGTGCGCGGCTTTCACCGAGCAGCCAGATGTCAACGTCCGAGGAAATATCAACCACGCCCGTCGACTGGAAATTCAATCTCTCCGCGCCCAGAAAATCGTCGGCGTGGTCGCCAAGAACAATTCTTTCGGCATTCAGTCGCAGCGCACGACCGACCCGAACCACGGCCTCTTCGACATCGGTGATTCCAGTGGCCGTCAGTTGCAGCGAGCCTTCCACATTGATGGACTCAAGGACCAGTCCGTTGACGTCGTTGAGCCGGACGAATCTCGATGCCTCACCCACCGATACCGAGACTGAACCCACAAAATCGTTTTGCCCGTTCAGGTCGACGTTGCCGCTGGAAGCGTGAACCGAGGTGTCGCCGCCCACAAACAGGTGGCTGCCCCGCGATTGACGAATTCGTGGTGGTTCGATGACCGCAATGGCCGAAGTTTCGGTCGAAGCGTCGAGGGAAATCGACAGATTGCCGGCCATTTCGAGCTGTCCCAGAAAGTATACCGAGTCGACCTGGCGAATTGAAACAGTCGTTAGCGCCGGGGCATTGGACGCGTCGATGGAATCCGTGAAAACAAGTCTCTGGGGGTGCGATCCGTACGCCGATCCGGTGACCAGGAGTCGAGCGATTTTGTCCAGTTCGATCGTGTAGGTATCTCCCGCCGTCTCGACACTGGTCGAATGACTTGTGATCGTCAGTTCATGGTTCTGGCTGCCAATCGAGACCAATGTGTCTTGCGCATCGAACTCAACGGTCAACGATCCACTTGCGAGATCAAACGTGGTGAATGCGAGCATTTGTCTTGGCTCAAGCGATTCAAAAACGCAAGAGCGCGACATTGCCGATCGATCGCGCCGCCGGGACCGGTTTCGACTGGTTGATTCACGACTTCCGCGGGCGTGGAAACGAAATGGATTCATGGCGATATACCTGTCTTCCGAAAGAAAAACGAAACCACAAGTGAAAAACGAACCAATATACAGGCAATACAAGCCCGACGCGCCAGCGAGTGAACCATCGATCCGAATACGCTTTCCAACTCTCCGTTCGACAGAACCGCTGTCGAGGAAGTCTTACCGTCGCACGGGCAGGGGGAAAGAGTATTTTTTACAATCGCACGACCATTTGAGGTTCGTTCCGCTAGCATTCGGGTTCCCGGACCGTTCTGATATTCACCCCAAATCCGCCATTCCGCTACCGTCCCGACATGATTGCGATGGCGAATTGCCGGGAAAGCATGGCGAACTGACCGTTCGCCCACCGATGCGAACTGGCAGTTCGCACCACGTCATCGCGCGACGGCATCCCTGACTAATCATGATGGACTTCCAAATCAAGCGCTCCACGCGCCGTTGCCATGCGACAGGCAAGGACTTGAAACCTGGCGATGAATTCTTCTCCGAATTGGTGACAACATCCGCCGGGGAGGCCATGGAGTTCGTCCGACACGACTACTGCATCGAGGCGTGGGGAGCAAAGCGACCCGCACCCGACGCCGTCGGGTGGTGGCGCGGGCGCATCCCGACGCTTGATTCGAACCGGGTCTACTGGGCACCCGCCGAAGTGCTCAAGGAATACTTTTACCGTTTGCTCGCGTCCCCTCAATGCGAGGCGCGCGCGTGGGTGATGGCGATGCTGCTGGTCCGCAAGCGACTGCTTCGACTGGAACAGGAAGAAACCGATGCGGCGGGCCAGGCGAGACTCGTCGTCCATGACGTCGCGACGGGCGAGGATCATCGCTTGCCCGTCGTGGAATTGACGGCGGAGGATCAGGCCACGATACAGCGGGAATTTGCCGAGCACTTGTTTACCGATCAACCGGGCGGATAACACAATGCGCGCAGTGGTGAGAAAACCCGACAACTGGCATACCCCGGAAGTAGCGATGCCTGGCCAGACGCCTTTCTCGTCAGTCGTGTCCATCGCACCGCGACGTTGTTCGCCCCTACTCCCCCCCCGCGTTATATTGGTCATATTGATTACTTGTTCTACCGCGATGACCGGTTGTGCCCACTTTCGTCTGTTTGGCCAGCGCGGTCCCGAGGCGCCGGTTGTTTTCCAGGGGGTGCCGGCGGCGGACCGGTTTCTTGCCACCGTCCGAGCCGCCAACAGCTCGGTCGAGCAACTCGAATGCGACGTCAAGGTAACCATGGACGGGCTGCCGACGGGCGCGAGCGGCACGTTACTGGTCGAACGGCCGCGGCGATTGCGGCTCAAGGTCGGGGTGCTTGGACTTACCGACTCGGGCGTCGACATCGGGAGCAACGACGAACGATTCTGGATTTTCAACAAGTCCTCCCTTGGCGGACAGACTCCCGCCATTTATTACGCAACGCACGCCGACTACGAAGCAAGCGCGTTGCATCAAACGCTTAACCTGCAGCCGCAGTGGCTGATCGACGCGCTGGGACTGATTGATTTCGATCAGTGGACGGACGTCGAGGGTCCGTTTCAGCGCAACGACGGTTTTCTCGAGTTGCGGGTCACGACGCCCGGTGCCACGGGGGACGTGCATCGGCTGCTGACGATCGATCCGCGACGGGGCTGGATTGTCCAGCAAGCAGTTTACGGACCCGGCAATCAACTGGTGGCCTGGTCGCGTTCGACGCGGTTCCGTTTTTATCCGGAGCACAACGCGAGCTTGCCGGGCAACGTCGAACTGAACGTCGTCGGTCCCGACCGCCAGACAACGCGCATCTCGGTCGCGTTGCACAGCCACACGATCAACCGGCTGTACGTTGATCCGGAATTCACATGGGGGATGCCTCAACCGGCGGACGTTCCCCATGTCGACTTGACGCGCATCGATCCCGCATCGATGACGCCACCGACGACGGTCGCCCCCGCCACCGACGACTCGGCAATGTACGCCCCGCGCCCCCACCGCCAGGCCCGCCTCCGTGGATTCAATTTGAGGTAATTCGGCGGAGTCGAGGAGGTGATCGCGTTCGCTGACCGGGCGAATTCGCACACCTGGCGCGCCGCCTGGTTCGCGCAGAATGCCCGGTCATTGCGGTTCGCGCGGCGGTGCCGGCTGCCGAAGCGGTGCGTCAGTGACAATCGAGACTTGCTGCAAGCGGCCAAATTGATGAAACTCGTTCGCAATCGTGATTTCGAAGTCGGTGCCGGTTTGCTGAGAAACCACCTGCCCGGTATGCCCCTGCCAGAAAAAAAAGCGCCCGATGAACCCGAATCGCGCACCGGGGAAATCCGGCTGCTGATTGTCGACGACGAAGCGGACTTCCGTGACCCCGCCTGCCGATACTTTTCTCGAGCGGGGTTTTTGGTGGATCAGGCCGAGGATGGCGAAGAAGCACTCAACGTAACCACCAACCGGGCATTTGACGTGGTGGTCCTCGATATTCACATGCCGGGAATGGACGGCATTCAGGTTCTGGAAAGGCTGATGGAGCGCGACCCGCCCCCAAAAGTCATCATGTTGACTGGCGGAGGAACGATTGAAAACGCGGTCGAGTCGATCAAGAAAGGCGCGTACGATTTTTTGACAAAGCCGGTGCGAATTGAGGATCTGGCACGGCTGATCCGGCGCGCCTGCGACGCCGGGAAACTGGAAAAGGAGAACCGGCAGTTGCGGGAAATCGTTCGCCGACAATCTCCCGAATCAGAAATTATTGGAACATCGCCTGCCATGCAGGAGGTATTTCGGCTAATTGAACGGACGGCCCGTTCCGACAAACCGGTGCTCATTCAGGGCGAAAGCGGTACGGGCAAGGAGCTTGTGGCACGGGCGATTCACCGCGCGAGTGAGCTCGCCGATCAGCCATTCGTGGTTATCAACTGCGCGGCGCTGGTGGATCAACTTCTGGAAAGCGAGCTGTTTGGACACGAAAAGGGAGCGTTTACCGGGGCAGTGGCCGCCAAACCCGGGCTGTTTGAAATAGCCGACAAGGGAACCCTGTTCATTGACGAATTCGGCGAAATGAGCGGGGCGCTTCAGGCCAAGCTGCTCCGCGCGATCGAGGATGGTTCCATGCGCCGCGTAGGGGCAATCGTGGAACGCCACGTAGACGTGCGGATTATTGCCGCAACCAACCGCGACCTTGAGCGCGAAGTTCACGAGAAGCGTTTCCGCGAGGATCTGTATTACCGGATCAATGTCCTCG
Organism: Pirellulaceae bacterium; assembly: GCA_041747075.1. Lineage (GTDB taxonomy): Bacteria > Planctomycetota > Planctomycetia > Pirellulales > Pirellulaceae > CAJQPP01. Next base: position 42,049 of record JBGTFW010000109.1, read on the forward strand.
CGATCACCTTGCCCCCGCTGCGCCAGCGTACGGGCGATATCCCGCTGCTTGCCGGAAAATTCGCCGGCGAGGACTGGATCATCGATGACGACGTCATGCAGCGACTCAGTGCATATAGCTGGCCCGGCAACGTGCGGCAATTGCAGAATGCGATTGATCGTGCGAAGGTTCTTGCCGAGGAGAACCGGATTGAACTTGAAAACCTGCCATCGGCGATTGTCGAGGCCGAACCGCGACGGGTCGCCGACGCAATCCATTCCGAGGTCGATCTTGAGACACTCAACCGGATTCACGTCGAGGAAACGTATCAGCGCTGCGGGCGCAACAAGACCCGCGCCGCCCAGGCGCTGGCCATCAATCGGCGTTCCCTTTATCGCCTGCTGGAGAAGTTCGACATCAATTGAAATCAGGCGGGCGCGGGATGGCGGATACGCACTAGACGAATGATCGTCCCTTTTCGGTCCAGCGTGTCAATCCACTGTGCATCTTGCCACCGGTAGCGGATCTGAATCCGTTGTACCGACCCGGACAAAAACTGGCCACACGCAATGCGAAGCATTTCAGCGTTGCACCGAGGCCCACCCGGCGTCTTGCCGGCCGCGGTAACGCGCCGCAACAACGTGATCTCGGTGGCTGCTTGCCCAATATCCTGACACAACGCCTCAACCTGATCAGCCGACAAACTCGCCTCACTCATGGGTGGAAGCTCGCGCGCGTCCAATCCGCCGTGATCTGCCAAAAGAGAAATCGGGCGCATTTCGGCGCCGCTACAAGCCTGCGAATTGTGACTGCCAGGCGGCCGTTGCGGAGATCGGCGAATTGAAAATAGTTCGCGGCGCGAAAATGATCGCTTGTCGGTGTGCATCTAAAACTCAACGCTCAATGACAGGAGCAGGGAGAAACGGCGGATCGGGGGCCAGCGGCGCCTGTTCCATGATCACAGACGGTGCGTGACACTGAAGACAGTTTTGTCGCCACGGGTGAGTCGTACGAATCCCGTACAGGCCTGTGGGGCCGTGGCAACTGAGGCACTCGCTGCGCATCCAAGTCGTATGAGGAACCATCGGCGGAGCCTCCGGAAATGCGCGCGGTCCCCCTGCGGGCGCGGGCAATCCGGAAAACGAATTGGCCACAACCAGCAATTGGTTTGCACCCAGTATATTTTCCACATGACATTGCATGCAATTGGCCAGATATCCATGCGACATTTTGGAAATGCGGAGACTCATGGATAACCAGCCCTCACCGTGGCACGCGGTGCAGGATGCTGAAGAGAGCTGGTCGACAGGATGCGGTACGGTTGGAGGAGCGCCATTGTAGGCGCGGTTGATCGCGCGTTGATGAAGCGCCATACGCTTTTCTTCCGGCGAGATGGCTATTTCCCGAAACAGATCCACGCGTGACGTCAAGCTGGCAAGACTGCCGCGCGCCTCGGTCTTTCGCCGTTCCGTTTCGTTCATGTCAGCCCACGCGGTGGCGGAAATGACTGTCCCCCCGTGCATAACCGCCGGATTGGGAGAGTGGGGCGCCACCGCCGTTGCGTGTGGCGGGCCCGACGTGGCGGATTCGCGCCTGTTTGCTTGCTGACCCATGGGAGCCTGCAATCCGACGAAATATCCGGTAACGGCAACCGAAACAGTGATCAGGCAAATCACCCAGGTCACGCGCTTGCCTTTGCCGGTATTCGTCCGATTGTTCATGGTCAGGGAATACGGGAAATGCGGACCGCACTCTTTTTATAATCGGGTTGTTTGGAAAACGGGTCCAGCGCGTCGAGTGTCAGAACATTGACTGGCACCGTTTCGTCAAAAAAGGGAATAAACACGGTTCCCCGCGGCGGCCGACCGCGGCCGTCAAGCCACACTTCGATTTCAAGAGACCCACGGCGCGACTCGACCTGTACCCGGTCACCATTGTCAATGTCGAGGCTGCGCGCGTCGTCAACGTTCATTTCCAGCCAGGCGCCCGGCAGCGATCGCGCCAATTCCGGGATCCGCCGGGTCATCGAACCGGAATGCCAGTGTTCGAGTACCCGTCCGGTCGTCAACAGAAACGGATACGCTTCGTCGGCGGATTCGGCAGGAGGCTCCCACGGATGGAACCATATCTGCGCCCGATCGTCGCCGGTTGTTGAATGGTAGAACTGTACCTGACGGCCGGATTCCACGTAGGGGTCGTGACCCTCGACAAAACGAAAGCGTGTCTCTTGCCAGGTTCCGTCGTCGCGCTGGACCACCGGCCATCGCAATCCGCGCGCTTTCACGTATTCGCCATAGGGCGCGAGGTCCTTGTGTTTGAGGCGGGTGAACCGGCGGTACTCTTCAAACAGGTGCTGATCGACGTTGACGTCGTAGTAGTGTTCCCACTGCCAAATGGGGACTGGCCCTCCGGCCTCTGCGGTGACTTCAAACAGGAACTTGCCGTTCCGGTCTTTCATGCCTTTGAAACCGCGGTCGAACATTCGATGGGCCACGGCGATGGTCTGCCAGCAATCATCACGCGCCTCGCCCGGCGGTTCCACCATCTTGAACCACTGTTGCGTGCGGCGTTCCGAGTTTCCGTAAATACCGTTCTTTTCCACCCACATGGCGGAAGGGAGGATCAGGTCGGCAAGTTGCGTCGTTGCGGTAGGGTACACATCGCTGACGATCAGGAATTTGTCCTCAAGTCCCTTTTTCGGATGAAAGAGCCGGTTGAGATGAGGAAGTGTCTGGCCGGGATTCGTCACCTGAACCCAGATCGTGCCGATATCGCCCCCTTCGCCGGTGGGCGTGCAAAACGATTCCCACATTTTCACGGTGTGATAACCGGGTTCCGCGTTAATGCGATCTGGCGGGAGGTTCCAGATTTCCTCAGTCTGTTGCCGATGCCCGGCGTTGGCGACCAATCGGCCTCCTGGAAGCGCGTGGGCCAGCGTGCCGACTTCACGCACGGTACCGCACGCCGATGGCTGGCCGGTGAGACTGGTCGGCGCGTCGCCCGGCTTTCCGAAATGCCCGCTCAACAAGTGAACACCGTGCACCAGGGTGTTGATCGCCGTGCCGCGCGTGTGCTGGTTCATTCCCATACACCACAAGGAGGTAATTCGCAGGTCGCGGTTCCCGAAGAGGTCCGCCAGCAGCCGGATTTTCCCCGCGGGGACTCCGGCGAGGTGCTCGACATGTTCAGGCGTATAGGGTTCAACGAACGCGCGGTAGTCCTCAAAACTGATTGACCGCCCGTGCAGGTTCGGGTTGGCATCGTCCGGCGCCTTGAAGTTGCACCACGACTCGACAAATTGCCGGTCATACGTCCGGTTTTTCACCAGCAATCGCGCGATTCCGTTGGCAATCGCCAGATCACCGTGCGGTTTCATTTCCAGATAATGCTGGCAATGTTCCGTAGTACGGGTCCGCCGCGTGCCAATATCAATGAGCACGACCGATTCGCCACGACTGCGCCGGTCAACCACGCGCGAAAAGAGAACCGGATGCATTTCAGCCGGATTGTTGCCCCACATGATCAGCACATCGCAGGCGTCCAGGTCGTCGTAGCAGCCGGCTGGTTCGTCGACTCCGTATGTTGCGAGAAACCCGGTCACTGCCGACGACATGCATAACCGCGCGTTGGGGTCGATGTGGTTGTTGGACAAGCCCCCTTTCATGAACTTCTGGGCGGCGTAGCCTTCCGGGATCGTCCACTGTCCCGAACCGTAAAAGGCGAACCGCTGGGGATCGCTTTCAATTCGGTCCACGATTACATCAATGGCATCGTCCCAGGAAATTTCGGCGTATGAATCACCGCGGCGCAACAGCGGCCGGGTCAGCCGGTCCTGACCATACAGCGCCTCGCCGACATGGTAGCCCTTGACGCACAACAACCCCTTGTTGACTTCGGCATTAATGTCGCCGGCAATCGACACGACCTGTCCCGACTGGACGCCAACCTGGACGTGACAGCCGGTGCCGCAAAAACGACACGGCGCCTTGTGCCAGGTGACGTCATCCTCGCGGACGTTGGCACCGAGCACCGGCAGCGATATCCCCCGGGCGCCGGACGCCGCGGCAGCGGTTGCCAAGGCAGCCGATTTCATGAAGTTTCGCCGGTGAACGTGCGCTGTCGCGTACTGGTTGTTTGATCCAGAGTTGTTCATTTTCCCTAACGGCATGTGTCCATCATTGAGTTACGGTCCCGGTTCAGCCCGGCGACGCCGGATTTGCTGACGCATACGTCCGCCCTGCCGCTATACTGGCGTGCCCCACGACCTGTAAAGTCGTTGTACCACAGGCGGAACGGCAATTGTAGATGACAAGGTCTGCATTTTGCAGTATGATCTCCCGGACCGCACAATACGCCCTCCGCGCGGCCACGTTTCTGGCGAGGACCGATGGTACTTTTGTCACACGGAAGGTCATCGCCGAATCGACGTGCGTGCCTCATGAGTATTTGCTCAAGGTATTGGGAGAAATGGAAACCGCGCGGCTGGTCGAGTCGCGACGAGGGCCAGGAGGCGGTTATCGTTTGCGCGTAAGTGCGGCCGAGATCACGGTACTGGAGGTAGTTGAACTGGTCGACGAAATTCCGCGCATCACCGAATGTCCACTGGGAATTACCGACCATGAACGATTATGTCCGTTGCACGCGCTGCTCGACAATGCGGCCCGATTGGTGGAAGAGGCATTTTCGCGCACCACAATCGACGATTTGATAGCCAAACGGAAACGCGGAACATCGTGCGAATTTCCCAAACAACGCGGCAATGGGCGCTAATTTCCGCAGGACGCCGCAAAGGGGCGATGGCGTACACTGCCCTCGCAGCGGCCGTCATCGTGGCTGCTGCAACAATGGCTGGCGGTTGCGGGTTACAGTCGCAAGAGGGGACAGTGCCGCCCATCGCAGAGACGTCGCCGCCGACCGGTAACACGGACCGGTTTTCAGTAACAGTGTCCCGACCGGCAAGTCCGCCGCAGGTCTTTACCGGGATGTATGACGGGCATGGAGAGCCGATCACCGTTTCCTGTACGACATGTCACACCACCCGCACACCCGATGCGACAAGCCGCGCTAATGCCGATCTAAATGAGTTTCATACGGGACTGTCGGTCGCGCACGGAAATCTCGCCTGCCTTTCCTGTCACAACCCCGCGGATTACGACTCGCTCAAACTGGCCGACGGCACCCGAATCGAGTTCCCTGACGTGATGCAATTGTGCGCGCAATGCCACAGCCAGCAGTTGACGGATTTCGAACACGGTGCGCACGGGGGAATGAACGGGTATTGGGACTTGAGCCGCGGACCGCGTACGCGCAAAAACTGTGTCGATTGTCATGCACCCCATACGCCTCGGTTTCCAATGATGATCCCGACATTCAGGCCGCGTGACCGATTCACCGATTTGGAACACCAGGAATGACTCCCGGCAACGAGAATCAACGACGGAAACTTCCGGAACTTCCGATTCTTGGCCAGGGTCCGTCGCGGCGCACGGCGTTGAAGGCAGCCGGTGCAACCCTGGGGCTGGCAGCATTTGCAAAGGCGGTGTCACCGCTGGTGACCATTCCCGAAAATGTTTCGGTCGAGGAATTCCTGCAACAGCACTACAAGGAGCTGACAGACGAAGAAAAACAGACCGTCTTTGCCCGGCTGGAAGCAGAAACGCGCGACGAATACGAAGCAGATGTTACGATCAGTGATCCACGCCCCATACCTGGCGTGCAGTTTGGCTACGCCATCAACCTTGACAAGTGCAACGGCAACGGCAAGTGCATGGAGGCTTGCCACCAGGAAAACAACCACCATCGCGGCAACAACCAGTCGTACATACGCGTGCTTGAAATCTCGCGCGGGTCGATGAACCTTGATTCAGCCACCCTGGTCGGAGAACATCCCGTTCCGCAAGACGACAAGTTCTACATGCCGGTGCAGTGTCAGCAATGCGCCAACCCGCCGTGCGTCACGGTATGTCCGGTCGAGGCAACATGGCAGGAAGAGGACGGAATTGTCGTCGTCGACTACAACTGGTGTATTGGTTGCCGGTACTGCGAGGCGGCTTGTCCCTACCATGCGCGCCGGTTCAATTGGGAACAGCCCGAAATCCCGCCGGAAGAAGTCAATCCGGATCAGGCGTACCTTTCCAACCGGATACGCCCCCAGGGGACGGTCGAAAAGTGCCACTATTGTCTTCACCGGACGCGCGTTGGACGATTGCCGGCATGTCTGGAGGCTTGTCCCACTGGCGCCCGCGTTTTTGGGGACTTGAACGATCCGGAGTCGGAAATCAACTGGATCCTGAAGAACAAGCGGGTGTTTGTGCTAAAGGAAGAGTTGGGCACACGCCCCCGCTTCTTTTATTTCTTTGACTAAATCTCCGTCAAAGGGCGTTGCCTTGCCCCAATCCGCATCAACATCGTTGTCCGCTTCACCCCGATTCCGGGCGGTGCGGAATTACCCGCGATTTCTCTGGTGGGCGCTCGGCGAGTCGACCAGCGGCGGCCTGCTGTTCTATTTGTGGATGCTGGTCCTCACTGCACTGTTTCTGGTTGGTGCCAACGCATGGGCGGTTCAGGTCGTCGACGGAATGATTGTGACAAACATGACCGACCATGTGAGCTGGGGGCTGTACATCGCCAACTTCACATTCATGGTGGGAGTCGCAGCCGGCGGCGTGATGATGGTTATCCCCGCCTACCTGTACCACGATCGCAAGATGCACGAGGTCGTCATCATCGGCGAGTTGCTAGCGATTGCGGCGATCGTCATGTGTCTGATGTTTGTGGTCGCGGACCTGGGACGTGCGGACCGGTTCTGGCACCTGATTCCCGGTATTGGCCGATTCAACTGGCCAATGTCAATGCTCACCTGGGATGTGATTGTGCTGAATGGATACTTGCTGCTCAATTTGCATATTTGCGGATACTTGCTGTACGTGCGATTTCTCGGTCAAGAGCCGAATCCGCTTTGGTACCTGCCATTCGTGATGATCTCGATTTTCTGGGCAATCTCCATCCATACCGTGACGGCGTTCCTGTATTGCGGCCTCGGCGGGCGGCCATTTTGGAACACAGCCTTGCTTGCGCCCCGTTTTCTTGCCAGCGCCTTCGTTGCCGGACCGGCACTGATACTGCTAATTCTGCTGTATCTGAAGCGTGTACTGCGGGAACCGATCGACGACGGCCCTTCGCGACTGCTGATCGGAATTGTTCGCGTCACAATTCTGGTGAACCTGTTGATGGTCGTCGCCGAGATGTTTACCGAGTTTTATACCGGCGGGTCACATACCACGTCGGCGCGTTATCTGTACTTTGGCTTGCAT
>JBGTFW010000110.1:0-7252 GCA_041747075.1 Pirellulaceae bacterium
CGCGCGAAGCCCTTGAGTCAGCTCGCGAGGATCTATCGTTGCAGTTGGGCGAAGCCGACTCTCCGGGCGGCAACTCGCGACGACGCTTTTTGCTTGTCCTGAAAATCGTCGATGAGCCAGCCGCGGAGACTTCGCCGGCCCCGCCAGGCGATCGGTGACGTGGTGCGAATCTCCCGTAGCGGAACTCGCAGAGAGTGATTCGCAACATGGGGTGCAGTCTGCCGGAGGCAGACGAAACCCCATGGACCCGATCGCCCCACTGGCGAAGCCGCGAAGCGGCGACACAACCGTTGCATCGAATCGCCCTCCCCGATGCGGCGTGTTACGACGTGCCGCCTTTGCTGCCGTTCAATGCGTTGCAAATCGACTGGGTTCCCGCATGCGCGGGAATGACGAACTTGTGCCTTGGCGACTTTGCGCAAATTTCTACCTTCCCCTTTCCAGCAAGCGACTGGTCGACAAAAGGTGGAAATACTAACAAAACAACCGCGTTGCGGGCCGACCGCGCCGGTTCAATTCCTCGCCCATCCCAATTACCATGGCAGCATCGAATTGATTCAACCCTTGTACCGAACTCGCGGAGTCTTGCACCATGACTGGTCCCACGCGCCTTGCCCCTACTTGTCGGTCCCGATCGCGGTGCCGCGTACTTTTGCTGGCCGCCAGTCTGTCGTTCACGTTGATGCCGGTCCTGTCCGCGCAGGATTCGGACGAGCCGACGGACGAAACGCCGAAGATCGATTCGGGCCTCGTATCGGCACTTGGCTTTCGCAATATCGGTCCGGCGCTCATGTCGGGGCGAATTGGCGACATCGCCGTCGATCCGGTCGATCGCAGTACGTGGTACGTGGCGGCGGCTTCGGGAGGCGTCTGGAAGACCGAAAACGCGGGCGTCACGTGGCGGCCGATCTTCGATGGCCACGGATCGTATTCGATCGGATGTCTGGCGATCGATCCACAAGACCGCTTTACCATTTGGGTCGGGACGGGCGAGAACAATTCACAGCGGAGCGTGGGCTACGGGGATGGCTTGTACAAATCGACGGACGGGGGAAATTCCTTCAAGCGCGTCGGCCTTGAGAAGAGCGAGCACATCGGGCGGATCGTCATTCACCCTGACGACAGCGATACCGTGCTGGTTGCGGCGCAGGGACCGCTGTGGAAGGAAGGGGGAGACCGCGGCCTTTACAAAACGACCGATGGGGGCAAGTCATGGGAGAAAATCCTCGACATCAGCGAGAACACGGGAATCAACGAAGTCCATATGGACCCGACCGATCCCGACGTCCTGTATGCAACGAGTTACCAGCGACGGCGGCACACGTGGGTGCTGATCGACGGCGGGCCGGAGTCGACGATCTACAAGTCAACGGATGGCGGCAAGACATGGAACAAGTCCGCGCGGGGCCTGCCGGGCGTCGATTTGGGAAAGATCGGGCTGGCGATTTCACCGGTGAACCCGGAATTTGTCTATGCCATCGTCGAGGCGGCGACGAGTCAAAGCGGTTTTTATCGCAGCACCGATCGCGGCGAGTCGTGGCAGAAAATGAGCGGTTACGTTTCCTCCAGCCCGCAATACTACAACGAAATCGTCGCGTGCCCGCACAGGCTCGATCGAGTTTACTCGCTCGACACGTTTCTCCAGGTGACTGAGGATGGCGGTGCGAACTTCACGGGACTGGGCGAGGCGGACAAGCACGTTGACAACCACGCCCTTGTTATCGACCCGGCTGATGAGGAACATTTGATCGTCGGTTGCGACGGCGGCGTGTACGAATCGTGGGACCGCGGCAAGACGTACCATTTCAAGCCCAACCTGCCGATCACCCAGTTCTACCGGGTCGCGGTCTCAAACGATACGCCGTTTTACTTCGTTTATGGCGGGACCCAGGACAACGCGACCCAGGGAGGCCCGTCGCAAACGACCAACGTCCACGGGATTCGCAACAGCGACTGGTTCATCACGGTCTTTGGCGACGGGTTCGATCCAGCCGTTGATCCGGACGATCCCGACACGGTCTACTCGCAATGGCAGTACGGCGGGCTGGTTCGCTACAACCGCAAGACCGACCTGAACGTCGACATCAAGCCGCGTGAGTCGCTCGGCGGCGAACCACTTCGCTGGAACTGGGATTCCGCCCTGCTTATCTCGCCGCACAACAGCAAGCGGATTTATTACGGCTCGCAAATTCTCTTCGCCAGCGACGATCGGGGCGACAACTGGACGGCCATCAGCGAGGACCTTTCGCGAAATATCGATCGCAATACCCTGAAAGTCATGGGGCGCGTGTGGGGACTTGATGCGGTCGCCAAGAACGATTCGACGTCCCTCTATGGGACGATTGTTTCCATCAGCGAGTCGCCGAAGGTGGCCGGGCTTATTTATACCGGCACGGACGACGGTATGTTTTCCGTGACCGGGGACAACGGCGCGACGTGGAAGAAGATCAGTGAGTTTGGCGGACTGGACGTCCCTGAATTCGGCTACATCAACGACATCGAGGCCGATTGGCACGACGACAATACGGTCTACGTCGCGGTCAACAATCACAAGCGCGGCGATTTCCGACCCTACATTGTCAAGTCGACCGATCGTGGCGAAACGTGGACGGATATTTCCGGAAACCTCCCGGAACGCGGCAGTGTCTATTCGCTCAAGCAGGATCACGTGAATCCGAACCTGATTTTCTGTGGGACCGAGTTCGGCTGCCATTTCACGATCGACGGCGGACAAAAGTGGATTCAGTTGAGCGCCGGGCTGCCAACAATCGCGATTCGCGACCTGGAAATCCAGCAGCGTGAAAACGACCTTGTGCTCGCCTCGTTTGGGCGCGGGTTCTATATTCTCGACGACTACACGCCGCTCCGCCAGTTGTCCAATGAGTTGCTGGAAACGAACCTGCTCTTTCCGGTCAAGCCGGGCCGCATGTTCATGCAGTCGGCACCGCTGGCGGGTGACGAGCGCGCTTTCCAGGGCGCGAGTTACTTCACCGCGCCCAATCCTCCCTATGGAGTCACCTTCACGTATTACCTCAAGGATGATTTGAAAACGAAAAAGGCCGAGCGCGAGGAACGCGAGAAGACGGCAAGGAAATCCGGTGGCGACACGCCCTTGCCGACGTGGGACGAACTGAAGGCCGAGGACCGGGAGATCGCGCCCACCGTGTGGCTGACGATTCGTGACGGCGCGGGGAATGTCGTTCGGCGTTTGCCCGGCAGCATTTCAAAGGGCCTCAAGCGTACCCAATGGGATTTCCGTCACGCATCGCCGGGAATCGGAGGCGGTCGGGGCGGCGGAAGCGCCGGACCGCTGGCGGCACCTGGAAAGTATACGGTCGAGATTTCGCAATTTGTCGCGGGAGAAACGACCGAACTGGTCGCCGCCACGGAATTCGAGATCGCTCCGCTGGGGTTCGAGAACTTCAGCGAACCCGACCGGATCGAAATTGCCGCGTTCGTGAAACAGGCCGGGAAGCTTGCGACCGCCGTGAGCGCCGCCAGCTCGCTTGCCGACGAGGCACGCGAGCAACTCGACGACATGGAGCGAGTCATCGAGGCAACCCCCGAGGTCGAACTGACACTTCTCAACGACGTGCGAACCGTGCGGACCAAACTGATCGACGTGATGGAAAAGTTCACGGGCGACCCCACCCGGCCGCGTCGCAACGAAGCCGCCTATCCGGGATTTACCGGGCGGATTTTCACGATGATGTTCGGAGCGATGGGTTCTTACGAAGGCCCCACCGGGACACATCGTGCCCAGTACGCGATTGTCGAGGAGGAATTCACCGCCGCGATGGCGACCCTCAAGGAAGTTCTCGAGACCGACCTCCGGGCGCTGTACAAGAAGCTGGACGAGGCGGGAGCACCGTGGACGCCGGGCCGAAAGATTCCCGACTGGAAGTGATCGGCCAGCAGCCCCGGAAATATTCTTGCATTTCGGAAAAAATATCGCCGATAAGGTATTGACGAAATCAGCGGCGGGTCATTTAATTCTCGTCGATGCGATCGACACGTTGCGGGCAGCGTCAGCCCGGTCGATCCGTCTGTTCGTCCCTCGTCGTGGCACAGAGCCATGTCAGGTGCGGCCACAGCCCGGATGTCCTGAACTGTTCCTGGAAGGAGTGGTTCGCGATGGATAATTCCAACGTCGAAGAATCGAGCGGAAACAGCGCGTCCGAGGACCCTCCGGATTCGCGCGGCAGCGCGACAAGGAGCCTTCTCAAATGGCCCCGGCGCTGCCCTTGTCCCGGCCTTCCCCGATCCGGGCCTTTCCGCGCCGCATCCATGTTGATGCGGCCTGAATTCCCGCGTTTCCCGCTCCGGCCGGCATTTTTCGCTCACGCGGATCGTCCTCAATGATGCCGCCAGGCGTTTGCCCGTTCGGCCGCTTGCGCTCGTAATGCGCCTGGCACTGGTCGGCGGCAAATTCCCGGCCCTTTTCGACGACCTTCTTCCATTTGCCATTTGTCATTTCAGGATTCGTTAAAAAAACATGAACGTTGGAATTGCTTACGATTTGCGAGACGACTACATCGCGGCTGGATACAGCGAAACCGAAACCGCCGAGTTTGACCGCCCCGATACGATCGCGGCGATAGACACGGCCCTGCAATTGCTCGGGCATTCGACCGACCGGATCGGCAATGTCTGGCAGTTGACCCAGCGGCTCGTGGCGGGCGACCGCTGGGACCTCGTGTTCAATATTTGCGAGGGCCTCAACGGGGTGGGCCGCGAGGCGCAGGTGCCCGCGCTCCTCGATGCCTGGGAAATTCCGTACACCTTTTCCGACCCGGCAGTCCTCTCGGTTTGTCTTCACAAGGGGTTCACCAAGGCCGTCGTCGCCGAGGCAGGCGTGCCGACGGCCCGCTCGCTGGTTGTGGAACATTTGGACCAGATCGACGCGCATTCCCTCAGCTACCCGCTCTTTGCCAAGCCCGTTGCGGAAGGGACCGGGAAGGGGATCAATGGTCGATCCATCATCCACAGCGCGTCGCAACTCAAACGGGTTTGCAAGGACCTGCTCGCGGAGTTTCGCCAGCCGGTGCTCGTCGAGGAGTACTTGCCGGGGCGAGAATTGACCGTCGGCATCCTCGGAACGGGTGCGACGGCGACGGTCCTCGGAACGCTGGAGGTAACGCTCCTCGCGACCGCCGAACAGGGAGTCTATTCCTACACGAACAAGGAATACTCCGAAGAGCTTTGCACCTACCGCGTTATTCGCCCGACGGAGGACGAGGAAGTTCGTCAGGCGGAGCAGATCGCGCTTCAGGCGTGGACGGCGCTTGGCTGCCGCGACGCTGGACGAGTCGATTTGCGCTCCAACGCCTGGGGCCAGCCCAATTTTCTCGAGGCGAATCCGCTGGCGGGACTTCACCCGACCCATTCGGATTTGCCGATGATCGGCGCGTTCACCGGGATGCCCTTTACCGAATTGATTCGGGGCATCGTCGATTCGGCGATGTCGCGAATCACCACGCCATCGCTCGTGCCTCCGATCGCCCGGTTCACTTCCGGTCGATCGATGGCCGCGGCCGGATAGCCGCTCCGAGCCGCCGGGCAGATTACATCTGCGAGGTCGCCAGCCAAACCAGTCCGAAAATGACGACGAGAAAAAGGACGAGCCAGACAATCGCGCGAGCCGAATGGACGACGATTTCCCGCAGATGTTCATGACGGGTGGCACCATAAACCAGACCAATCGCCAGAACGAGGGGAAGAGCATACCAGATTTGCGCGGACCAGATATTTGCGATCACCATCACGTGCGAACTCCCAAGGATTAGCTTGTCGTTCCGGCTTTAGCCGGTCAGGTTGTCTGTCGTTCCGGCTTAGCCGGAATCCTTGCCGGGTTCGTCGTCGCGGCGTACCACGATCGCGGGGCCGGCCCATGCGTCGTAAACGGCCAGGAAGTTGAGCGCGCCGGCGACCATCGTGAACAGGACGGCGAGGTCGTAAAAATAGAACATCTCCGCGTGCCACATGCCGAGCACGTCGTTGGCTTGCGGCTCTACCGGTGCCTTGGGTGGTGCCATCAGGCCGTCGCGAATCGTTTCTCCCGAGTAGCCGGCTCGCTGGGCGGGTTCAATGATCTCGAACTCGCGCCGCTTGCCGTCGGCATCGACGTAATCTTTCGGGTAGCGTTCACACAATACAAAAAATGGCGGACGGTCGTTCTTGACCTTGATCGACTGCGCTACTGCGAACAATGCGGGGCCGCCGACACCGACTTGCAAAAAAAACTGCCAGCGGACGTCGTTCGGACGGAGCGAAGCGTAAACCGGACGTCCCCGGCCAATTCCCATCCCGTATAAAAACACGCCAAGAATGCAGACCATGAAGATAAAACCCTTCACGAAACGCCCCTGGTAGAAATGACCCGCACCGGGCCATAACCAGGCGAGCACGGCGGCGATCCGCGGGTCCTTCAGGTCCACGACAACGGCGTCCGGTTCGGGACCTGAGCGATAGACCAGCGACATGTAAACGACCTCTTTCCGGATTTCGCGGCAGCCGCGCCGCAACCTTGCGACGTGTGGACCCGATCCGGGCCAGCGGCTATTGTATGCGAAGCAACGATTCGAGCCATATCCCATCGCGCCCGAGGAACCGTGTCCGAGCGATTTTTTCTGCAAAAGCTTGCCGACGAGGGGGTCGAAGTCGAGATCGGTGGAAGTGAGGCGCATCACCTGTTGCGCGTGATGCGGGTCTCGTCGGGCGCTCCCCTCAGGCTCTTCGACGGTCAGGGCCAGGAGGCGTGCGCGGTGGTCACGGCAATTTCAAAAGAGACGGTCCGCGCGCGGATCACCTTCGTCGCGCGAGTCGATCGTGAGCTGGCGGTCAACCTTGTTCTCGGCGTCGCGTTGCCACGAGGTGATCGGGCGAGGTTTCTGGTTGAGAAACTGACTGAGCTGGGGGTTGCACGGCTTGTTCCTCTGGTGACGGGTCGCTCGACAGTGACACCCGGCAGTTCGGCAATCAGCAAGCTTTCGCGTTATGTCGTCGAGGCGAGCAAGCAGTGCGGACGCAATCAACTGATGCAGGTCCAGGAACCAACGCGGATCGAGGACTTCCTCGTCCAGCGATCGATGTTCGAGTCGTGCATTGTTCTGCAACCCGAAAGCCAGTCGCCATTGACGGTCGAAGACGTGCGCGGCGCGGCGTCGGTGGGGGTGTGCGTGGGACCGGAGGGGGGCTGGACATCGGCTGAGATGGAGATGCTGACTGGCGGCGGTTGGGAAGCGCGACATCT
>JBGTFW010000111.1:0-4915 GCA_041747075.1 Pirellulaceae bacterium
TCCTGTCCGCCGAGCATGAGAAAACCCCCGCCGCGGCGGCTGACGAATTCCTCGATGAGGGACATTTGTTCCTGCGTAAAAAAGGCGGCCTCGACGTCATCCAGGACAATCGCCTGGTACTGAAACAGCTCTTCGGCGGTCGATGGAAAACCCTCGCGCAATTCGGCGGCGTCGCGCGTCCCCATTCGCACCAGAACGGGTTCGTTGTACTGGCGGGCCTCTTCGTCCTCCTCGTTTCCAAAACCGCGAAAGAGCGGATTGGTGCGTTCGTCGCGGCGGCTGCGAAAGGTGAACTTCGGCTCCTTCCGCGCGATCCGGATCAGGCCCACGAGATCGACCTCGTCATCAAGTTGCAACGCGCGGCGAAGGAACTTGAATTCCCAGTTGGGACGCCCGGAAACGTAAAGCACACGGTAGGGTCCCCGCGCGCGATCCACCACCACGCTCCGCTCGTTGTTGGCCAGCGTTGCTTCGCGCGACCCGTCACGGTTTCCGTCGCCGCCGCGAACGCGCACCCGAAAATCGCTGACGCCTGGCTTTTCCGGATGAAACTGGAACCGGACCGGAAGAACCTGGGGCCCGGTGCTGACGATCGACTGGCTCGCGACGACGTTTGCCTGACCGTTAATCAGTTCGACCGTCAGAGTCTGGCCGTCAAAACCGGTTGCCTCAATGTCGGCGTTAATCGTGACGGGGGCGGCCTCGAAATTGGTCTGGGTGACCGCAATGCGGGAAATGCTCAAATCGTTCGCGAGGCGGTCGCTCCCGACAACGACCGGGTACACGGACGGCAAGCCTGCAAAATCGATGTCGACGGGGTCCGTGTCATTCCCGTCGGTCAAAACAATGATGCCCGCGATCGGGCGGCCGCGAAACCGGCTGGCAATCGAGTTCAGCGAGCGCGCGATGGCGGTCGAGTTTCCCTCGGCGGAAAACATCGCGAACTCGCTCGAATCGAGTTGCCGGTCGAACGTGTAGCGGCGCAACTCAAATGATTCGTCAAGTCGTTCCTGCCAGTTCTTCCTGTTGACGATGGCGTTGCGCAATTGTTCCTCACGCGACGGACGGCCGTCGTCGTCACGGACCTGGAGACTGCGGCTGGAATCGGCGAGGACAAGGAAAAGATTCGCTCCCGTGCGGGGAATCTCGATCACCCGCATCGGCTCAAGGAGGAACGATCCCAACAGCGCCACCGCCAGCGCCTTGCACAAGGCGCAGACGAGCCGCCAGCGGCGCGGTCCAGACGCCCGTGTATACGACCAGAGCATGACGACCAAACTCAGGCCGACAAGGAGAGCGACGGACAGCGCCCAGTCCGTCGCATGGAAAAAATCCGGGAAGATCACTGACCGCGCCCCAGTTGCTCATAGTATTGTCGCACGCCCTCTTCAAATTCGGGCGGCACCGGGTCGCGGTCGAGCGGTACAAGCAGCTTGTTGTCGCCACGACGGAGGAGTTCCTCGTGGACGCGGTCCTGCAATTCAATCAGCGGGCGGATCAGTTTCAATTCCACAAGGTCCCAATTGGGCGGGCGGGAATGGCGGCGCACCTCGCCGCGAATCGTACGCGCTTCCTCGCGAATCCGCGTTGCCTCGGAGCGAAGGTCCGGGTCGGCGACCATTTCCTCGACATCGCGGAGCCGATCGGACCAGTCCATCCAGTCGTCGCCCGCAATCGGCTGCAACGAGTCGCTGGCCTGGTCGTAGTTGAGTTGCGGGTCGGCCCCATAGCCGCCGCGCGGGTCCTCGCGATCCCGGCCATCGAGTGACGGGGGGCCAGCGATGTTTCGCTCGCCGTTGCTTCCGGAATCCTCGTCGCCGCCGCTTGCTGGCTGGGTGCCACGATCGCCTGGTTCAGAATCTTCGTCGCGCGGCGGACTGGCCTGGTTGTCACCGGTCGTTGATTCATCGGAAGCGGGCGCAGGGGCGGATTCAACAGTCTCACTGTCACGCTCCTCGTCCTTCGCATCACCCGGTTCACCCCTTCCTCGCCGCGATTCCTGATTGAGTTCACCGGCAAGTTGTTGCAGTTCCTGGCTGGCGCGGCGCAAGGCATCCGTTTCATCGCCGAGGACGGCTTCGGCGGCGCGATCGATCCCTTCGCGCAACCGGTCGATGGCGGCACCGGCCTGCTCGTTTTGCTCGCGTGCATCTTCAAGGAAACCGCGCTGGAGCGCTTCGGCGGCCCAGTTGAGCAATTCAGCCGGCGGCTCCTGTTGCGCCTCTCGCCACGTATCGTAGAGTCGTTCGGCCATGATCGGTTCGACTTCCTCGGACTCGACAACGAGTTCTCGCATTTCCTCGTCGAGCGAGCGAACGCGATCGCGTTGTCGCTCAAGTCGGCGAGACAAATCATCCCGCCCGGCACCGGAAAGCGACTTGTGAGGCACCGCTTCGTCGGACTGGTCCTCCAGTTCGCTGGTAATTCCCTGCTGTTCGGCCTGGACGTCGCGAACCTCGTTGCGAAGTTGCTGAATCTGGTCGTCGAACTGGCCGGAAGCCCGCTGTTGAAACTCGTCGCGCAAGTCGCGCAGTTGTCGCTGGGCGCGGGTTCCTTCGGCGGCGGCGGTTGAGACCTCTCCCTTTTGCAGGGATTCGCCGGACTGCTGGATGTTTTCACGGGCTTCGTCGAGCTGTCGCGCCTCATCGCTCATCCGCGACTGGTTGTCCGGCTCGCTGAGGCGTTGTTGCAATTCTTCGGCGTCGCGAAGGATTTGCTCCTGTTCGTCCTGCAGCCGCTTGAGTTGATCGGTCAGGTCGCGCTGTTCTTCGTCGGTTTCCGCGGCTTCGAGCGCGGATTGCAGTTCGCGCATTCGCTGGTTCAAATCGTTCTGGCGACGAGCGAGTTCGCGGAGCCGGCTGAGAATCTGGCGGTCTTCGCGGCTTTCTTCCGCCTCGGTCGCGTCGCGCGCCTGTTGCTCGGTCTGGTAACGGTTTTCGTCGTTTTCGAGTTGTAATTGCTCGAGCTGGCGCTGCGAGCGCGAATTGGGCTGTCCGCCGCCGGACGGTTGCTGCCGGTTCCGGACGACTTCGTGTTCACGTTGTCGCAAACGGAGCAACATCGCAAAAGCTAACTGCGCCGTGGTGACGGCTTGCTGGAGGGGTTCAGCGTCCTGTCGACGTCTCGCTGATTCGAGGTGCTCGATCGTTGCCTTCATCGGTACAGCCGCCGCGCCACCCGTTTGACGCATCGCTTCGTCGGAAACCTCTTCAAGAAGCGTCTCAAGCTGACGGAGAATCGCCGCCTGCGACCGGGAAACGGTTTGAACGTCTTCGGCAAACGCGGAGTCCGATTCGGCTGTCTGGTCGCGCCGAATCAGATTCCAGGTTGCGTTAATAACCTGCTTTTGAAGCTCGGCAAGCTGATCGGCCTGACCCGCACCGCCGCCACCCCTTTGTTGGCCGCCGGCGGGATTGGCACCATCCGGAGGCGCTTCCCCTTGGCGAAAGATTTCCTCGAAAGGCCGCACTTCGACAAAAACCAGATCACCGTTGGTACGGCGCGGGCTTCCGTCCGGTCCGGCGTCCTCGGCCCACAGGTAGAACGTAAGCAGGTCGTCGGGTTGGGCCGCAAGTTCCTCGAGCGCGAGCTGATGCGTCATCGGATGTTTGGTCCCGCTCGCGACCGATTCGAGCAGAGTAATTTCGCGGGACTGGCCGTCGTTGGCGGTCCAAGTCAGGCCGGCGCGGCGAATTCCGGCGTCATCCCACGCGTTTGCGGCAATATCGATTTCCTCAAGCGGGGAGACTTCGATGTCCCCGGCGGGATTCTCGATTTCGATTTTCGGTCGCTGGTTGTCGAGCACATTGATCAGGAAAACCGGCGGAGTCTTGTTTTCGCGTTCCTCGCGGTCGACCAGCTTCAGCTCGAGGCGTTCCGACTGGACCAGCGTCATGTCGAAACGCCAGAGGAGCGGGTCGGAGTCGTCGCCGACAAGTTCCATCCGGCGTCCGTCGTCGGCGACGAGGCGGGCCGCGGCAAGCGGCTTGTTGACGCGCATTACCAGTTCGAGTCGGCTCGTTTGCATGGCGGAAACACGCCGCACATCCTCGATCGTCCGGGCCTCGCCTCCCGTCGATTCGGGCGGATGGATCGTCGCGTCGGCGCGCTCCAGGTGCGGAAAATCAAAGACAGTGACCTTGTACGTGCGTGATCGGGATTCATCAAATTGTACGTGATACTGGATCGGTTCACCGACCTGGGGAATTCGCGCGGCGAACACGGGGTCCTGCAGGCTGCGCGGCATTTCCAAGATTTGCTGACCGCCTGATTCGTTGAGGAAAACCAGTTCCGCGCGACCGGGAACGTTCGCCGAACCAAACCGTGCAAGCACCAGCAAACTCGTTCCGCGCTCGATTTCCACATCGCCGGGTTCAATGACGAAATCGTCGCCAGCTCCGTCGAACATTCCGGTGACCGCCGACATCGCGCGTCCCGGATCAATGCCCGCGGCGGCGGAAAACAACTGGCCGCCAATCGACGCGACGAGGAGGACGAGGCTGCCAGCAACGAGGACGCCCGCCAGCAAGAGATGCCACCTTGGCACAACGCGGTCCCATGCGTGTTGATATCCATGATAGACCGCGCGGCGGACTACTTCCGTTTGCAAATAGCCCAGCGGCGCGGAGGATCGCACCTGGCGTTGTTCGACGGCCGTGACGAGTGCCGAGTCGAGTTCGGGATAGCGGCCTTCGATCTTGCGAACTGTACGGCGAAAGTCCGGGTCGTCCCTCAATCCAAACCACAGGGCAACGATCGTCGTCAACGCGGTCAGAACGAGAAGCGCGATCAAACCGACGAGCGAGTACCAGCCAACCGAAAGCTTGAGCCACCACAACGCAAGGCCCGCAAGACCCGCGACACTCCACAACGCCGCCAGCAACATGAGCGAACGACGAATCTGGACGCGCCGCGC
>JBGTFW010000112.1:0-2230 GCA_041747075.1 Pirellulaceae bacterium
CGTGTTTGGCGATCGCTCCCTCGATCACCTCAAGGGCGCGTGGCAGCATTTCCGGGATTTCCGCACAGGCCGTGGCGAGGTTGTTCAGCAGCAATACGTTGTCCGGATCCAGCTTCAATCCCCGCTCATACAGTGCGATCGCGTCCTCAATTCGGTCCTCGCCGGCAATTCGCACATTGGCGATACTGGTCAGGACCACGACGTTTTCCGGGAACCTTTTTAACGCTTCGTCGAACACCCCTTGCGCCGAGTCGAAATGTCCGGGGTCGCTATCACCGGAGATCAGCATATTCGCCAGGACTATGGAGAATCCGGGGTCCTTGAATTCCTCAAAGCCGTTTACGCAAATTTCCACGGCCCTGTCTTTCTCACCGTTTTGGGCCAACTCCCGCGCCAGTTGCATCAGGTGTTCAGGGGAGAGTTTCGCGGCCTTTTCGCGCCACGCGATTGACTCGGCGGGCGCTTCGATGGAGTCAAGCGTCGTGGCAACCTGCTGATAAAGCAGGGCACGAACGGGGTTCGTCATGGTGCGACGGTTGTCATCGACCGCGCGACCGAACTCTTCCACGAGTTTGATGATGGTTGCGGCATCGTCGGTGCCCCGCTTGTGCATCAGCCGCGCCTCGAGGTCGATCACTGGTGCCTGGTTGCGCAGCGACTCACCGGCAAGGTCGCGAAGTTTCCGAATGAAGGTGTCGGCGGTGTCCCATTGCTCGCGGGCAATGAACCAGTCGGCGATGGCGTACAGTTCATTGAAACTGACCTGCGCCGCCTCGCCTGCCCGGACAAACCGGCGATTGGCTTCCTCCAGCTTTTCCTCGCGCGATTCCGGATCGCCCATATCGCCGAGCAGCTCGGCCCACGCGTGGAGGATTTGCCCGGCCAGTACGAGGTCGCCAGCGGAATCGCCGGTGCTGACAATTTCAAAAGCCTTCTCGAGGTTGGCGATCCGTTCGCTGTTGGTGACACCGCGTCGCATGAACAGCAGCACGGCGTACAAACGCTGGCTTTCAAGGGAGGCGGCGGTCCCGGCAGGCTCGCGCTCAAGGATTCGCGCCACCTCGCTCCAGTCATCGCCGGCACCCCGGGTCGCCAGCAAATTGGCCAGTTGATAACGGTAGCGCGAGTTGCCGGAATCCAGCTCGACCAGTCGGCCAGCAAGCCGAATCGCCTCATCGATGGCACCAGGCATCGTTATTCTCTGCGAAACAAAATACTCCAGCGACGCTTCCAGCACCTTGGGATCGTTGGGGTTATCCTTTTCAGCCGTGCGGAAGTACTCGGACGCCTGGGGATCGTCGAGCATTCGCAGCATGGTTGCCTGGAGAACCGAACGCCCGGATTCGTCGGTCAGGTTGAGCACTTCGGGCAATAGCTCACGGGCCTTGTCGGTCCATGCCTCGGCCGATTCGCCCGCCGGCAGGAACTGGCCAGCCGTGGCATACAACCGGAAAACGTCGAGCATGACCTGTTGCGGATTGTCACTGTCCATTGCAAGGGATTGGGCGCGGGCCACCGATTCTCCCGCCTCCTCGAGCGCACCGGCGGACAGGTCGATGCGCGCGAGATTCAGCCATGCCATCACATCCGACGGCCGGCGCGTGGTCGCCTCTTCGGCAAACTGCCGCGCGTTTTCCAGATCATTGTTGGCCACCAGCATGGCTGTCTGAAGGTTCGACAGCCGCGCATCGGCGGCAACGGTTTGGGGGTCCAGCAACGAAAGGACTGAACGAATCGCCGCTGGATCGGTCTCCAGATCAACCAGTTGCAACAGCACCATCCGCCGCCGTTCGCCCAGTTCCACGGCACGGCGCAGCGACCGTTTCGCGTTGGCGATTTGTTCGGTTGCCCGCAGGGGTACCGGCTGTTTCTGTGCGCGAGCCTGATCGATGGCGTGGGCCGCCTGCATTGCGGAAAGCGAACCCGCCAGCGCGTGAATGGCGGGCCAATTCGGCCGCATGGAAACCACGTCCCGACACGCCGCACTGGCCCGGCGCAATTGTGCCTCGCGTTCCCTGGGATTCTCGATCTGTTCCAGCGCCTTGAGGTCGCGAAAGATTCGCAAAGTGCGGGAGTACGGTCCATCGGACCCTTCGATCGCCGCCAGTTGCGCTTCCCACGCGGCCGGTGTCGCCGCGATACGAGCCGGCACCTGAATCGTCAACTCGGCCAGCTCAAACAGCAGGCCGGCATTGTCAGGATGTTGTTGAACAAGGCTCTCCAGTTCGGC
>JBGTFW010000113.1:0-11773 GCA_041747075.1 Pirellulaceae bacterium
CAAACGACACCAGTGCTTGCGACAGCGCGTCGATGTTCCGCGCGACAATCGATCGTGCCTTGCGAAGTTGTCCCGTGGCGATCGCCGCCCGACCGCTTTCCCCATGACCTGGCATTGCGACCTCATAGCCCATCGCCTCAAGCAATTCGATGGCGGCGACTCCTGCCGGCACGTCGAACCGGTTGGTGAACTCGTCGCAAAAAAACATCACTTTGCCGACCGGGGGGGAGCAAGACATAGCGGCCTTGCGGCGACGGAACCACGCGCGGAGACTCGTGCGATGGAGGGGCGGCATGGACCGAGAGGGATGCATTCCCGCGAACCGCTTGAGCATCCGACCAACCAGCGGGACATGCCATGCCGCGTTGTACAGGGGCGCGAATGGTGCTATCCAATTGTTAATGCGATCGATGTTGGAGAAAATGCGGCTTCGCAGCGGAACTCCATGAGCGTCATGCCACGCCTGAAGAAATTCCGCCTTCATCCTCGCCACATCGACATTCGAGGGACATTCGCCCCGACAGCCCTTGCAGGCAATGCACAGGTCCATCACGTCCCGCAACTGACGGTCGGCCAGCCGTGTCGGACTGGTTGAGTTCGTGAGGACTTGACGCAGCACGTTGGCCCGTGCCCGTGTCGTATCCAGTTCGTTTCGCGTTGCCATGTAACTGGGGCACATCACGCCGCCAGCATGATGCGTTTTTCGACAAGCGCCCACGCCACTGCACTTTTCGGCCGCACCGAGCAATCCGCCCTGTGAGGAGAAGTCGAAAACTGTTGTCACCTCCCCGGTCCTCGCCGGTCGATCGCGAAGATCATCCGTCATTGATGGCGCGTCGACGATCTTTCCCGGATTGAAGATATTGTCGGGGTCCCAGATGTGCTTCACCTCCCGCAACAATTCGTAACACGGCTCGCCAAGCATCTTCGGCAGCAACTCGCCACGAAGGCGACCATCACCATGTTCGCCGCTCAGCGATCCACGATACCGCTTGACAACGTCGGCGACATCCCATGCAATCTGGCGAAACCGCGCGACGCCTTCGGGAGACTTCAAATCGAGGAGGGGACGCAAGTGCAGTTCTCCCGCGCCAGCGTGCCCGTAATAAACGCATTCCGCTCCGTAGCGGGTTCGTAGCAACTGCCCGACGTCGTGAACATAGTCGGCTAGGTCTTGCGGGGCGACCGCCGCATCCTCAATGACTGTCACGGGTTTTTCGTCACCCGCCGTGTTGGCGATAATGCCAAGCCCCGCCTCGCGAATCTCGTGGATGCGCGCGATCTCGTCATCAAGCCACAGCGGATGGTGAAAGCCCACGCCGGTCGATTCAAGGTCGGCCTGAATCGATGCGACTTGTTGTTTTACCGCCATCGTCGTTGCTCCGCGCACTTCAATCAGCAGGACGGCGGCGGGATCGTCGCGAAAATATTCGAGATGCGGACGCAATTCGGTGTTTCGCGCCGCTCCCTCCAGAACCAGCCGATCGACGAGTTCGCAGTTGTAAACCGAATGCCGCATGACAATGGGGGTCGCCTGCAACGCCTCCGCGACATGGCGAAAGTGCGGGCAATACAGCCCTCGCGCCTTTCCAGGCAATTCGCTTAACACCACGGTTATTTCTGTCACGAAAAACAGTGTCCCTTCCGAACCGGCGATCAGGCGGCACCAGTTCAGTGGCGGGCCACCAGGTTGAAATGGATCACAGTCCAGCAGCCGGTCCAGCGCGTAGCCCGTATTTCGTCGCGTCACGGCCGGTCGCGGGAAATTCTCGCGGATCAATCGCTGGTTTTCGGGACTCCCCAGCAAGCGAGTCATTTCCCCGACGATTTGTTGAACCGCAAGTGGCGGGTCGCGGTTCAACCCGATCCCGAATTCCGCGAACGATCCATCAGCCAGCCAGCCGCGCACCGACCGCACGTGATCGCCCGTTGCGCCGAAAACAATCGAGTTCGCGCCGCACGAATTGTTACCGAGCATTCCGCCGAGAGTCGCCCGATTCGAAGTCGCCGTTTCGGGAGCAAAAAAAAGTCCGTGACCGGCAAGCTGCCGATTGAGTTCGTCGCGAATAACGCCCGGCTCGACGCGCGCCACCCGCTGCGCTGAGTCGATTTCAACGACTCGATCCATGAATCGCGAGACGTCGACGACGATCCCTTCGCCGACGACCTGACCGGCAAGCGACGTTCCGGCCGCGCGTGGAATCAGGCCGGTTTTTGCGCGGCGCGCGGCGCGAATCAGTTTTCCGATGTCGTCCGCTGTTCGCGGAAATGCGACCGCGGCAGGGAGGCGCTGATAGACGGAGGCATCGGTGGCAAACGCACGTCGCGTCAGTTCGTCAAGCGCGATTTCGCCGCGAAAATCCGCCTCCAGCGCGGTGAGTTCACGAATGATTCTGGATTGGTCCGGGGAATCCCTGTTAACTTGTTTTTCGGAATTCATCGTCCAGGTCGAGTTTGCGGGAAGGGCACCTGTTGTCTGTTGTCGCTTCGCAGCAGGTTCTCTCGCGTTCACGTCGGCCGTCGCGTCGGCCGTCCCCGGTAAACCGCCGGCGCTAGCCGCGGGCGAACGACTTGCAGCAAGTTCTCTCGCTGGCGCGTCGAGCCTGTATTCGACGACGCAACGACAAGCTCTCGCAAGAGCCATATAATACCCTGTCGACGCCTCGCGCATTCCTCTCAACCTGGAAATTCAGCCATGCATTCCGTCGCACCCGACACACTCCTCGGTCTCACGGGCATAGAACCACTCAATCCGGGGGCTTGTTCCGGCCGCGATCAGTGGATTACCAGCGAATCCGGCAATGAACTGGTTTCCCGTTCGCCTCACGACAACAAACGGATCGCGGCCGTGACGACGGCATCTCGATACGAGTACGAACAAGTCGTTGCAAACAGCGAGAAAGCATTTACTGCCTGGCGAGAACGCCCCGCGCCAGCCCGCGGCCACGTGATCCGCGACTTGGGGAACCTGCTCCGCGAGAATCTGGAACCGCTGGGCGAACTGGTCTCGCTTGAAATGGGCAAGATTCGCGCCGAGGGGATCGGTGAGGTTCAGGAGATGGTCGATATCTGCGAATTTGCAACGGGACTTTCCAGACAGCTTTGCGGCTCGACGATGCATTCGGAACGGCCGGGTCACCGCATGTACGAACAGTGGCATCCGATCGGACCGGTCGGCATTATCAGCGCGTTCAACTTTCCGGTGGCCGTGTGGGCGTGGAACGCGGCGCTGGCTGCTGTCTGCGGTAACACGATGATCTGGAAACCCTCTCCATTGACGCCGCTTGCGGCGATCGCCGTCCAGCACTTGTGTAACCGCGTGATGGCTAATCACGATTGTCCAGGCGTGTTCAATCTGTTGATTGGAACGAATGAGGAGATCGGCCAGCGTCTGATTGATGATACGCGATTGCCGCTTGTCAGTTTTACCGGCTCGTGCGCAACAGGAAAACAAGTGGGCGAACGGATCGCACGGCGGATGGGCAAGTCCTTGCTCGAACTCGGCGGAAACAACGCGATTATCGTCGAGGCGGACGCGGATCTCGACCTGGCAACCCGAGGTATCGTCTTTGGAGCAGTTGGGACCGCTGGTCAACGTTGCACGACGACAAGGCGCCTGCTCGTCCACAACGCGATTTTTGACGAGCTGCTCGATCGCGTCGTGCGAAGTTACGGGCAAGTCAAAATCGGCAACCCGCTGGAACCGGGAACGTTGATGGGACCACTCGTAACCCCGGACGCCGTGAGTCGAATGACGGAGGCCGTGGGTGCAGCGATCGCCGAGGGGGGACAGATTCTTTTTGGAGGCCACGTCCTCAACGACCGGCCAGGCAACTACGTCGAGCCAACGATCATTCGGATGTTTTCACAATCCGATCAGGTTCGCAAGGAGACCTTTGCCCCGATTCTCTACGTGATGAATTACGAGTCGCTGGACGAAGCGATCGAAATTCAGAACAGTGTCTCTCAAGGCTTGTCGAGCGCGATTTTCACAACCAGTCTACTGACCGCCGAGCGATACCTTTCCGTGTCTGGATCGGACTGCGGCATCGCGAACGTCAATATTGGAACAAGCGGAGCGGAAATCGGCGGTGCCTTTGGCGGCGAAAAGGAAACGGGCGGCGGGCGCGAGGCAGGCTCCGATTCGTGGCGCGCCTACATGCGGCGCCAGACCAACACGATCAACTGGTCCAACAACCTCCCGCTTGCCCAGGGAATCAGCTTTTCAACTTAGCTGGGCCGAAGCTGGCAGCTTGCCCCACGTGTAACCCGGCAAGCTGGCAGCTTGCCCCACGTGTAACCCGGCAAGCTGGCAGCTTGCCCCACGTGTAACCCGGCAAGCTGGAAGCTTGCCCCACGTGGTCTGGCAGTCATTACGAGGAAAACGGGTGAAATGGCATGTCAAGCCGCGGACCGGGCAGCGCCTTGAGAATCGCCGCGGCCAGTTTCAGGTCGCCACGCCGCGTGATCTTGATGTTCAGCGGCGACCCCTCGACGACGTGAACGCGGCGACCCGTCCGCTCAATCAATTCCGATTCGTCGGTTGGCGGCCGCCCCGAACGGGCTCGAAAACCCTCCTCCAGCCAATCGCGTCGAAAGACCTGGGGCGTCTGGGCAAGCCATTTCCCCTCCCGCGACACGGTTTCGCTCACGACGCCGTCAACGACCGACTTGAGCGTGTTTGTCACCGGCGTGCCAAGTATCGCGGCACCATGTTTTCGTCCCGCCACAACGACCGCGTCAATGTCCTCACGGGTGACGCAAGGCCGCGCGGCGTCGTGGACCAGGACAAACTTCGATTCAGGGCTGACTTTTTGAAGGCCCTTCTCGATGGAATCGGCCCGCTCCGCGCCGCCATGAACGACGTCGATTCCAAGGATCGCGACATTCGCGCCAAACCGCGACATGAAGTCCTCATGATCCTCACCGGCGATGACAATGATCAACTGGCCGACATCGTCGCGGCTGAGAAATCGTTCCGCCGAATGGAGCCAGACCGCTTTCTGATCGAGTCGCGCAAAAGGTTTCTTCTGGTGCTTGTCCGCGTACCGTTTGCTTTGTCCCGCCGCCGCGAGGATAACCGACAAGTCCTTTTCCATATTCATGAAAGCGCCTGGCTGGACAGCGTACGGTTGTCAGTGAAGTAGTGTGAATCGCGGTGTTTGTAGCTCCCGTTGCCAAACGGCGGGTATTCCGTTTCGCTAACAAATATCCACGCGTTGGCAAGCGTGGCAACGTCGAACATGGCGCTGTCCAACTAGCTGTCGGTTTTGAGCGTGACATTGACGTTCATCTCGCGCCGGTCGCGCTCAATCGTAAATTTGACCGTATCGCCTGGCTGGTGCTTTTCCACTTCGTCAAGCAGACCGTCCCACGAATCGACCGCGACACCGTTGACGGCCTTGACAATGTCCCCCGGCGTCTCGTTCTGCAGGACGCGGGAAACAACGATCCGGTCGCCAACGCGGCGCAGTTCGACCGAGTAGGCCCCGCGCAATCCGGCTTTTTCGGCAGGACCGTTCGGCTCCACAAGTACGATCATCATGCCGCGCCGCGTCGAGGTGACATTGTAAATCCCCGAAGTGGGACGAACGACCCGTCCGTTTTCGATCAGTTCGGGGACGACGCGACGAATGGTATTGACGGGAATCGCGAATCCGACGCCGCTATTCTGTGCGACCATTTGATTGGCGCTGGCGATGGCGGTGTTCATGCCAATCAGATTGCCGGAACTATCGAAGAGCGGACCACCTGAATTACCCTGATTGAGGGCCGCATCGACCTGGATCACGGACTTGATCATCCGTCCGCGCGCCGATTTGGACTCAAGCGTCCGGTTCAGGCTGGAAACGATTCCCACCGTCAGCGTCCGTTCAAGTCCGAACGGGTTGCCAATTGCGAGCGCCTTTTGGCCGACCCGCAAGTTCGTTGAATCGCCAAGAGTCAGCGGCAGAAGCGATCCTTGCGGCGCGTCGACGCGAAGGACCGCGATATCATTTTGCGGGTCAACGCCGACAACGCGCGCAGCGACCGACTCACCATCGAACAATGTCACGCGGACGCGGTCGCTCTCCTCGATCACGTGGTAATTGGTCACAATATGGCCTTCCTTGTCGTAGACCCAGCCGCTGCCGGAACCCTCACCGGTCACGGGACGGTAGAACGGATCGTACCCGGCGTATTCCGTCTGAATATTCACGACGCTTCGATTGCTGTTTTCGTACACACCGACGTTGATCGACTCGTCGGAAGTCAATGTCGACGGGTGGGCCGGATTCGACGAAGGCGATGTTGGAGGCGCAACACCGGGCGGCTGAGCGATCGTCGCGTGACACCAGCAAAACGACGCAATGCAAATCACCAGGCAAGTCAATCGGTTCACTTGACAACGCATTCCAGCACTCCTTGAAGTTATCGTGGCAAGCCGGACCAACATTTTCCGGACGGGCTGCTCCGCAAACAGTTTTATTTCTCAGCGACCCGTCCGGCAAGTCAAAATGCCTGTTTCGCAATGTGCCGGGCCACCATCGGGCGAAGTCGCTCGCGGAAGATTTTCGAGTTATGGCGTGAATCGACGGGTAAATGGCGTTGCAGGAAAAAGTGCCCAAGCGAAGCGGTCATTTCATGCCGCCGCGCAAGCTCCCGCAGTTCATCAATCAATCGTTCCCGTCGCCGTCGCGCGGACGGCCAGTGTTCGGGCCACGGTTCGGCGACAATCGCCGGAGTTTGTTCGCCGGGCGGACCGGCTCCGACCAGCGCGCTGCGATAAATGGCCGGGTGAGTATTAATGATCGACTCGCAGGGAACCGTGAACAAGGTGCCTTGCAAGGTAATCACGCGATGGCTCTTTCGCCCGCAAAACCAGAAGCGATCATGCTCGTCCAAATAACCAACGTCTCCCATTCGATGCCAGAACGAATCGCCGTCGGCAATTTTTGCCAGCAAGTCCGCTTGCGGATTCATCCAGTAGCCGCGGGTCACGACCAGTCCGCGCACAATCAGTTCACCAATGACGCCGCGGGAAACGGGTCGGGCGTCTTCAAGACGCGGAAGCGGGCCGTCGTCAATCTCGACAACCCGCCATTCAATCTGGCGAAATCGAGGCCCGACGCAGACTCCCGCTCCGAGGGCCGTCCTTTGCGCAGTCTCGCCCAGTACGATTGACGCGGAAGTGCACGAGACGGGCAGGGCTTCCGTCGCACCGTACGGCGTGTACGCTTCGCCGCCGTCGGCAATCGTCTTGCGAATCCGTTGCAGCACATGGGACGGGACTGGAGCACCCGCCGACATGACTCGGCGCATCGAGGCAAGTTGCCGGGAATTGCTTTCGGCCCACCGGCTAACGGCATTCCACAACGCCGGCGAACCAAACGACTGATTGGCGTTGAAGCGGCTGGCTGCCGCGAAAAATTTCTCTGGATTCACTTTCGCGGGCCGTGCGAAATCCATTTCCGGGAAGATGGTTGTCACGCCCATCGCCACGTTGAACAGCGCAAAAAGCGGAAACCCCGAAACGTCGGCACCGCCTGGCTCGATCCCGAACCAGTCGCGAATTTCCCGCGCTTGTGCGACAAAATTCCCGTGCGTGTAGCAAACACCCTTGGCCGGACCGGTGCTTCCCGACGTAAAAATAATCGCCGCGTCGTCGTTGAGCCGCAACGGCGGGAAGCAGGAATCCGTGATCGATTCGTCGGGGCCGTTCGCCTGGCCCGCAACGTCCAGACTGACACAGCCGGGCCACCAGCGTCGCCCACTGACGAAATTCAGTCGCGAGTTGGGAAATCGGTGACGGTAAATTCGGCGAAGCAGGTGCGCCTTGGCGATTGCCACCATGCCGTGCGGGTCGGCATGCGAAAGGCAATTCATCAATCCTTTCGGTCCCAGACCCGGATCAATGAAAATGACCGTCGCACCCGATTTGAACAACGCAAAGACGAGCGAAACAAAGCGGATGCCCGGCGGCACGAAGAGGCCCATGCGGAGGCCGCGCCCCACCCCATGCTCGACAAGTCGGCGGCCCAGGGTGTTGCTGTCATGCTCCAGTTCCGCGAACGTGACGTGTCGCCAGCCAGAACGCACCGGCTCGGCGACCGCCGGATGATTGGGCCATTGCCGGGCGGCTTGTGAAAGCAATTGACCGACGTGGGCCGGCGAGAAATCCGGCTCACTCATTCGTCGTACTGGATGAGGCTGAAAACGGGCCGGGGCGCGAGCCGCCGCGCACCGTGAAGAAACTTCAACTCGATCAAAAACGCGCATCCGCAAACTTCGGCCTCGCAACGCTCGACCATCTCGCAACAGGCACTGACCGTCCCTCCGGTGGCCAGCAAATCGTCGACAATCAGGACGCGCTGACCCGCCGCGATGCCGTCGACGTGCATTTCCAGCGTGTCGGTTCCGTACTCAAGATCGTAGGTGTGTGAGTGGCGCTGGTACGGAAGTTTCCCGGGCTTGCGAACTGGAACAAATCCCACGCCCAGTGCCATCGCCAGCGGCGTCGCAAAGATGAACCCTCGCGCCTCCGCCGCGATCACCAGTTCCACGTTCTGGTCACGAAAGTGATCGGCCATTTGCTCAATGGACCATCGAAACGGTTCCGCCGCGGCAAGCAGCGGAGTAATGTCCTTGAACCTGATTCCGGGCTTGGGGAAGTCCGGGATTTCGCGAATGTAGTCCGCCAGCCTTGGCGCGATGGAATCGATCATGGGCGTTCTGGATTCAAACGTGATCTCGTCATACTGAAAGGATAGCGAAAAGTCCGCCTGCCGAAAACCATTGACGAGGCCGCGGCCTTCGGTCCCCACACAGCACATCCGCGGCGAGCGCCTGGCGGCTCACGGATTTCCGATAGCCGGACAGACACTCAGCGAACAACCCTTGGGCGATCCGCTGGCAATGGAAATCCCAGTCGCTTGTCGACCCGATTCAGCAAACGTTCTCCCCGCACAAATCGCCGCAGGTTGTCGCATAACAAATCGGTAACGAACTGGTAGCGCCCCGCCGATTGGGCTCCGACGTGCGGGGTCAATATGACTTGTGGATGGTCCCACAATCGACTTTCCGGCGGCAACGGTTCGATCGCCGTGACGTCGAGTCCCGCACCGGCGAGCTGTCCCTCGTCCAGCGCATCGACCAAAGCGACTTCATCAACCAGGCCGCCGCGTCCAACGTTGATAAACCACGAACCGCGCGGCATTCGCGAAAATTCGCGGTGACCGAACATGCCGGTCGTCGTCGCATCCAGCGGAGCCGTCGCGATCACGACGTCGCTTTCGTTCAACAGTCGCTCCAGTTCGCTGGCGGGCCACAGTTGGTCGATTGCGGGGATGCCAGGCTCATCACGCCAAAGCCCGGCCACTCGATCGGTGGCGACAATTCGCCCGGCAACGGGTTTGAGGACTTCGGCGATGCGCTGGCCGTTCCCTCCAAAGCCAACGATTCCCACCGTCCGCCCGTGCAAGTCACCGGTTGGATGGCGCGAAAAGTCGCGACGCGCGCGGGCGCGAAACGAAAGCGGAAGACTTCGCACGACACCATACAACAACGCCATTGCCTGTTCGGCAACCGAGTCCCGAAAAAGTCCTGAGCAACTCGAGACAACGATATCCGACTGAATCACGGGCGGCGTCAGACAGTGATCGATTCCCGCCGCTGACGACTGAATCCACCGCAAGCGGCCCTGATTGACAACGAATTCCCAGTCCACCGGCGTCTTGATATGGCCGCAGAACAAGTCGCATTCGGACAATTGTCCAGCCAGTTCGTCCTGTTCCGCCCGAATGATTTCGAGCTGGGGCACGGCCCGCGCAATCCTCTGTACCTGTTCATCATTGACCGGATAAGACAGTAACAGATTCAATGTTGAAGTCACATTCAATTCCGGATTCCGGATTTGCGTTTTTCGAGAGTACGAACCGTTGGACTCTCAATGTAGAACAATTGTCTCAATTGTTCCCACCCCCAGGTCTTCCCTCCCCCAGTCTTCCCTCCCCCTGTAGCGCGAACTGGCAGTTCGCGATCGAGTGCCCTTTTTTCAAACCGGACGTGCCGAACTGGCAGTTCGGCCCACGAAGAACGGCCTGCAATGGGCGGGATGCGATTCACATGCCGAAGGCGCAGGCGGCTATCGAACCGAAGAGATTGGCGAAGACGTT
The DNA here is from genome assembly GCA_041747075.1 of Pirellulaceae bacterium. GTDB lineage: Bacteria > Planctomycetota > Planctomycetia > Pirellulales > Pirellulaceae > CAJQPP01. The sequence goes on from JBGTFW010000113.1 coordinate 10,155, forward strand.
GGCTGGGAAATCAGAAAGCGAAACACCGCGCCCGCTGATCCGCCGAGGGCGACCATAAGAATCCTGGCGCTCATGGGAACCTATCGCAAATCCGGGCGTCGGCCGCGGGACCTGCTTCCGTGACGACGCTTTTTCTTTTTGAAGCGCGGAATCATTCGGTAAAAGAACTTCTTCAAGGCCGCGCGGCGCTGAGCGCCTTTCCAGCTTCGGTGTCCGTCGTCCATCGAATCAAACGAGCGGCGACCGTACTCGCTTCGGTCGCGCTTTCGCGGCCCCCGAAAAAAATCGAAGCGGCCAATGCGCTTTCGCTTGCAACAAACGCACCGATAAGCCCCAAAAACTCCGATCGTGCCGAAGCTTAGTATCTTGACGCAAAATGCCCACAGGGGGGGCTCAATCGAAAGGAAATGGACGTCCTTGCGATTACAGTTCTTGCAAAAAATCACGGGACCCCTCGCTCGACGCGACCGCGTAGCTTCGGGGTCATTGTCAATCTCGCGAAGCAAATCTGCCATGTCTAACAATTTGCAATGGCGTTGGGGTAAATCAGGCGGGCACAAACGGAAGGCAAACCCGAAACAAAAACGTTGATTTCCGTCGCCAGGATCACCGGTAATTATCCAATTGTCGTCTCGCGACCTTGTGAAACCGCAACCGTCCGTCGATTTTAGCAATTAACAGCCCCAAAAAAACGGGAAACGTCCCTGGAATTCTGTCACATCCGGAATTTCCGGCCCGCTCAATCGGCCCGGATCGTCAAAAATGAAACGGCAATCGAGGGACTAAAGCATATCGCGGACAACTTTTTGAAGAATGCCGCCGTGCCGGTAATACTCGATTTCAATCGGAGTATCAATCCTGACGACGACCCTGAATTCCGTGACGCCGCCCTTTGGATGCCGGGCGACAACCGCCAATTGGGACCGGGGTGCCAGCGAATCGGAAAGGTCTGGAAAATCGAAAGATTCGGTCCCATCGAGTCCAAGGGACTGCCAACTTTGCCCATCGGGGAATTGCAACGGCAGGACACCCATTCCCACGAGGTTGCTGCGATGGATTCGCTCGTAGCTGGCCACGATCACGGCGCGAATTCCCAGTTGAAACGTTCCCTTGGCCGCCCAGTCGCGACTGCTGCCCGTCCCGTATTCGGTCCCGGCCAGGACGACCAGCGGAGTTTCTTCCACGCGATACATCATGGCGGCGTCATAAATCGAGATAACGTCATCGTCGGGGAAGTGTCGTGTCACGCCCCCTTCGGTTTCCGGCACTAACTGGTTGCGAATCCGAATATTCGCAAACGTGCCGCGGACCATCACGCGGTCGTTGCCGCGGCGCGAGCCATAGCTGTTGAATTCCCGAGGCTCTACCCCCTGATTGACCAGATAACGCCCGGCGGGGCTTTCCTTTGCGATCGATCCGGCGGGCGAAATGTGGTCGGTCGTGACGGAATCGCCGAGCAGGGCCAGGCAGCGCGCACCGAGGATCGGCTGGATGGACGGGACTTCGGCGGTCAGATCGCCCAGGAAGGGAGGTTCCTGGATGTACGTGCTCGATTCGTCCCACGAATACATCTTGCCGGAGGTAATCTTGATCTGGTTCCACGTCGGATTGGAATCGAA
>JBGTFW010000114.1:0-12874 GCA_041747075.1 Pirellulaceae bacterium
CCAGTATTCCCTCGCCGTTTCCTGGTACCAATTGCGAACCAACAGTCTGCCCTATGAAGCCGACGTCTCGCTCAGTGAACTGATTACCATTCACCGGGAAGGACTTCTCAGTTTTCCCGACGTGGAACCGGCGGAACGGGCAATTCTCAAAAAGGCCACCTCGTCAGACTCACGTGATCGGTACGGATCGTGCCGCGAATTTGCCGCGGCATTGCGAAACTGCCACGAGCCTTCGTCGGCGTCGGGACGTTTCCGATGGGCCGTTCCGGTCGTCGGCGCGTTGACGGGTCTGCTCTTGCTCGTTGGGGTTCTTGCCATCGACCCGTTCGGGTGGTTTCGGATTCCTCCGACGCCAGACGCCAACCCCGCGCCCGCACCGCTGGGCGAAACCATCGTCCGGAAGTCCTGGGTGTTGACGCTCGCACCGTCCGAAGTCACGGGCGAAATCCGCATTCAACGCGGTGACGCCGGCGACGCGGAGGAGACGATCAGGTTGTCCGGCAGTACCAACCTGGACCTTGCTGGCGACGAACGATTGCAGGTTCGCGCCGTGCCGGAGAATCCATTTTATGCCGCGATGGAGAAGTCGTTTACATTTGACGAACTGAACGACCTTGAATGGAAAATCGTCCTGCCGGTCTTGCCGCGGGAACAATTGCTGGAAAGCGTCGACGCGATGATCGCCAGTCAGCAGTTCGACGAAGCCGAAGCATTGTATCTGAGCGCCGCTCGCTTCGACGCCAGCTTGCGCGAGCTGCCCGAACCACGCATCGCCGAAATCGAGTCGCAAATCACCAAACTGTCCCTCGCGCGCGATGCCGCGGCATTCGTCGTTGCGACTCGTTCCGCCGCGGGTGATCGCGAGACGTTCTATCCGATCGGCGACGGGGAAATCGTGCCGCGCAACGCACCACCCGGACCCAATTCCTCGCTGATCGAAGCCCTCATCCTTTCGGACGACGCAAAGGACCTGTTCGTCGTTCGGCAGGAAACGATTGAATTCCGCGACACCGGCGGAGGCGACGAAGCGGCTGAAATCGGCAGTGGCGAAGATCGCGCGGAATCGGGGCGGTTTATTCTGGCGCGCGTATCGCCCGATGGTCACTGGCTGGCGGCCGCCGACAATCGCGGAAACGTGCGGCTGACCGACGTATCCTCGAAGATGAACATGAGCCGCACCATGAACACGGTTGTCGACTCGCCCGTTGTTGAACTGTTGTTTGACAAGTCAAGCAGCGAACTATTGATCGTTGCCGAGGAATCGCCCCTGCTTCGCCTTGGCTTGCCGGAATCGCCAGAGCCTGACCTGGCGGTTGAGAAACTCGACCTTCCGTCACAATGGAACGGCGAGTTGATAACGCACGCGGCAAGAGTTGGCGACGAGTCACTGGCGATTGCGCTGGAAAGTGGAGAAATTCTCAAGCGCAGGCTTGGCCCGGGAACGGACGATTTTGCGGTCATTTATCAAACTGGCGATGCCGCGGTTTCGTTATTGAAGGGATCACGCGAAGGGGATTGGCTGTTGGTCGGAACCGACGGGGACCTTTCCGCGGTCATTGTGAATCTGCAACAGGAGCAACCGGCGTTGATCGTCGGCAGTCACAAGATGGTTTCGATTCGCGATGCAAGTTTCAGCAGCGATAGCCAATGGGCCGTCGTCGCGGCACACGACGGAAATCTCGCGATCGTTGATCTGCGGACAAGTGAGCCGCGACTTGTTCCGCTGCGAAAATTTGACGAGGGTTACGTGCAATTCGCCGGGTTCACGGGCAACGACCGTTACCTTGTCGCGGTACTCGCGTCTAGCAATCCGAGTTCCGCCCGTGTCCTCGTATGGGACATGGCGCGGTGCCGGCTGGCAATGAAGGCCGCGGGTGTCGCTGCGCGATGATAGTGTAGAACAATTGTCCTCAATTGTTCCGCATTGCCCAGAGTGCCGAACCATTGGGACAATGGTTCTACGTTGAGGCGCAATACCGAAATACAAGCCGGGATCAAGGGCGGTCGGACTGGTTGGTTGCAACCAGGTCGCCTCCCGCGGGGAGCCAGGGAGTCCGGCTGCGATCGGTTTGCTCGTCCCAGAGGAGGAACCGCTTGATCGCCATCGCTTCGGTGCTGTCGGGCCACCCGGCAAGGATGCGCAACAAATGCCCGCGCGACTTGTCCGGATTCACAATCGCCGCGTCCTTCGCCGCCACGTCCCAGCCACCGGCATAAATTCCCGCCAGAATCCAGTGCGCGCGAAGCGCTGGACGAACGGGCGATGATTCGGCAAAAGCCGTGATGTCGTTGTACGACTGGATGGCTGCGGCGATATCGCCGGTCACGAGCAAGTGGTAGTCGCCTTCGACCTCAAGGCGAGTCAGCCGATCGACGAGTGAATTTCGCAAACGCCACGCGTCGCCTATCTCGTTCAGGGATTTCTGGCGGGCCGCTTGCGATTCGTCAACGAGGCCCTGTTTCTCCAGCAGACTCGCGCGGTTGAACAGGCAACTGGCCAACAAGACGTGGGCAAAGGCGTGGTCAGGCTGCGTCTTGAGAAACTGGTCAAGTTGCCTTTCGACGGCCGACAACAATTCCTCGCCCGCCGGGTCTCCCAATTGATAACCGAGCGCCTGATCGAGGGCCTCGAAGGCACCGAGGAGGAGGCTTCGCTCTTCGGGATTTAGCTGAGCGAGCATCCCGCTGGCGTCGACCAGCGCCGGCGAAGCGGGATCGAGCTGGCCAACATGTACAAGCAGCGGGCGAAGTCCCTCATTCTGTGCGGGGACATTGCGCAGGTCGGCGAGCACGGCCTGGGCCAGCGTGGAAAGCGTGCTGCTCGTCCCCAGTTTGCCGAGCGGCTCGGCCTGATTCCTTCCGTGCAACCATGTTGTGGCAAAGGCCTCGCCTCCGGCCGTTCGCAGCGTACCATGCAGCACGTAATCGGCGCGGAGACGAATGCACAGTGCCTGGGGCCAGTCGGCAACCGGGACCCCTTCACCCTGCAACCGGCCTACTTCGTCCTCAAGCTGCCGCGGCGAGACCGCGCGAACGCCTGGCAACGCACGCAGTGACTGACGCAATTCGGTTGCCAGTTGGACTTCGGGCTTCTCATAAAAAAAGCTCATCGATTCCATCGGCAGGAATGGCAGCACAACGAGTCGAACTTCCGGCGGAGCGGACTCCGCCGCGGGCGAAAGGTCCTTTTTCACGGCATCGATCTGGCTTTGCGTGATGTAACCGACTCGCACATAGTTCGGTTCGGGACCCCGCGCCGCCTCGACGAGTTGCTTCTGCACAGCCGGATAGGAGAGATCAAGAATTTGTCCGCCCGTGCCGTTTGACAATTCACTCATGAACCGTCGCGTCTTGTCGAGCGTTTTCTGGTAGGCTTCCTGTTCCTCGGAGCGGCTGGCGCAGAGCAGGCAGTGAATGCGGATGTTGTTCTTGTTGGCAAGGTCAACGAGAAAGTCCGTTTCATACCATCGCCTCGCTTTGGTTGACTCTTCAAAAAACGAAGGGTCAAACGGAGGCGCGTCGCCGATCAGGAGAATCCACTTCTCGACGTTCTCGTCGGTCGACCATGCGAGGTCGTGAATCGCCGTGTAAATGCCGAGATCAACCGCTTCGGGGAAGTATGGTTTGCCAGTGCCGTTGCGCAGTTCGCCAACGACCTGCGCAAGGTCCGAAGTCTCCGGGAGAAAATTCGGGCTGAGAATTTTCACCGGGGATTCCGATTCCCCGACGTCGGAATACGCGACGACCGTCGTCTCGAGCTTGCCGTCCTTGATCCTCCCGAGGTCTTCGACAAGGAGCGGCAGTGATTCGCGGATCGAGTCGAGTTCGTCCGTCATGCTTTCGGTCGCGTCAACGACGACGGCAAGCTGCAGACGTTTGCCCTGTCCCTGAATCGAATCCAGGAAATTGGCCTGAAACAAACCCATGCTTCGCGCGCGAGGCGCGCGCTCGACGTTGAAGATTGAACCGAGCGCGGCGGCAGTGGCGCGGCTTTCGGTGTCTTGATCCTGGGCGCGAGCTGAGTCAGGACAAGGCCCAATCGTGGCGGCAATCCATAGTAACCACCCAAATCGCACAAGGCCAATCGATCGCTTCGCGAACGTCACATACATATCTTTTCCTTTGGGCACGAAATGCGTCGGGTAGAACTGCGACTATTGTACGCTTGTCCGGGACGAGTTGCGAATGGCCAGTGTTGATGCCCCCGACGATGCACCGATCCTGTTACAATGACGACGAGCAAGATATTACCTCTCCTTCGCCAGGTCCCGTTGCAGCCACCGAGACTCCCATGCGATTTCTCCCCGTAATTGCGTTTGCCGTCTGCCTCCTGGTCGAACCGGCAATGGCCCAGTTGCCCGTCCCCTCTCCCGATTCGTTTCGATTGGCGGAGGGATTCATTGCGGAACTGGTTCACCAGGTTCCCGAGCAACAAGGCTCGTGGGTCAGCCTCGCGACCACGCCAGACGGCCTCGTGGCCAGCGACCAGTACGGCCAGTTGTATCGAATCCATCCCGGCGCGGACGACCGGCAAACACGGGTTGAACCGATCGATGTCGATTTGGGAAACGCGCACGGATTGCTGTGGGCGTTCGACAGTCTGTATGTCGTCGCGCATCGACGCGAGGAGCGGACGCCTTCCGGCTTGTACCGAGTGACCGATTCAGCGGGCGACGGGCGGCTCGACCGGGTCGAGTTGTTGCGCGAGTTTCAGGGAGAAGGGGAACACGGTCCGCACGCAGTGATTGCCGGTCCGGACGGAAAAAGTCTTTACATTTGCGCCGGCAATCACACGGCGCTGCCGGAATACCAGCGAACGCGTGTGCCCCCGCACTGGAACGAGGACAACCTGCTCCGTCGCATTTGGGACCCGGGCGGGCACGCGGTCGGGATCATGGCACCGGGCGGCTGGATTTGCAAAACGGATCCCGACGGACGTGAACTGGAACTGGTCAGCGTCGGATTTCGCAACCAGTTCGACATCGCGTTCAATCCGGCTGGCGAACTGTTCACGTTCGACGCCGACATGGAGTGGGATATTGGCACTCCGTGGTATCGTCCGACGCGCGTCTGTCACGTGACAAGCGGAAGTGAATTCGGATGGCGGGGCGGGGACGCGAAATGGCCCGCCTGGTTTCCGGACAGCCTGCCACCGGTTATTGACGTCGGCCCGGGTTCACCCACCGGAATCGTTTTTGGCACGGGCGCCCGGTTCCCCGAAAAATACCAGCGGGCACTTTTCATCGCTGACTGGAGTTTCGGAATGATTCACGCGATTCACTTGCGCGCAAACGGAGCAAGTTACGCCGCGGAGCGCGAAGTCTTTTGCTCCGCTCCCGCCCTGCAAGTAACCGACATGACCATTCACAGCGATGGAAATTTGTATTTCGCGATTGGCGGACGTCGGACGCCATCGGCCCTTTATCGCATTCGCGCGCGTGAGGCGGTAGCGGACTCGGCAAGCGTCCCGCCCGGAGAGCCAACCGCCGAATCCAGATTGCGTCACAATCTGGAGCGGTATCATCTGGAGGGTTGCGGTGGGGCGGTCGATCAAGTTTTGGCGCAACTCGACCATTCGGACCGATTCGTTCGTTACGCGGCGCGGACGGCCCTCGAACAAACGCCGCCGGAACTATGGCGCGATCAGGCATTTGCCGAAACCCGGCAAGAGGCCGTTTTGGAACTCGTCGTCGCGCTCGCTCGCGTGGCGCCTCGTCAACCGGGAAGCGATCAGGAACTGTTTGACTTGATCGGGAAGAAGATAACCTGGGATTCGCTCGACGAAGGCCAGCGATTGCACTGCTTGAGAGGAATCGGACTGGTTGTATTGCGGCACGGACCGCCAGATGACGCCGGACGCGCGTGGATCAACGAATCTCTCGGACCTCATTATCCATGCGATTCGGATCTGATAAATCGTGAGCTGGCGCGGTTGCTGGTGACGACTGGCCCGGCCAGATATGTCGAAACAACTCTCAAGCTTCTCGATGAATCGCCAACTCAGGAATCGCAGATTCACTATGTGATGGCTCTTCGATTGGCCGATAAGGGCTGGTCGAACGAAACGCGAAAGCGGTACTTGCGGTGGTTCGTGGAGTCCGCCGTCTTTCAGGGGGGAAAATCGTTTGCCGGTTACCTCCATCAGGCGCGGGCCGAATTCATCGAGGCCCTGCCACCCGGCGAGCGGGAACAACTTGCGGCGCTGATTGCCCACGAACCGGTCGAACAAGACCCCTACGCGACTTTGCGCGCGCGAACGGTCGTTCGCGACTGGACGACGGAGGAATTGATCCCGGCGGTTCAGGCGGCCGACTGGACGGCGCGTGATCTTGAAAACGGAAGGAGCGTTTTTGCCGCGGCGCAGTGTTACAAGTGTCATCAGTTCGCCGGCAGCGGGGGAATCGTCGGGCCGGACCTGACGGGACTCTCACGCCGCTACACCACGGAGTATTTGCTGGAAACGATTGTCGATCCGCACAAGGCGATTTCCGATCAATACCAGGCGACGGTATTTGAACTGGAGGACGGCCGCGTCATTGTCGGGCGCGTGGCCGACCTCAATGGCAACGACTTGAAGGTTCAAACGGACATGATCGCGCCGGGCAAGTTGACAACGATTAATCGCAATTCGATTCTGGCGTCGCGACCGTCGAGCACGTCGCCAATGCCGGACGACTTGCTCAATTCCTTTACCGAGGATGATATTCTGGACCTGATGGCGCTGCTTCGCTCGGCGGAACCGGGCGAAGGTCAATAAGGCACCCACCGCGTGGCGACGGCACTCCGTGACGCCGAAGAAGCGGGCTACGGAGTCTCCACTGCCGCCGGTGTATGGCGACGATCAGTTGCGATGGTTTTGCAATCGACCAAAGATCATCCGGCCGGCGTTGGTCTGCAACATGCTTGTCACGGTGATGGCGACTTCATTGCCGATTTGGCCGCGACCATCCTCGACAACGACCATGGTGCCGTCCTCGAGGTAGCCAATCCCCTGGCCGGGTTCCTCGCCGACCTTGACGATCCTGACGCCGATCGCCTCGCCGGGGAGGAAAACCGGCTTGATCGAGTTGGCGATTTCGTTGAGGTTGATGACTTCGACGTTTTGAAGTCTGGCGACCTTGTTCAGGTTGAAATCGCCGGTGACGACCTTGCCGTTGAGATGTTTCGCGAGGATAAGAAGCTTGCTGTCGACGGGCTGATCCTCCATTTCCGGCAATTCATGCTCGTAAATCTGGAATTCGACGGCGCTGTTGTTGCGGAGTCGGTTGAGAATATCCAGCCCGCGCCGCCCCCGCGCGCGGCGCAATTTATCGCTGCTGTCGGCGACCGCCTGCAGTTCGGCGAGCACGAATCGAGGCATGACCAGCGGGTTGTCGATGATTCCGGTTTCGATCAGGTCGGCGATCCGTCCGTCGATCACAACGCTCGTGTCGAGCACGTAGGGCTTGATCCCCCTGGATTCCTTGGTGAACTCCACGTAGGGGATGAGGAAGCGGAAATCGTCCTTGGTTTGCCACAAGACGCTGACGCACGTATAGCAAAGTACCACGCCGAAAAACGAAACGATGACGGTCCGCAAGGTGTCAGGCGTCGTGACATCGTCGCCGGCGCGCGACGCCATGAACTGTTCGAAATATTCCCCGTAACTCTCGAACAGCGGCGAGAGAACGAGTCCCGCGATATAGGTCAGAAAAAGTCCCACCAGCGTTCCAAAATAGATGCTGGTGATCAGGTCGATCCGTTTTTTCTTGAAGAGCGAATCGACGAGGAAAAACGCCCCGGTGCCGAGAAAAAACAGGATAAATACCGGGAACCGGTGATTGCTTTGCAGCTGGGTATTGAGCGCAAGGGAGAGTCCCAACCCGATCGCGGCCAGCGCAAATACGCCGCGAATGATCCACAAAACCATGTTTGTACCCGGCCATGCATGTCGCGACGTCAGATTACGCCCGCCAGCAATAATAAATTCGGAGGGAAAAAAGGGAATAAATCGACGCAAGCTCCCCGATGAGGCCGAAGGGGGGGGCATGCAACCCGGCGCGAAGGAGTCGTCGGAACGAGCGGGATAAAAAATAATAAAAATCCGCCGTCCAATAATGGGCAACGACCCACCGGCCTGGTTGAAGCTTGCCGTCATCCCCATTGTAAGCGCCGGTACGAATGAAAGCCAGTCTTGCGGCGCGGATTTCGCACGATGATCGCCCGTCGATCGTCCGTCGCGGGAGGGCAGCCAACGGCCTGTCAGCCAAAGTTCCGCAGGAAGACTTCCTCGCAGTAATGGTCGGTCATGCCCGCGATGAACTCGATGACCGCCCGGCCAATACTGATGGCCTCGGCCCGTCGCTGATACCGTTCGGGCATTCGTTGAGGTTCCTTCATGAAACCGTCCACCATTCGCCGGATTCGGTCCTGCGCCTGCTCGCGGACGCGAACCAGTTCGGGATGACGATAGAGGCGTTCGTAAAGAAACGTCTCAAGTTCGCGTTTTTGTTCGACCAGTTCCGGACCTGGGCCAATCCGTGCTTCGCTGACCATCGCCGCACGGGCGTCCGCTGGCTGAACTCGCGCCAGTTCGCGCGCGCTCGAGTCAATCGTGTCGGAGACCTGGCGATCGATCAGCCGATGGACAACGGCTTTGCCAAGCTGCTGCGAATTCAAACCGGAATAGTTCGCACGGACGAACTTCATGCACTCGGCGATGAGAGGGACCTCGCACAGGTCCTCCAATGCGAGCAGCCCGAGTTGGACCGCATCGTCCGTGTCGTGAGCGTCATAAGTCGTGCTGTCCGAGGCGTCAACCAACTGGACCTCCAGCAGGCGACGCGGGGCGGCCTCGCTACTCTTGTCGATGCGAGCCGTTTGGCCGCGCAACACCTCGCGCGTCAGATTCAGTCCTGGAATCTCCGTGTAGCGAACCTCCAGTTGCTCGACGATCGTCAGTGCGAACTGGTTGTGCGAAAACCCGCCGAACTCGCGTGCCGCTTCATTGAGCGCGTCTTCTCCCGCGTGTCCGAACGGCGGGTGCCCGATGTCATGCATCAAGGCAAGGGCCTCGATCAGGTCTTCATTCAGCCGCAGTGCTCGTCCAATGGTCCGGGCGATCGTGGCGACTTCCTGGGTGTGTGTCAGGCGTGTGCGGTGGTAGTCGCCCATGCCGCCGGTAAAGACCTGCATCTTGCCGCTCAGCCGTCGCCACGCGGCGCTGTGAAGGATGCGATCACGGTCTCGTTGCCACGGTCCCCGATAGGGATGGTCGGGTTCGGGCCAGAGGCGGCCCTCCGAGTCGCAACTGCGCATCGCCCACGGCGCGAGTAACAGGCGCTCGCGCTCGCCTGTCGTAGCCACTAGTTCCGCGGCGGCCGGAATCGGTTTCATTGCGCCAGGCATTTCTCACGCAACTTGCTCGCATGGCCCGCCTGGCCGAACGAGCGAATCCGGTCCTCGCAAACGGTCCGCATCGCCGCCCGAGCCGGCTTGAGATAGTCGCGCGGGTCGAATTTCTCCGGCGATTCGTGAAAGACCTTGCGGATCGCGCCGGTGATCGCCATCCGGTTGTCGGTGTCGACGTTGATCTTGCGGACGCCGTGCCGAATGCCACGCTGGATTTCCTCGACCGGAACGCCCCATGTCTGCCGCATCTCGCCGCCGTACCGGTTAATCATATCCTGCAATTCCTGGGGAACGCTGCTGCTGCCGTGCATGACCAGGTGTGTGTTGGGCAAGCGCCGGTGAATCTCCTCAATCCGTTCCATCGCAAGGACTTCGCCGTCGGGCTGGCGCGTGAACTTGTAAGCACCGTGACTCGTCCCGATCGCCACGGCGAGGGCGTCCACGTTGGTCGCCGCGACAAACCGCTCGGCTTCATCGGGATCGGTCAGCAATTGCTCGCGGCTCAGTTCTCCCTCGGCACCGTGGCCATCTTCCTTTTCACCTTGTCCTGTCTCGAGTGAACCAAGGCAGCCCAGTTCGCCTTCCACCGAAATCCCCCGCGCATGTGCAAGGTCAACGACCTTGCGAGTGACGTGAACGTTGTATTGATAGTCCGCCGGGGTCTTGCCATCTTCCTGGAGCGAGCCGTCCATCATCACCGACGTAAAGCCGTTCTCGATCGCGCTCAGGCACGTTTCCACGCTGTTTCCGTGGTCCTGATGCATGACCACGGGAATGTGCGGATAAAGTTCGGCGGCGGCCAGCATGAGATGCTTGAGATAGGCGTCCTGGGAATAGGCCCGCGCGCCGCGCGACGCCTGAACGATCACCGGAGCGTCGGTCGCGTCAGCCGCTTCCATGATCGCCTGGATTTGTTCCATGTTGTTTACGTTGAACGCGGCAACGCCGTAATCATTTTCCGCGGCGTGATCGAGTACGACACGAAGGGGCACCAGGGGCATCAGGTCATTCCGGAAAAAAAGGCATGGATTCGCAAGGAACTGTCCCGCCATTATCAGCCATTATCATCTCCCGCCATTATCATCGCGCGGGCCGCCGTGGCAACCGGCGACGGAACGAATGCCAATCGCTCATGTCATTCGAGGCTTGTCGCCAGTCGTCGCTGCGTTGTCCCCGACTGAAACAGGTCGTCCGCCTGGATATAGACGGGACGAATGACAATGAATCGGGCGGGCATGGTCCGATTCGGGTAGCTTCCGAAAAAGGCATTCCCGGTGTTGGTCGGCCCCCATTCGAGCGGAGCGGGTTCGGGCAATGGCTCCAATCCCTTCAGGTCCCACAAGTCCGCGTCGGCAATGTCCGGGTCATGGATCGTTGGCGGCGGAGCGGGCGGTTCGCCAATCAAGTCCGGCGTGCACGAGACAAGCAACGTTTGTCCAGGAAGGAGGCGGCAATGAAAGTTCAATTCGCGCAGCGCAAGCCGGTCCTGTCGCGACTCAAGGAGGAAATCGTCTTCGTCAATCCCGTACCGCATGCGTCGTTGGCCGTGAATGATTTCCGGTTGCAGCCACAGCCGGACCGTGCCGTCATCCGCCGACATCAGGCCAATATTCATGCCACACGTCGAAGCAAAACAGGCACCCGATTTTCGCCGGTCTCCAGTGTCGGTGAACCAGTTCAAATGCGAAAGCGGCGGCGAACAGGCGATCCAGTGCTGTGCTCCCGGTTGCAGTTGCTGGAGCTCGGCGTGGACGCGACCAGGATTTCGCTCGAACGAGTGGAGCGAACGGCGGTCCGCCTGGATAACGCCGTCACTGACAGGAGTCGTCCATTCAAGCAACCGCGTCAACTCGCCAGGGAGCCGGGTTCCCAGCGTTCCGCAACGCAGGCCGTTGCGATCGAGCAATCGCCTCGTTTCGAAATCGAGGAACTGGGTGTCTGCCTGGCCCCATACCGTCTCGAACTCGTCCAGCAATTCCCACGGAATCTCGACGAGCGCGATTTCGAGCATCGCACTCCCGGTTTTCACGCGATTGGCCGCCAGCATCGACGGCGAGGAACGGGACGACTGCGATTCCCCCACCGCGCCAAACGGGCGACAGCCCGGTGCGACCAGGAAAACGACGGTTATGGCCAGTGCCAATCGGGTCATGGACTTCAACAAGTTGCCTGAAAGCTGGCGGATTTATGGAGCCTTGGCTTTTATGGAAGGGCCTGGGTCTCGTCAAGGGAAAAGGTGTCCGGTTGCGTGGGCGACCCGGAAAACGACGCGACTTTGTAAATTTTTCAAAAATGTTTCCAGGATTGGCCGGCTCGTTGCGAAGAAAGTTATCTGGACAGCACCACGTTCGATTGAGCGACCGAAAAAAGGTATTGGCACAAGTCGTTCACTCGCTTGCGATACGTGTTTGTATTGGGATAAGTCGTTCACTCGCTTGCGCTTCTGGCTTTTGGCCCCAGGGAAACATTCCATGTACAGATTGATAATGGCGCAGGTCAATTCGCTTCCCCCGGTTTCCGGCGAAACGGTTTGGTTTGACCGTTTTCCGACCGACCAGATCATGGTCATGTTCATTGTCTTCGTTGTCTTCACGACGCTGTTGCTGGTTTCGATTGCGTGGTTTGTGACGGGCACGATTCGGACGGTGTGCGTCGCGAGGGCAAACGCGCGTCTGGCGGAGAAACTCAGCGGCAATGGAATTCCGCCGGAACAAATCGAACGAATCGTCCGTGCGAACTGGCGTCACGGCCGGTTGTTGGGGCTGCTTCGTCCCTTCTCGTGGTCGCGCTGGCAGTCACCCGCCGCCAACGCAACGGTCCGAAAACCCGTCCCGCCGATCGCACGCGGCTAATCGCCGCGGCGCTCGCGGACTTCGCGACTGTATTTTTCCAGAATCTTGCGTTCGCGGCGGGTAAGACTCGATTCGCCTTCGCGATGGAGCTTGAGCAACACCTGGTCCGCTTCGCTCGAAAGCGATTCGTCGGAGGGACCGCGCGGATTGTGGACCTTCAGTTTCGGACGGCGACTGAAGACCCGCGCCAGCCCGTCAAAACGCAGCCACGCGAGATTCCACTTGCCATAAAAGTAGGCGGCGGCAAAGGCGGCTCCGGCAAAGTGCATTTCGACGGCGACGCCGCTGGCGGCGTTCAGCGATGTGAGCATATCCCCGACCACCATCACGACGCCAAGGACCCATGCAGGGATGGGAATGACTCCAAAAAGCAGAACAATCTCCCGCGGAAAGTTGAAAACAAACAGCATCACGACCGCCGCAACGGCTCCCGATGCGCCGACTGCCCAGGCGGGCCGTCCCAAGATCGCACACGACATGAGCCAGACGATCGCGGCCACGACAATGGCCACAAGATAAAAACGGAGGAACTCGCCGCTGCCGTAACGCTGCTCGACCGGGCGACCGAGCATGAACAGGGCGATCATGTTGAAGGCAACATGCATCAGTCCCCGCTCGCTGGTAATCGACGC
>JBGTFW010000115.1:0-9185 GCA_041747075.1 Pirellulaceae bacterium
GAATTTCGCTGCGAGTGGCAAGCCCCGCGTTCATCAAACAAGTCAGCAACTCGTTGCACTCCGCCTGGCTGAGCCTTTGCAACAGTCCGTGCGTGCTGAGGTTTCGGAGTCCGAACTGGTTTAGTTTTTTGGATTGCGAGCCTGCAAGCATCTGGGCAATCAGGTTTTGACCGACCCGTCCCCGCGCGCGGGCGACTCCGCTGAGTGCGACCTGGACGGCCCAGGCCGCCCCGCTGTGCAGGCCGACCGTTCTCGATTCGTCGTCGCCGACCGTCCCTCCGCAATTGTCACATCCCCCGCAGCGACATGCCTGTTCGTCCCCAAAGTATTCCAGAATTTCAAGTTGTCGGCACCGCGTCGACGTGGCAAAGGCAATGACGCTGGAAAGCCGCCGGTACTCGTCATCCTTGCGTCGTTTCAGTTCGGTGAAATCAATGTCGAGTTGCTCAAAGGGAACCCGGCGAAGGACGTGAACGGCTCGACCGCGAAAGGCGGGGACGTAATCAAAACAGTCGAGACTGCTCAATTCACGGAGATGCCGCTGTACGACTTCCCAGGTCATTTCGAGCGCTTGGCAAATCTCGCGGGGGGCGAACCACAGCCGCTCATCGCGCATTGGACCGAGACGCGATTCGATCTCGCGAGCGACGCGGCGCCGGGCCTTCGCTTCGCGCGGGAGAAGTTCGACGATCGTGGAAACGTTTCCGGTGATCCGCACGGACGCAAGATTCTGGCGCGTGTCCATCCGCTCGATCGCACCGCTCTGCTCGAGCAAATTCTCGCTGACGCGAATTCCCTCGGTGCCAATTGACAGGCCCAGTTGCTCGCGCAGTTCCTCGAGCGTGATTTCAACCGGGTCGGCGGGAACTTCACAAAGAAACTCGTAGACGCGGCGGACGATTTCGGGAGAAGGATACGAGTTCTCGATGAAGAACTCCTGAATGAACTTGTCCTGCCAGGAATAGAGCAAAAGGCACCGCGCGGGCTGCCCGTCGCGCCCGGCGCGGCCCGCTTCCTGGTAGTAGGCTTCGATGCTGCCTGGAAGGTTGTAATGCACGACGAAACGCAAATCGGACTTGTCGATCCCCATTCCGAACGCATTGGTGGCGACGATCCAGTCGATCTTGCCGCCGGAAAACTCTTCCTGAATCCTCCGTCGCGACGCCGCGTCCATCCCCGCGTGATACGTGGCGACGGATCGACCTCGGCCAAATTTCCCGTGCAGGTATTCGGTCAGGTGCTCACACGCCTTGCGCGTTGAGCAATAAAAGATGCCGCTTTCCCGGTTGTCTTCCAGAAATTCGGCGAGCATCTCGTCCTTGACACTGTTGCTCGACGGCGTGGCGATGGCGAGCGCGAGGTTTTCCCGCGCGAAACCCGAAACGAAGATCGCCGGGTCCTTCAGCTCCAGCACATCGCATACGTCGCTCCGCACGGACGTCGTGGCGGTGGCGGTCAGGGCAATCGTTTGCGGCGAGCCGATCATCCGCCGCATTCGCCCGATCCGCGCGTAATCGGGGCGAAAGTCATGTCCCCACTGGCTGATGCAATGGGCCTCGTCGATCGCAAGCAGTTGAACCGTGGTCGCCGAAAGCGATTCGACGAACGCGCGGCTTCGCATTCGTTCCGGAGCGATGTAGACCAGATCGTAACGCCCCTCGGCCATCCGCGTCATCCGTTCACGCTGGTCGGCCCACGCCAGCGAACTGTTGATGAACGTGGCGGAAAATCCGCGTGCGACCAGCCCGTCCACCTGGTCCTTCATAAGAGCGATCAGCGGGGATACGACCAGCACCGTTCCCGGACGCACGATCGCCGGCAACTGAAAGCAAAGGCTCTTGCCGCCGCCGGTCGGCATGATGCACAGACAGTCACGACCCGCCATCACGGCGTCAAGCACCCGGCGCTGGCCAGTGCGAAACGCAACCAGACCGAAACGCTCCAGATTCCGCTCCAGTAAATCGGGCTCGGACACGATCGACTGCCGATCAGTCAGGGATGAGGCGTCAATTCCATTCGGCAGAATATACACGAACTGGCGAGTTTCAGGAAACCGCCCGTGAGCCGGTCGCCAACGGGTTGAAACCCTTCACGGGGAGTGTCGCGAATTCAAGCGGTCCGGTGGACGACTGAGCAACCGGACGACGCGCCGCGAGAAATCCGAGGACGAGCAGCACACCAAGGAACGTGACGAGCAGTCCGATCATCGCTCCCACTCCCCGTGCGGTGCGACTGCCCCACGCCGCCTCGACGCGCCGCGCGAGCCAAAACCGCGAAAAGGCTCCCGTGTTGAGAAGCGCCGACGCCGTGACAAAGAGGCCAAGTGCCAACGCGACAATCCCGACAAAGATATCCTGCTCCATCATCCACCCGATGTTGTTCCTTCCGCCTCAAGACCCTTCCACAATCCGCTGGAGCTGATCGACCTGACTGCGAACCATATCCAGGTCGGGATTGATTCGCAAGGCGGTGCGGAAATCGTCGAGGGCCTCGATCATGTTTCCAAGCTCCAGATTGCAATTGGCCGATCCAAGTGCTGCGAGAAAATGCCACGGATTGAGCTCGATCGCGCGGCGGCAATCCGCAAGCGCTTCGTCGTATTCTTCCAGGCTGTACCATGCAATCGCGCGGAGGTTCCACGCCTCCGCCGTTTCGGGGGCAAGGTCGAGCAGGTCGCTGGCGACGTCCACCGACTCGGCGAACTGTTGCCGCAGATTCAGGCGGGCAACACGGCGAAGTCCACTCTCGATTCCCGGATTGCCGACGCGCATCCACAACTGGCGAATTCCGTGATCGGCAAGCAGGCGGACGGCGCGGTCCGAATCGGTCAATTTTCGCCCCAGCAAATCGCTTGAGCTGTTGTCACCCATGAAGCCTATCGCGAGGACCGCGGCGCGGCGCGTGACCCGCGATCCCCCGTTGGCGAGTCGCTCCAGGCTGGCAATCGTGTAATGACGCGCGACGTTGTAAATAAACTCGGCGGAACGCTCGCTTGTGAGAAAGCGGTGATAAAGCCTGTCAAGAAGCGGCGAACTGGCGGTTTGGCTGGACATGCTGTTGAATGGAAAAACGGATCGGCACAGTTCGCGTCTTCAAATCCCCACCCCATCGAGTTTAGTTGCCATGCACCCCGCCAACAACGATAATTGCCCTGAATTTCCGGCGGCATAGAGTACCTATCTACGGCATCTTAACAGGGCGGTTCAAATGGTAGGGGATGTGAGGATTTGGATAAGTTGGCCAGCCGCGCGGCTGAGCACGATTGCCGTCGCCGCGTGCGTTCTTTTTGTACCAGCCGACTTGCCGGGCGCTCAGCCTGCGAAGCGTCAAGAGCCAGTCACGCGTGACGAGCCTCTTGAGTGGTTGACGGGCACGCAACGGATAGCCCAACTGCGCCGATCGATTACCACAAACTGGAACGATGTGCCGCTTGGCCAGGTCATCGAGCAATTGTCGCGCACGCAACGGATCAGCATTTTTCGCGATCGTCGCGTCGACCCGTCGGTGATCGTGCGAATGGATGTCAACGCCTTGTCGGTCTTCGAGGCGCTTTGTCAGGTGCTCGATCAACAGGGGCTGGCGGGTTGCTGGATCGGCGACATCTTTTACATCGCCGCGCCTGATGACGCGGCGCGGCTACTGCTCGCCCGACAGACACTGCGGAACGAAATCGAGCGCGGCGGCGAGAGGGTGCGACGACGATGGCTGGCGCGCATTGATCTCGACTGGCCCCGACTGTCGGTCCCCGACGATTTGCGAAGGGTTGTCCTGGCGGGGATTGATGATTCGGAAGTCGAAATGCGATTGCCGCACGACCTGTGGCCCGCCTTCGGCGCGGCGGATGTGCCGCGGTTCGACGCGCTGTTGCTGCTCGTTCACGGATTCGATCAGGACGTGGCGTTTGACAAGGGCGGGGAGATTCGCCTGCTCGCCACGCCGCGCGAAACGGACGAACTTCGCGAACTCCGCGAGTATCGGCTGGAGACCGACAGAGTCCCCGCGGGGCGGCGGCGAGAGATTCTTGAGTTGATTGTTAGTGAATTTCCGGAAGCGACTTTCAACCCGTCCGCCGATTCCACGGAGGTCCGGGCCGTGGCCGCCGACATCCTGACAATTCAGATGCTTGCGGACCGGCTCAGTTTCGCCGGTACGAAAGTGGCACCCGGCGACGAGGAGGGGAAAAAAGTTGTCAGCCTTCGCACGCGCGCCTCGATCGGCCAGGTGCTTGCCACGGCGGCCCGTAATCTGGGGGTCGAATTGCAGTATCCGCCCGAATTGCGCGAAGCACTGGACCGACAAGTGGAACTCGACGTATCGCGCGTCACCTGGCGGGAACTGATCGAGACCGCATTGCGAGAGACCGATCTGGACTGGGAACTGGATGAGCGCGTTCTTGCGGTGAGGAGCCGCAACGAGCGGGACAAGTAGTTGGCGCCTCGTTTTTTTCGACTCGCGAGCCAGTCGAGGCGGACGATGCAAACCGTTGTGAAGTGGAAAAGCAACGGATTCCGGCAGCTCAGGCAAGTAAATTAGGGATTCTTAACCGTTCGCGTGGTTGCCAGGGTCGTGCGGCGGGAATAAACTTGTCTGGCGTTGAAACGGTTTGTCCACCGTGATTCGCGACCCTTCCTCGCCTCCCTTTTCGTCATTCCCTGTTACAGAGCCAGGAGCGTGCGCTGTGAACCAAACAACTTTTCTTTCGCGACGTGGCTTTACCCTTATTGAACTTCTTGTGGTGATCGCCATTATTGGCGTTCTCGCCGGGTTGCTCTTGCCAGCCGTCCAGCAGGCGCGCGAAGCGGCGAGCCGGACCCAATGCCTCAACAACTTGCGGCAGCAAGGCTTCGCGATCAACAATTACGTGGCGTCCCGTGAGCAATATCCGCCAGGCACTATTATCTTTTACGGGAATGGCTGGTCCCTCTTTCTCCAGCAGTTCATCGAGCAAGACAACTTGTACAAAACGCTGGATCTGACCGACCAGGGTACCGTGTTTGACGACTACTGGGATGGCAATGACCCGAATGAATCGTCCTGCACGATTTTCCAGTCGATGTTCAAGTGTCCCTCCGACCCCGCTTTTGACAACTGGCCCCAATTCAGCTCGGGGATTCAGAACCGGACCGTGAGCAGCTATCTGGCGGTGGCTTCCGGGAACGCCGACGACTACCGCGACCTGGAATTTGACACCCGCTGGGTGACTGCCACCCAGTGCGCGGCGCTTCGTTCGGGCGTTCTCGCTCCGACGCAACCCTTCGCCGACCCGTCGATCGGGGCCTACAACGCAACACCTCTGGCGACCAGGGTTCGAGTCAAGGACATCCTCGATGGCCAAACCAACACGTTAATGGTGGGCGAGACGGTTTTTGATTTGGGATTCATGGCTGGTACGGCGACCGACTACGGCTCGGACCACTGGCTGGTCGGATCGCCACAAATCGATACGAATGGGGATGACCTCTCGGAATTCCTCGGTTCCACGTTTACGGAGTTTAATTACTACCATCACTTGAAGGATGAACAGATACTTGCCATGAGCAGCTCTCAACGCGATGATGCCGCGCGGCAGATTGCCGCTGGTTTCGCATCGTGGCACGCGGGGGATGGCGTGAATTTTCTGTTTGCCGACGGTTCGACCCGTTTTCTTCATTCGTCCATCGACCAGGTCGTGCGGATTAACCTCGGAATGATCAATGACGGCCAGGTCATTCCCTCACTCGATTAGGCCATGAAACTTCGCAAACAATTCTGGTTCCTGCTCGCAATCGGTTCGGTGAGTTTGCCCGTCGTCTTTGCCGGGTGCCCGGACTACTCCCACCTGCGCGACATACCGGATTATGTGAACCAGAAGGACCCCGATTCCGGTGAAGCCAATGTCAAGGCTCCACCGTTGGCGCAACCGCCGGAAGAAGAACGACTCGACGACGACGGACGCAATATCGAATAACGTCTCTTGGCAGACTTCCCGGCACTCGACGGGGGCGGTTCGCCGCGCAACTCGAGCATTGACGCGACGCGTGTCCATGCGCGCTTGCGAAATGCCTGCCCCTGCGAAGGCGTGCCTCTGCGAAGGCGTGGGCGGGACTCCTGCGCGTCGCTCAACGGTCAGTCAGTGCGCGCGGCTCGTCATTTTGCTAACCAGCATTATCGGTTTACTTGCAAATTGCGGGTTTGCTGGCGTTTTCCCCGGAAATTCGTGAACTCGCTCACGCTGAACAGTAACGGCACGTTCACCTACACACCCGATACGAGTTTTACCGGTGTCGATTTCTTTACCTACACGATCAGTGACGGGACGGCGACGAGCACACTGGCCACCGCACGGATCACCGTCGGCACGGGCCTTTCCGGACAACTCAACGGCGATGACCTGACCCGCATCAGCCGCGACGCGCTGGGGTCCGGTTCACTGACGGTCGCGCAGCCGCTCGGCGGCGGACTGAATCTGGTTTACCAAAGCGACACGATCCCGGCCGTGCTCGTTCCGGTCGAGACGTTTCTGACCCGCGGCACGACGATTCCCAATTCGGCCACCGCGCGGCTCACCATCGGCGGCGTCAGCAGTGGCGAAGTCGATTATTCAATTGCGGCACGAACCCGCGCTTCGGACATTCCCGCGCCGCATGAACCCACACTTCCGTCATTCCCGCGCATGCAGGAACCCAGTCGATTCGCAACGCATTGAACGGCAGCAAAGGCCGACGCATGGACAACGCACTCGATCCCCGCCTTCGCGGGGATGACACGCTTCGCGGCGCAGGGGCTGCATGTGGGTGGTTCATCGATGGCGTTCCGACTGTGGCGGGCGTCAGGAAAGTCGAAAGATGAAGGGAAAGGGGGACAGAAGGGAAAGGGGGACACAGAAGGGAAAGGGAGGAGGAAAAGGGGGACATTGTACTTTTTTGGGGTTGAGGAAGGTCGCGTGCAGCCTTTCAAGGTCACGCGCGAACAGGTCGACACGCTCAGCAATGATTCGGTCTTCCGAAGGAATGGAACGCAGAGACAGGGAGACACGAGGTTGAGAGGGTCGTATTCCTCCCGTCTTTGCGTCGCTGAGACTCTGCGTCAATTTCCAAAGGACGAATGTCGCCATTTGACCCAAGCCGAAACTCTCCGCGAGTTCCGCTACGGAAGATTCGAAAAAGTGGAAAGGGGGACATTGTACTTTTTGGAAAAAGTGGAAAGGGGGACATTGAAAAAGTGGAAAGGGGGACATTGTACTTTTTGGGGTCGAGGATGGTCGCGTGCAGCCTTTCAAGGCTGCTTGTCCACCCTGCCACCTTTTGCCTCTAACACCGCCGTAGTTCCGTCGCCACCAGCACGCCCGGCAAATCCGCCGCCACGGCCTCCAGTTTACGGTCCCGCACTTCCTCCCACACTCCCAAACAGCGCACTTGATGGCCCATAACGTCTCGATGCAACGTCAACGACGCCAGTTTCCTCCAGGGCGCGGCCGTCGGCTGGTTCGACCAGCGGACGGCAATGGCAAGCGGCGCGCAACGCGGCGCGGGGCAAGCCGCGCGACCTCCCGATGATTTTCTTTGACCTGACGCCACCGGTAAGGGCTAGCTGTTGAGGGGCGACCAGTTCCCGTGAAGCGCGTACCAGAAATCGACGGCGCTGATCTCGCGTTGTGCCGTTTCTCCGTCGTTCACCGTCGCGTCGAGCCAGTCGAAATCGGACGCCTCAATCTCGACGTCGTCGAGCCATGCCACCAACGCCGCGTCGGCAGCCGTCAACCGATCGCCCGCGCCGAATCCCACAAGGGCCAGCGCGTCCTGGCCCCCGCCGCCGCTTATTCGGACACGTGCGAAGTCCAGCGCCGAGACGCGATACCCTCCGCCGCTGATCGAGGCCGCGCCTTCCCGGTACTCCAGCGACTCGTTCCACGAACTGCCGGCGAGGATTGCTTCGTCAAAGCCGTTTCCGCCCGTTACGACAACCGTGCTGAATCCGCTGGCCGCGAATCGATACCGCGCTCCGTCGACGGTAACCGTACCGCCAACGGAATTCATGACGTCGCGGCCGCGTGTTCCGGAGAAACCGAGTGTGTCGAAGCCACCGCTGATTGATTCAACCTGTACGGAATAAAAACCGGTCAGGCGGTTATCGAATCCCGGACCCGTCATTCGGGTTTCAAAATGATTGCCCTGGACAAGATCGTTGCCGGTGGAGTCAATCATTCGCGCGGTGTCGTTGCCGCCGCCGGATTCCACGATCACGGAGTGAAATCCGAGCAGGACGTTGCGAAAACCGTCGCCTGTCAAAACCGTCGCTGACGGCGACGACCAGGCATGTTCGTACGCGGCGGTTCCCGTAATACGGCCATGCAATCCGCTGAACGAGGCGGATGCAAAGAGTTCCTCGAACTGAACAACATCAAGCGTCGTTCCGCCGATCCGGAAATTCGCGGCAGTACCGTGCAAGTGGACTTGATCTCCTCCGCCCGCTACAACGGCCAGATGGTCGTTGCCCGCACCTGCGTCAATCGAGATCGCTTCGAATCCGCGCACGACGACGACGAAGGTGTTGGTCGCCAGCCGCATGCGCTGTTCATTGAAGTGTACCTGGTCGGCGTCGCTGGTCCCCGTCAATCGCGCTGAATCGAATCCGTCGCCGGCGTTGACGATCACAGTGCCAAAGTCATTTGCGATCATCGTCGCAGCGCCGCTGTCCAGCCGCGCCCGCCCGTCACCGAATCGGAATTGATCGCCGTGCTGCGTCCCTCCAAATGCGACTCGATCCGCGGAATCGCCGCTGGCCTGAATCAGCTCCAGCCCGCGCGCCGAAAGACTGAACTGACCGGCGGTCATCGTCGCGTTGCCCGCATGCATTACGAGGACATGGTGGCTGGCTCCGGAGCGCAAGTACAATCGATCACGGCCCGCGCCGCCGTCGATCAGCACGCTCGCGACGTGGTCCGCTTTGAATTGATGACTTGTTCCGTCAAGGGTCACGTTGAACCATCGGCCGTCGGAAGTCTCGACGAAGCTGATCTGGTTGTCGGCGTTGGTCCCGTTGATCGCGAGGACTCCATTGCGAAGCACGACTCCGCCGGTCACCGGTTCCAGTTCAAGCCCCATCACGTAGTGTCCCGCCCCGTCGCCGCTGGAAATCGAAATCACATACGACTGGCCCGCAACGACGTCAAAGGAGGCGGTGCCGCCCGTTATCTGCAGCGACTG
>JBGTFW010000116.1:0-3115 GCA_041747075.1 Pirellulaceae bacterium
GTTGTACACCGATCCGTTTGTCAGGCCGCCAAACATGTTTCCGTAAATGTGAACCGAGCCGTCGTTGAGAATCTCCAAAACAGCCTGTTGCCATGGGCCGTTATAAAGACTGGCATCGGGCCGCCCAAATTGCCAGGTATAAACCCCTGTACCCGCGCCTTCAAAATTGTCGAGTCTCAAACCGTACGGTGGCGGATTCTCGTTGCCATTCGGGTGATCACCCAACACATAGAGCAGCGATCCCCTGGCTTCACAGCAAAACCCGATCGCAAAAAGGGTTAAAACGAGCGCGGCGAAAACCGGGCGACAGGAACCTGTGCGTGACATGTTGCAAATTTCATGGGGGGGGAAAAGGGGGGAGGGCTTGAAAATGATTGGCCCGGCAATACCGGAATCAGATTCACTGACTCGCTGATTTTAATCTCGAATTGTCCGGCAGTCAAACACATTGCAGGCATCTTATTCGCGAAATACAGACCGCCCCGCCTGACGATCGCCGCCCCATTAAAGAGGGTTCCGAATCAATGGGAAAACAGGGTTTTCAAGCCGGAAAACGTGTTTTTGGGCCTCACGAAGCACGAGCATCACTTGAACCGTACTGCCGTGCCGCAGCCCAACATTTTCAGCAGCGACGACGGTTGAGTTGCCGTGACTCTCCGGTGCAATCGCAAACTGCGCGGCGCGGCGATGTGGTTCGCG
This sequence comes from Pirellulaceae bacterium, assembly GCA_041747075.1. Lineage (GTDB taxonomy): Bacteria > Planctomycetota > Planctomycetia > Pirellulales > Pirellulaceae > CAJQPP01. Next base: position 700 of record JBGTFW010000116.1, read on the forward strand.
GAAAATCTGATCAGGTGTCATCCCCATTATCGGGGCCACTCGGCGCTGTGGGCCCGGCAGAAAGTCGAGCTGGATCATCGTTCGCCGATCGATCAGTTGTGCAAGGACTTGACGAGGCAAAACATTCCCTGTTGTTTGTAACCATGGAGGATAGAAGGATGATAGAATAATGGCATGACGAGTTCTGAAAAAGCTGACCACGTATCGGCCGCGAAAGCGTCCGATGATCTTCCCCTGTCCGGATGGAACCGCGTGGCCATGGCGATTGACGAAGTCCGCGACCGCTTGTTGCGATCTACCAGGTTACTTGAGTCGGCCGGAGTTCCCTATGCCGTGCTGGGCGGCAACGCCGTCGCGGAATGGGTCGGGCGCATCGACAAGGCGGCTGTGCGCTTCACCAAGGACGTTGATATCCTGTTGCGCAGGGAAGATGTGCCGCGTGCGATCGCTGCGATGGAAGCGGGTGGTTTTCACTACCATGAGACGCTCGACGTTCCCATGTTTATTGACGGTCCCCAAGGCTCAGCGCGCGACGCCGTCCACGTTCTCATTGCCAATGAAAAGGTGCGGGAGAACGACCTCGTCCCCACTCCGGACGTGGAACCCTGTGAATACACGGAAGACCAGTTCAAGGTGGTCGCCCTGCAATTACTGGTGCAGATGAAACTGACATCGTTCCGTCGCAAGGACCAGGTTCACCTCGACGACATGCTCGGCGCAGGTCTGATTAATGAAACCTGGGTTAGCCGCTTTGCCATTCCGCTTGGCGAGCGGCTGCAATCGCTCATCGACAATCCCGAATGAGTGGGCACCGTTCCACGTTCAGGGCCGGCGACCCCGCGCGCCGAGACGATCTTCAATGAGTTTCCAGCCGGACTGGACTTCCAGCAGGCCACACCAGTGTTTCAGATAGTCGAAGTCGATTTGGTCTCCCTGGACCTTCAGGATCCCGACGATATCGCGAAGATGCTTTTCGGAGCCCCCTTCGTTGAAGTAAACGAGTTTTTTCAGAATCACATCTTCAGCCGACGCGAACCAGGCTTCATGCTGGCTGTCGATTCTCCTTGCCGTTTCCTGCTCCAGTTGCCGGGATGTCCAGTCCGGATGCTGACGGCGCAGATTCACGAGGATCATGCGGCTGGCCGAGCGCCACATGCCGAACGCGATCTGCAAGCGCTCGGCGGGAGTCTTTTCCCGCAGGACACGCGCCATCTCGTCGGAAACGACTTCATCCGCGAATTGCCGCGGAGTGGCGATGTTCCAGGCTTGTTTCGCCGGACGAGTCGCATCTCGTTTGTTCATGCGTCGATTACCGGTCATGCGGCCTCCTCCTGGGTGAATTCAGACCCCGTAAATTCTCACGTAAAGGCGCGAAGACGCAAAGTGGATGTTCGAATTTGCCCCGATGTCCGCGCAAGTGACTTTACCGCCGCAACCGCCGGCATGGAACTGGTCGAGGAGGGGAACCAGGAGAGGCATGCGGAGCGTGGCCCGACCCGAACTGTTGCCGGCCCGGCTGCCTTGGCGCGACAATTTCAGCAGGGAACGAAACTCTCCGCGAGTTCCGCTACAATTTCCCGGCGGCTGATCTCTCGATGAACAGGTTGTCGCCGGTCCGCCTGAGCAACTCGCGCGCGATGGCTCGCGGGATCACGGAGGGATCAAAATGCAAATTGATCTTGAGCCGCCGCGCGTAATTGACGACCGCCAGCCCGGTCGCCGTGTACGGTCGCAGCGGCAAGACCAAATCGACATCCTCCAGCAGCAGATTGCCGAAACAAAGGCGGCCCTCGTCGTCGTGAGGCAGCTTGATGCGGGCAAAGGGTGCGCCAAGGTTCGTCACGACCGTTGTGGCCCGGCAGACGGGCCGGGCCGCGGTGCGTGAAATCCACCCCGGAACGACCGACATCCCGCGGAGGATGAGCAAAAAGGTCTTTTCCAGGTTCCAGCGGCGAATGTTTCCCAACTCATAGTTGATGCCGGCCAGCAATCCATCCGGGTCCGCGAAGTCCCGTTCGCGGCGATCGAGTTGGACGATGCTCGCCCGGTTGGCGGCGGGCATGCGGCGGTCGGAAAAATCGCGAATGCTCACGGGAATCACCACGCGAAGCCATTCCCGCGACCGGTACCACTGGTGTTCGCGGCGCAGTTCGTGCATCGCGAGAAAGACGGCCCGCAAGATCAGATCGTTGAGTGTGACGGATCGGTCGCGCGCCGCCCGGCGCAATCGGTTAACGTCGTCGTGTTCAACCGCCAGGGACAACAACCGGGGTTCGGACGGCAACGCGGCGGATGACCGGCCGGCAATTGGCGCTTCGCCGCGTGGGATCAGCGGCGTGACCTTGCGAAATACGAACTTCATCGCGCCGAGTACCGCGATTGGCTGAATCCACAGGCGCGACAGGAATTCGCGATT
>JBGTFW010000117.1:0-6986 GCA_041747075.1 Pirellulaceae bacterium
GGTGCGTGACGGGCGGCATGCGGCCTGAAAGTCCCGGAAAAGGGAAGTGCTCACGGGCCCGACGCTAGCGCGTACGGTTTACGGAGCCCGACGAACCGACGCTAGCGCGTACGGTTTACGGTGGCGCCACGGGCGCGACGCTAGTGCGTACGGTTTACGGGTTTCATCGGGGGCGGTCAATCGGCTGTATTGAAAGGTCGACGCTTCGCAAGAGCATGGTGGCTGAGTTTTTTCGTGGCTGCGTTTTTCGCCTGTGCCGCCGGAAACCGGCCTCGTGAACGTAAACCGCCGGCGCTAGCCGCGGGCCGCATCAGCTAACCCGCGCGTAAGCCGCGGGCGCGGGAATGTTGCCCCGTTGCGAGTTGGGACGGTATACTGGGGAGTGGTGAAAGAGTTGAGAGTTGAATTCGAGATTTGATTGTGAAATCGGAAAGGGGTCCTCTGATGAGAATTCTTCTGATCATTGGATGGTTGTTCGCCGGATTGGGTGGTGCCATTTATCACTTCGGTCCCGGTCAGGACCGGATGGAGTTGGATCGCATCGGCGATGCACTTCACGAGGCACGCCAGTCGGCCGAGTCGTGTCAGTGGGATCGTGCCATCGAACTTTTTGATCAGGTCCTTGGAGAAATTCCGGGCGACCGCCAGGTCGAGGCCTACCAGGTGCATCTCGAAAAGTGCAAGGCCCAGATGATGGCCGCACGCTTGCCGGAGTCGCGCGAATCGCTTGAGCAATTGCTCACTGACGCACGGGCCGACGAACACGCCGATCCGCGGTTCGTCGCGGAGGTTGAGTCGACGCTTGCCAATTCCCAGTATTACATGACATGGCTGATGAGGCTCGAGGGGCTGCCCGACACGGAATGGATGCCCGAGATCGATGAAGCGCGCCAGCATTACACGCAGTTGCTGGCGGAAGCCGAATCGATCGGTGATGAGGAACTAACCCGCCGTTTCGCCGAGGACCTTGAGTCATCGATTCGCCTTGCGCGGATGGACTTGAGCGAATTACAGGGACTCCCGCTCCCCAGCCAGTGACAGGGGACGTGAAGCGGCAAGAGTCGCAACCGCGGTCGCGGTAAAAAGAAGCCCCAGGAACAGACCGGTGCCGGCATCATGGAGATTCCCGAAGGTCAGGGGTCGTAGCGGGACGAAAAAATCCAGGCCCGAAGCGCCATCGAGTGAACAACGTGGGACAAGCTGCCAGCTTGTCGATCATCCAGCAATATTCGGACGCCGTTACATGGGACTTCGCGTCCCATGCTATCGCATTCCGTGCCCTTCGGCACTTAACCGCGCAACATCAAGAACGCATCCGCTTGCCGAGCGGGAGGAACAGAAAGACATATCATGACGCAACGCTTCATTCGTGGACCTGGCGTGTTGCCGTGCCTTTTGGCGTTGTTGTTTTCCGGCGAGTTGATCGCGCAACAGCGAATCGTTATCAACCGCAGCCAGCCGTTGATCCGTCACGGAGTTGTTGCAAGACCAGGACAAATCGTTGCGACTCCTGGCATGACGGCTTTGCCTGCCGGCGAACAGCAGCGTGAATCCGCTGAACAAGCCGACGCGCAGCCCCCAAAGGATCCCGACCAAGTCAAGCTCGAATTGTTGCTCGCCACGCAATTCGATCGCTCACCGCAAGCGATCCTTCGGGCGTGGAATCATCGCGACGAACCCCCCAAGCCGGAACCCGATCCTGTCGAATTCGCGGGCACGGTTTCCAATTACTTTGAGGGATTTGTCGTCATTGAAATGGCTGAAGCGACGAGCGAGACGCCGTTCAAGGTCGAGCAACGGTTGACGCTGATTCACGATCGTGAAGAACTTGGCCCGATCAAGGTCCTTTCGATCGGCGGAACGACGGTAACGGCTCGATTCGTCGATTCCAAAGAAGATTCGTCCGCCGCCGGCGAGACGAGTAACGAAACCGGCAATGACGCGGGCATTGAAGCCGGCAATGAGACCAATCAAGAAACGCCTGATGAAACCGATGAAGCCAACGGCGAAGCGGACAGCGACGACGATGGCGAAATTGCGAACGACGGAACAACCACGGGCGACGCCACGAACGACGAACCAGCGTCGAACGAGGAACCAACGGCAAACGAGGGTGTCAGCGACGAGAATGCGCCAGACGATCCCATACCCGCAAAGTCCGGCCCGCATGAATTGCCGGTTGGCACGGAAGTAGTCCTCTCCCCAGTCGCTGAAAAACCGGCGGAACCGACGCCCGCACAACTTGCGCAAAAGTCCGTCGAGGCATTTGCGCGGGACGTGACGCTGGGCAACTGGCCGAACGTCAAATCTTTTTTGTCGGAATTGAAAACGAAGGACGCGGGACAAGTCTACTTGCACTTGTTGCAATCGCTCGCAATCGGTGCCCCGCCCGTTCCCGAGAACGTTCCGCCTCACATCGCGGCACAAATGGCGCGGCAGGCTCAGGCCGAAGGCCAGGCAATGCCGACGAGCTTTCTCACGGCTGACGATATCACGGCGCTCATCGATGCCGCGCCGGTCCCGATCAAGTTTTCGGCCAAACCCTCCGCGACGACCGCCGGCGAATCCGATGCACCTGGCCAGGACGATGCGTCCGGTTCGCCTGATGAGTCCGCCCCGACCGGTCAACCGGTGGCAATCGCTTCTTCAAATCTTCAGTTGCCGCCCGGGGTTTCCATCGACCAGTTGCCGCCCGAAGTTCTGGCCGAGTTGCAACGTCGCGGCGCGGTGCCTGGCGGCGAAGCAAACGCGGCGTCGAACGACGGTTCGCAATATATCGATGCGCTGGCGGGACTGGTCTCGTTGGCGCGGTCGTCGGGGCACGACTTCGCCGCTTTCACCGAAAAACTTCATGCGGGAATCGGTGATTTTGGCGGCGAGGAGACGGGGAAACGCCTTGCCGCCGCTTCCCTTCTCTTGAAATCCGGCCTGATCGACCAAGTCGAGCGATTCCTTCCCGACGTTGCCGTGGCGGAAAAGGACGCGAGCCTCGACGCATTGCGATTGTGGTCCGACCTGGCCCTGAAACAATACACGGCAAAGCGCGTCGCGCGATGGCTGGAAATTGCATGGCGAACCAATCAATCGATCATCACGCTGCCCAAGGTCGACGCCGCGGCGAAAGACCTGGCGATGACACGGCTGGTGGAACTGGCACCGCAAGTCGACAAGGACCTCGGTGCGACATGGCTCAACGCGAGCTTTACGGACGACGCCGGACGAGGCATCCAGGTGTTGACGATCCTCGGCGGCAAGTCGGCCGAAAACGCGGCGATGCCCGCCCAGATTGCGGGTGTCGAAAGGCTCAAGCTGCTTCGCCTGCAAAACAATGCCGTCGAAAAACTGCTTGAGGTCGCGCCGGAGAACGCCGAAACGTGGCGCGATCTCCTCTCGCTCCTGATGGCCAACTGGATCACGGAAACGAAAACCTCGATTCAGTATTCGACGAACTCCAGTCGCCAGTCGATTATGGACATCGACATGTACGGGAACTACTACTGGGTCGGCCAGGACCAGTACATGCAGCAATATGGTGGTGGCGAATATCCAAATCCGATCGAGATTGGGGAGCTGCTGGAAATTGGACCCGGTCCCCGGTGGCGGGCCGCGATTGCCGAAAGCCTGAAAATCGCGGTTGACGGTGCGTTCGCCCAACTGCACATGCAGATTAACGAGGAAGACAAGTCTTTCCCGTTTATCGAGTCAATTGCCGCATCCCATCCCGACATCGCGCGCGACCTGGTTCATGAGTTCCTTCGTAACTGGACCCGCAATCACGATCCGAACACCGATCGCCGCCAGCGCAATCCCTACATCTATTTTTACGGCTTCGATCAGAAGGCCGAAGCGATACCGCTGACGCGATCGAAACAGGAGCGGAACCTTCGCGAACTGGCGGGCTGGGTCGAGCGGATTCGCCAGATGGCGATTCCCGACATCGACGAGAAGTTGCTCGCCGACGCCTTCACCGGGTGCCACAGCAGCGCCGAGGTCTTTGGACTCGACCGCGTGCGCGCGGTATTTGGCGATCTCGCCGGGCTGAAACCGGAAACGGTCGCTGTAATTTGCCAGAAAATGCGGGCGAACCTCGCCGAGCAGTGGCGAAGTATTCGCGAACAGGAGGAAATGCAAACGAACCGTCGCGAGCCTGAAGTCCAGGCCGAAGTCCTTCGCGGCTACTCGGTCGCCCTCCAACTCGCAGCCGAGGCCCTTGCCAGCAAACCGGACAACTGGCAATTGCATTTGGCGCTCGCCTGTCTCATGTACGACGAGAACGCTTATTCACAAAGCGTGCAAAAAAGCTCCGAGTTCAGCGCGCGGCGCGACGAGGCCTTCGGCCAGTTCCAGGTGGCGGCGGAAAAATACGCCTCGGTCGTCGCCACGCTCGAGGCAAAGGACCAGTCGACCGACGTCTACGACTACTGGTTCTACGCCGGCCTCGGTGCCTGCGATCTGGGCCAGATCACCAACGAGTCCGTGCCGGACTTGCGCCAGTACGCCTTGATTCGCGAAAACATCGAGGCGCTCCCCGGAGCGACCGCGGCCGATCACATGACACGCTTCGCAAACAACCTCTTCACGCGAATGAGTCCGATCAAGCCGGAAATCAAATTCCGTTATCTGCGCGGCGGATTTGAAATCGTCGGCGATCATCCCCGCGCGTGGGAAGCACGGAGTCTGTTTGACTATTACAAGGACCTTGTCAGCGAAATCCGCCTGGAAGTTGTCATCGACGGTCCCGCCGATGTGGGCACCAACCAGTCCTTTGGCCTGTACGTCAACATCGCCCATACGAGCGAAATCGAACGCGAGTCGGGCGGTTTCGGAAAGTACGTCCAGAACCAGAACTCCCAGATGTACGCCTACAATTACGGGCGTCCCACCGAGGACTACCGCGACAAGTTCAACGATTCAGTGCAACAGGCACTCGGCGAGCATTTTGAGGTCCAGTCGATTACGTTCGACAGTCCGGAAAACATGGTTTCACGCCCCGGCTCGCAACCCGGTTGGCGCGTTACCCCGTACGCCTACGTCCTGCTCAAGCCGGGCGGGCCGGAAGTCGACCGCATCGCGCCGCTCAAGCTCGATCTCGATTTTCTCGATACGTCAGGATACGTTGTCATTCCCGTCGAGTCGCCAGCGGTTGTCATCGACGCATCGAAGAGCGCTCCCTCACTGCGGCCTGTTAGCGAAGTTCACGTCATCCAAACGCTTGATGAACGCCAGGCAGATGAGGGCCGCCTGATCGTCGAGGTCGCTGCTTCCGGCAAGGGACTCGTTCCCGGGCTCGACCAGTTGATTGACGTTCGTCGCGATGGATTCGAGGTCGTATCGATCGACGATCAAGGCGTATTGCCATCGCGTTTCGATCCCGACAGCACGGACATCCAGATACTTTCGGATCGGAGCTGGACGGTTGAGTACCGGGCCGCCGACGCCGAAACGCCTTCGGCAACGTTTGCCTTTGGCGAGTCGGTGTTGCCGGACGCAAGGCTGAAGTTCCAGCGTTATGAGGACGCCGACCTTGTCGAAACGGCGGCCGTCGTGCCGCTGGTAAAACGCTACGCGAGCGGTGGCTGGCACTGGGCGGTGTGGTTGATACCGCTGGCGTTTCTCGGACTGATTGCCGTGGCGATTGGCGTCGTCGTCGCGCGACGTCCACGCATTGTCGAGACGCCGAGGTTCCGTTTGCCCGACGAGATCAATCCGTTCACCGTATTGAGCCTGCTGAAATCGATCCGGGACAACAACGGATTCAACGGCAGCCAGGCGGGCGAACTGGATCAGTCGATCAACCGAGTCGAGCAGTACTGGTTCAGCGCGTCCAACGGGCACGAGCCGCCAGAAGACTTGTCGCGGCTGGCCGAAACGTGGGTAAAGCAGGCGAAGTAAAACCCCCTCACCCAACCCCCTCACCCCAACCCCCTCACCCCAACCCTCGCCCCCCAACCCTCTCCCCCCAACCCTCTCCCCCCAACCCTCTCGCCGAGGAAACGGGGGAGAGGGGGCAGAAATGAAACTCTCCCGCCGGACGAAAGCCGGGGGAAAGGGGTGGCAAAGAGGGCCGCAGAGGCGCACGCCGATGATAGCCGGGGTGAGGGGAACAACACGGCAAGGATTTATAACGCAGCAGCCGATCATGCCGCAAATGAATGACGGAAACGATTCGGCAAACCACCTCACCGCGCTCGTTGGGCGTGCCGCGGAGGATTGTCGGCGGCGGTTCGGCGAGCCGCACTGGATCGTCGCCGCTCCCGGCCGCGTCAATCTCATCGGCGAGCACGTCGATTACAACGAGGGACTCGTCCTTCCAATGGCGATTGGGGCCTGCACCGTGATCGCCGCCGCACCATGCAATTCGCTTGCCGGGAAGTCTGTATTTCACAGCGAGGCACTCGGCCGATTGCACACCGTTTCCGCGAATCCGGCGGAAACAACCGGCGACAAGGGCTGGGGCACTTACATCGACGGTGTATTCGCCAGGTTTAATTACGGAACGGAGTGGAGGGACCAGGGATTCGGTGCGGTTGTCCATTCCGACATTCCGCGCGGTGCCGGACTTTCCAGCAGCGCCGCCTTGACGGTCGCTGTCGCGACGCTCCTCGAATCGATCAGCGGCGTTTCCCAAGACCCGATTGAGAAAGCCCTGCTCTGCCAGCAGGTCGAACATCAATTCGCCGGAGTCCCCTGCGGTATCATGGACCCCTTGACCAGCGTTCTCGGACGCGCCGGCCACGCGATTTTGCTTGATTGCCGGACACACGGACATCAGTACATTCCCTTCGACGACGATTCGGTGACTCTTCTGATTGTCAACACGGGATTTCGGCGCAAACTGGCCAGCGGCGCATACCGGCATCGGCGAACGGAATGCGAGAGGGCGGCGGAACTGTTGAAAGTCGCTTCGTTGCGCGATGTGACGCCGGCCATGCTGGCCCGGAATCGTTTGTTGCTTGACGACGTCTCATTTCGACGCGCACGGCACG
>JBGTFW010000118.1:0-40362 GCA_041747075.1 Pirellulaceae bacterium
TCGATTCCCAAGGATATTTATGGAATTGCTATCGGTTTTGCCCCGGTAAGTCGTGAACGGATCTATTTTCCGGATTTTTTGAAGAAAAGAGAATTTTTGTTTCTCCAACGGGTTGCCGCTGGCTGCTACCCTCCCTCCGGGAGGGTCGAACCGAAGGTTCGGGGAGGGCTGACCCAAGTCGATGACAGCCTCAATGACGCCGATTATGACTATACGGTCGATGCGCTGGGCCGCGTGACAAGCGTGCTGGAATAGATCGGCGGGATGACGGACTTTGTCACGGTCGATTTCGACTACGACGCCAACAGTAACCGGACGAGCATGGCGGCGTCATTGATCGTCGAGCAGATGCCGGTCAAGGACTACAAGAACACATATGCATGGGACAATCTCAACCGGCTCGGGTCGGTGACCCAGACGAGCCAGTCGGGTGCGCGTGGAAAGGGGGACATTGTACTTTTTGGGGGTCTGCACGTCGCGGTATAATGGCCTTCCAAGGCCGTTATTTCCTGGAGACTCCCCTTCGACGGCCTTGGAAGGCCATCGTACGCCTCCGGCAGACTCCACCCCATACCAGATGCTTTCGTGGCTTCGCCCCTGTCGAGCAATTACTCCCTCCAGGTCGAGCGTAGATTCGCAACATGGGTATCGTAACGTCAGGGGTACGAATCCGTGCGGGGGGCACGAGCGACGGCGGTCCCGGTCGCGTTCGCCGGTCACTCAGGCATCGTTACCAAAGGAAATCGGCGGTTCTCCCCACGCCGCGAATCGCGAGTCGCAGAATTCAAGGAATCGATCGGCGGCAATCGCCTCGCGAGCTTCCTTCATCAACCGCTGATACCATGTCAAATTGTGAATCGAAAGGAGGATTGGACCGAGCATCTCGCCCGACGTGAAAAGGTGCCTGAGATAGGCTCGGCTGAATTGTTTGGCAACCGACGGTGTCTGTTCATCCAGTGGCGCGGGATCGACCTGGTACCTTGCGTTTCGCAAGCGGATCGGTCCGGAATCGGTGAAGGCCATCGCGTTTCGCCCGTTGCGCGTCGGGATCACACAGTCGAACATGTCAACGCCCCGGGCAATGCAGGCCAGCAAATCCCTGGGTCGTCCGACACCCATCAGGTATCTTGGACGATCCGCGGGGAGCGTTGGCGCGGTGATGGCGGCAATCCGGTACATGTCCTCCGGCATTTCGCCGACACTCAGTCCGCCGATGGCGTAACCGTCCAAGTCCATGTCGACGAGCGCGTGGGCGCAGGCGTGACGCAGGTCCGGCTCGAGTCCCCCCTGGACGATCCCGAAGAGGGCCTGGCTGGCGTCGCGCGGGACATTGCGGCATCGTTCGGCCCATCGAATCGTACGGCAGGTCGCTTCCTCGATCGCGTTTCGCGGCGCGGGCAAGGCGGGCAGGTGATCGAGTGCCATCGCGATATCGCTGCCGAGCCTCGACTGGATTTCCATCGACCGTTCGGGCGACAGTTCAACGAGCGAGCCATCGATATGGGATCGAAAGGAAACGGCGTTATCGTTAACCTTGGCCAGCCGCGCCAGACTGAAAACCTGAAAGCCGCCGCTGTCGGTGAGGATTGGTCCGCTCCATCCCATGAATTGGTGAAGGCCGCCGAGCCGCTCGATGAACGCGTCTCCGGGGCGCAGCCCAAGGTGATACGTGTTTCCCAGAATAAGCCGCGAGCCGGTGGCCGCAATCTGGTCCGGCGTCAGGCCCTTGACGGTGCCGGCGGTCCCCACGGGCATGAACGCGGGCAGTTCAACGGACCCGTGCGGCGTGTGGAGGCGACCGAGACGGGCGTGACAGTTGCGGTCGACGTGCAGCAGTTCGTATTGAAGATTGCGACTATTCGCCACGCAGCCTGAGGTTCATGCCGGTCAGTTTTTCGCGAATCTCATTGAGGCTGGTGACGCCGAAGTTCTTGCATTCGAGCAGGTCGTCGGCGGATTTTCTGACGAGTTCGCCAATGGTTGCCAGTCCGAGACGGGTCATGCATTTGCGGGCGCGGACGGAGAGGTTGAGATCGGCGATGGGCCGTTCCAGCAAGGCCTGTTCCTCGTGCGTCAGGTGGCTGAGGTCGACCGGCTCCTCCGGTGCTTCCTTTTCGTGGACGAACTGCCCGATTCCGAGTCCCTTGTTGGCGAGCATTTCGCGGATTTCCACGAGTGACGTTTCGCCGAAATTCTTGCTGCCGAGCAAATCCAGCTCGCTCACCTTCGTCAAGTCGCCAAGCGTCTGGATCCCCATTTTCTCGAGGCAATTGCGGCTTCGCACTGACAACTCAAACTGCGCGACGGGAATGTTCATGATCGACTTGAGCTGTTCCTGACGGCGCTTTTGCTCGTAGTCAAAGAACGGGTCCATCGAAGCCGCCGCGTCGCGCTGGTAAAGCGATGCGCGGGGATGGTTCGGGTCCTGATCGAGAATCCGGTTGAAACACTCGCGCGCCAGTTCGTACCGTTCGTAGTCCTCGTAGAGGAGACCCAGATTGAGCAGCACGCCGACATTCGTGGGAAATACCGATGCGGCCCGCTGGTACAATTCGAGCGCCCGGTCGTCGTTGCCCCGTCGATCGTTTTCCAGCGCGAGGCCAAAGAGTGCTCCCGTGTGCCGCCCGTCGGCGTCGACGGCGCGCGAATAAAGCGCGATGACCTCGTCCGGGTTGTCTCCCCGCACGGCAATCGTGGCACCGCGCTGGTAGAGGTATTCGGCCGTTTGCTCGACAGGCCCGAACATGTTGTCGAGGAGCTTCATTGCCTCATCGGTTCTCCCGGCAGCGCGGTGTGTCTCGGCGATCGCCAACTGGCAGTGATCGGCGTTGTAGCCCGCGGTTTTTGCCGACTCGAAATTCGTAATGGCCTTGTCGAAATTGCCGAGGGCGAGGTTGGCGCGGCCGAGGTAAAAATGGGCGACCGCGCCGCCGTCGGCACTGGAAAGGGTGGCAATCGAGTCGCTGTAATTGCCAAGCAGGAACTGGCACACGCCCAGCCGAACCGACGTCGCGGGCGTGCGGTTTTCCTGGCCTGAAAGCTCGCGTGTCAACTCGCGAAGCTGCGTGAACTGGCTGTATTCGTCGCTAATTCGTCGCGCCAGGCTCTTGATGTCCTCGGGACCAAATGACGTGTTGGAAAGGACGATGTCCTTGAGATCAGTTTCTGTGACAGTGCTCATGGCAAATGGGATGAAGATTCCGGATCGAACAGGCGACGAAGAGCCAGCGGCGGGAGTCGAACCCGCAACCCCCGCATTACGAATGCGGTGCTCTGCCAATTGAAGCTACGCTGGCGCATTTTTTCAGGCCGGCACCAGCCTCGAATCATACCGTTTCGGCCTCGAATCGCCAAGGGCCGCCAACCCGCGCGATGCACGGAACCGGTCCAGCCGCTTCGGATCACCAAATCGTCGAGTCCAGCCCAATCGGTCACTCCTCGCCAGTTGTTGAGTCTTGACACACCCCGCGACGATATCGGAGGTGTCAGCAAACCCGACTGCTCCGCGACCAACTCCAGGGATCTTCCATGCCTGCGATTGACTCAAGTGGATTCGACTCGACGAAAAAGGCCGTTGTCCGTTCCGCGGAAACAGGGCGGTCCCGTTCGTCGTCGAGCCTGCAGACTCCGCTGGAAACCTATCTCAAGGAAATCAATGAAACGAGATTGCTGACGGCCGACGATGAAAAGGACCTGGCGCGACTGATTGCAGTGGGGGACCAGCCGGCGCGCGACCGGATGGTTCGAGCCAATTTGCGGCTGGTGGTCAACATCGCGCGGGGATACACGGGCAAGGGTCTTGTACTGCAGGATTTGATCGAGGAAGGCAACCTCGGATTGATGCGCGCCGTCGAGGGATTCGACCCCGATGTGGGAACCCGCTTCAGCACCTACGCCAGTTACTGGATCAAGCAATCGATCAAACGGGCGTTGATCAACTCCGCCAAGACGATCCGCATTCCCGCCTACATGGTCGAACTGCTCAGCAAATGGCGGCGGGCAACCGCGCGGCTTGTTGATGAACTGGGACGAAATCCGACCAACGAAGAGGTTGCGCGGTTGCTCGGAGTCCCGCGGCGCAAATTGCCGATCATCAAGAAGGCGATCCAGATTTACAACGCGACTCCGCAATCCGACCAGTCCGAAGCCGGGTGGTCGCTGGGCGACATGGTGATCGACGAACGAATGCGCGCACCCGACGACGAAATGCTGGAAAACGACATTTTGAAGAACATCAAGGAAATGCTTCAGGACCTCGAGCCGCGCGAAGCAAATGTCTTGCAAATGCGATTCGGGCTGGGCAACACCGAGCCGCATACCCTCAAGGAAATTGGCGAACAACTCGGCCTGACGCGCGAACGGGTACGGCAAATTGAAACCGAGGCGCTGAGAAAGCTGGGCGACGGCCTCCGCGACCCGCGCGACATGGAAATCCACTATCCCTTCCGGGACTAGTGATGCGGTGCTGCTACCTAATTGGACAGCGCCACGTTCGAGTAGCCACGCTTGCCAAAGCGTGAAATCATTAGCGAAACCGGAATTCCCGCCGTTTGGCAAGATCAGCCAAAAAACACCGCGATACAATCTACTGGACTGACCACCTGGCGCTGTCCAGCTAACGCGGCATCGCGGATTCCGAAATTCCGGAAGTTTCGGAAAATCGCGGGTTTGCATTCATTCCTTGTCGCCTTTTTGCCAGCCAACCGGCTGCGTCCACGCCTGCTCGAACTGGCCTTCGAACGAGGGATCGGGGTGCGCTCGGCTGGAGGTGACGACGGCGCGCACGTACAGTTCGTCTCCCGTGAACCGGTAGACGGGAGAAAGCGACGAATCGGTCGCAAGGACGGCACCCATGAATGGCGAGTACTTTCGCGCGCCTTGATCCGCGGTTTGGATATCGTCCTTGACCGTGACACCTTCGTTCGACTCCAAATCCCGCCCGTAGTCGCGGCGCGTCCCTACGAATTGTGTCTGGCAAGTCACTCCCTCGGCGGCGGCGATTTCCAGTCGCAGCTCGCGTCGCTCTGGATCGAATTCCACTTCTTCAAGCGTCACTCCGCTGGAAGCATAAAAATCGCCCCGGTACATGGCCGCAATCAGCGACCGGGGTGTTAGTTCCGCGGCGCGGACCAATACCCAGCCGCGTCCGGGATGACTGCCGGGCCGCCCGTGATAGTAGTGACTGTCGTCCGTGCCCAGGCCATAAAGCGGCGGCAGGCCCAGCTTGTCAATCCTCAACGTGTTGACAATGTCCCACATCCGCTCCACCGACGGATGCTCATCGTCGCCGAGGTGGTTGACGGCGTTGTGGCCGTTATAAACCTCCAGGAATCGGGCGCGCGTGACCGCCGCCAGGTCTTCCGCCGTGACGGCCCAGCCAAAGTTCGGATGATTGACGTGGACAAGGATCGGCTGTCCGAGACGGAGCGTCTGCTCGGCCGCCATCCGCAGGTTGTTGTCAATCGCCTCGCGCACCGTCGCTCCGCCGGTCGGCTCAAGCAGTTCCTCCAGGTTCGTCGCGTTGAGATGAACAGGAAGTTTGTTCACCGAGTCGCTGATCTCCTCGCCTTCGATGAGCAGGAACTCGCCGGGGCGCTCAAATTCCTTGCGATATTCATTCAGGGGAGTCAGCCGGTATTGCGTCCGCCCCTCGTGTTGGCGCGTTTGCAAAAACGTCGTTCCAAACGCCTCGCGATATTTCTCCAGGCAGATTTCACCGCCGCGCGCGGCGATGTCCGACTCATTCATCCAGCGTTCGCCTCGCGCAAGCACATTGTGGTCCGTCATGGCAAGAAAGTGGTATCCCCGATCCGCATACCAGCGGGTGATCATCTCGGGAAAATCGTCGCCATCGCTCCACAGCGAATGCGTGTGCAGATTGCCCCGGTACCAGCGCCCCAACCCGGGGATATCATGAAAGCTTGTATGACTGTTTCCCGCAACGAGTACTCGAATCGTCGAAGCCCGGTTTTCCCGCGGGCCGGCATGAACGCGAGTCGCGATCGAACCGCGCACCGAACGATCGACATTCCCGCCGCGTTCTCCGTCGACGCACGCCGCCGTCGGCGAGGCGTGATGTCCGTTGCAGCCCGCCAGAACCAGGATCGCCAGGAAACAAGTGGATGCACGGGATTGCAATTGACAGTTGTTCATATTTTCACTGATTTTCATCAAGTTTTGTCGCCGACCGCTCCGTCGGTCGGCTGGGTCAGGTCGATCAGCCAATAACTCGGGCAGGTGACGGCCCGCGCCGGTCGGCCCGAAGTACGTCCTGTTATAACAGCAGGTGCTTTCCCTTCCGATACGGTCCGCGATGTCAGGCTCGACCCGCGGTTGAGCAATTCCGTGTTGGTCTGGCGGGCGCGTGCGCAGCGTCGCGGTCCGCTGTTCGAGTGGGCTTCGAGTTGGCGGAACTGCTCGGAATCGGGAGCGAATTCGTTGAGCCGCCTGGCATCCTTGCGGATTTCGTTCTGCTGGTTGTCCAATTTGACGACCGATCTAGCGGATGGCCGGGAGTCGGAGATTCCGCTCGTTGAGAATCTCGCCGAGGTCGGCGATCACCGGAACGTCGCCCGAAAGTAACTGGACAAGTTCCGCGCTTTGAACCGCGAACATCTGATCGAGTCTCGACAATTGCCCGGCTAGAATCTTGTCGAGGTCCGCGGCGCGGGACCGGGCGCTCCGCGCAACCGTTTCCCGAAAGGCAAGCGAGATGAGTTCCGCCACGCGCGGCCCGAGGTTCGACTGCAACTCCATCGTCGGACTGCTCAACGAACCGCCCAGATCGATGGTTACCTCAAAGTCCCCGACGCTCGCGAGACGATGATTGAGCGAATCGACAAGCGCCTGGCCACCGGTCACCGCCGGTGCTCCGCGAACTTTCATATCGACGTCCGTCTGCCGAACGACAATTTTTCCATGCAACTGGTCGTCAACGAGGCGGGTGTCAATCATGAGCGACAGGTCGCTGGCACCGACGTCAAGGAGCAGCGCGTCGGAGGCACCGAGAGTCTGCGCGGGAAGGTGAATGTTCGGGCAATGCACGGTCAGGTGGTCCGTCTTTTGCGCGCCGCGCCGGTCGACCTCGGCGAAGACCTGAATGTGCGTTGCGCCTTTCCCGCGAAGTTCAAACGTCGCCGGCTCGTCGAGCAATTGCGGTGCGGTGGAGAGGTTTTTCGCGGTCCCTCCAAAACTGATGTTTTGACCGGCAACCCTGCCTTCCCCCTCGAGTTGGAGGTTGCGGAATACGAATCGCGGATGGCGGCGAAAGGGAACGTCCTGCCCGCGCGCGCGAATCGGATGAAAGTCCTCGCGCGGGTCGGGAACGAGGTCACGAAACCACTTGATCCAGCCGAGAACTTCGCGAACCTGATTCGCCTGGGACTTGCCGAGCAACAGTTCCGTGACGCCGCGCCCGTCGAGCGCCAAATCCGCGGTCAGCGTGCTGATCCGTTGACGATCCCGTTCCGAGGCGTCCACGATGCGCTGCCGGTCCGCTTGAAACTTTTCGTACAGTCGATGAAGGTCCTCCCTCGCCTGGGCGATCCCGTTCATGACCTGCCGGGCTTCCAAAAGGGCGTCCTGGTAACGGCGGAAATCGCGAAGTGGATTCTCCGAACGATCCTCCAGTATTTCGCGAATTTCGCGAGCCTGCTTCTGAAACTGGCAGGCGCGGCGGCATTGTTTTTCAAATTCCTCCGGCCAGCTCGTATTGAGTTCGCGGGCGAGGCGGACCGTTTCCAGATTGTCCTGTATCAAAACCGGGATGCGACTTTCCAGTTTTTCCAGCCAGTCACGTCCGAGCCGACCGGCTTGATCGCGCGCAATGCGGATGGTCTTCGATTCCGGGGTCCGCGCGGGTCGCATCGGTCCCTCCAGCTTCCCCGATTCGGTCCGCGGAGTTCCGAATTGCAAATTGTGAAGACTTGCGTTTTCGACAACCCACCGCTTGTGCAGTAACAACGCGGAATCGAGTTCCAGGGTCGCATGGTCCGCTTGAACAAGATTTTGCATCGGGTTGGCGGGGTCGGCGAGCTGCAATCCGGCGATTTGCAAACGGCCATTCAAGAGCGAACAGTCGAGACGACCGATATCGACCTTCGCGCCCGTAACGCCCTGAACCGAATGGACGATCACGGATCGAACCAGCGGGCCGCTGAATCCATTGACGACCAGGCCGGCGATGAAGAGTATACCGAGTCTCGGCAACAAGTAATTCCAGCGAATCATGGTCGGTTCTCGATCGATGGGGAAGCAACGGGCGCGACGAGCCAGCGATAAATCCACATCGTCCGGAGCCGCTGGTGAATGGCCGCGCCCCAGGTCTGGAAGAAGCGGTGACTCAGGCAATAAACAGGTATCACGAGGAACATCCCGAGGAGCAGGCTGCCCATGACAACCGTATTGTTAAAGCGAGTCCACGGGACGACTGGCAAATCGTAAAGCCGCGCCCAGACCGGTTCGAGCTTTTCAGCAGTGAGCACCAGGCCGCCGAGCTTGTGGGTCAACGAATCGAGCAGCATGCCCGTCCAGGTAAACGCCAGGCATGATGTGAAGGCACTTGCCAAATTGGCCGTTGTCATCATCGTCAACACGCCAATCAACCAAACCAGCAGCGAATCCTTCGGGACAATTCCAATCAACATCCCGAAGACGACTCCCGCGGCCAGTCGCCGGGATGACTCGGCTTCCCGCAAAGATTGCCGGGTTGCCGTGACGAACGTTTGTGTATCGGTGATCATCCCCAGTTCCTTTCAGGGTGCGTCTCCTGCCCAGCCGCCCCGACCCATCGCGGGTCAGGGGCGAAGGATTTGCCCCTTTCCCGGTGACCTGGAAAAAGGGGCTCGCTCTGGAACGTAGAAAATCCAGCCTGTTGATGTCCACCCAATCCTTTCAGGGTGCCTGGACTGCTGTCAGATTTCCGGGTCGCCAGGGGATTGGTTCAAGGGGCATTCGGAAGGGCCACGATTTAATTCCCGGCGGCAGGTGGAGGAGAGTCCGTTTATACGGGGGGCAAGCCCTCGCGATGCGACGGGACTTGGCAAACGGGGGGATTTCCGCTGGACCGGGTAGTTTGCCTTGTTTAGTATGAACTTTGGAAACCAGGGGTGGAGGACCGCCTCTGGTGCCGGGGAATCCTTCGAAATAAAACACAAGGAGTCGAGAGAGTGGAAAAGTCTCAGGAGATTTTTGCGGACGGAATTGGTGAAATTGTGCTCAGCGGCGGCATGGTTCGAATGGACCTTGTGGCCCTCGCGGGAGCCCAGCGAGACAAGGATGACAAGCCAAAACTGGAGTTTCGCCAACGGGTCGTTATGCCTCCCGACGGTTTTTTGCGAAGTTTTTCGGCAATGGAGGACCTCGTACGCCAATTGGTGGACGCGGGCCTTGTCAAGCCGCGTGACGGCTCAACCGTTGCGACCGGACCCGCCAAGGGGGGCGATAAACCGACTTCCCCCAACTTTTCAAATTGAGGCGGGGACTTTCGGCCAGTTCATGCGTTTTTCCAGTATCGGACCAGGAGAGGGCTCCATGTCCTGGGGCTGTGTGGATTTGGCCCATAAACTCACCGCTGAACGGGTTGAATTGAGTTGAGATCGAAACATCGGGACAAGCTATTTTGTGGCGTGGGTGTATTTGCCGCGCCTTCCATGTCTGGAGAACGAAGTGAATAATTTTCCACCATTCGTGAGTGTTTTTGATTCGACGGTCCAGTTGGGACAACAGATTTCCCTTGCGGGCCGGTTTTCGGTTAGCGATATTGATCCGAACCCGGTCGTCACGAGATACCGGTTCCGAGACAGCAATACGTCCCCTCAATCGGGCTACTTCAGATTTCGCGGACAAGTCTGGCAACAGGGCCTGATCCTTGAGGTTTCGGCCGCGGACCTTGTTGACGTGACCTATCAATCGGGCGCGGTTGTCAGCAGCGAATTGATTACCGTTGAGGCGTTCGATGGCGTGTTCTGGAGTCAACCCGGTTCCGGAACGATTTTTTCCGTGGTGCCGAATGTCAACCCGCCGGTTGTCACGGGGAGCAACGTGGTCGTGACGGCTCTTGAGCGTGTTCCCGTAGCGGACTTTATTTCGGCGTTTGATCCCGACGGTTTCCCGATCCTTGAGTATCGCTTCATCGACGGCTCGGCCGATCCGAACGGCGGATATTTCGCGCTCAACGGAGTTCGGATGCCATCAGTAACCTGGTTTTCGGTCGCCCCCAATCAACTGGGCTCGCTCGAATACGTCGGTGCGCTGTACGGAACGCAGGAACAAATCGCGGTCCTTGCCCGCGACGAGGGCGCGTTCAGCAATTTGACGTTCTTCGCCGCGATCACCAATCCAAACAGCTTTAACCCGACCGTCGTTGCCAACAACACGAAGATCCGGCTGGGTCAGAAAATCAACGTCTCGCAATTGTTCTCCTACTCGGACCTCGACGGCAATTCACTTAAGTGGGTTCGCGTCAACGATCTCGGAGTCGCGGCCAACAGCGGGTTTTTCGAACTCGACGGCGTTCGCCAGCCAGGCGGTTCGTTCATTCAGGTTAACGGCAATGAGCTGGGCAGGCTGAACTACGTGGCGGGACCGATCGTTGGCGCCGAGCAATTCCAGGTTCAGGTTTGGGACGGCCAGAGACTGAGTACGGTTGCAACAGGCAACGCGATAACGACCGATCTGCCGATTGTCGAGGTAGCCGACATCCTGCTCATTGATTCGTTTGAACAAATCCGCCTGGCCGACAGGTTGTCAGTGACGACCAGCGTCAGCCCGCTGTTTTACGAATTCATTGACTTGAATGATGCTCCCACCAGCGGTCGGCTCATCGTAAACGGCCAGGAGCTTGCTGCCCACAAGATTCAAAAAGTCAGTGCGGCGAATTTCGCCCAGACGTTTGTTCGCGGTGGAGCGGACGACCTTGGCCGCTCGTTTGATGAATACGTGGTCCGCGTTGACAACGGTTTCGAGAAATCCGCGTGGGCTTCAATCAACGTATCGACCGATCCGGTGAATGAGAAAGCGGTCCTCGGCCTGGGTTTCTGGAACTTCGACACTCCCAAACTGGACCTCTCGTACAACTTTCCGGAAGTCGTTCCCCAGTACTATTGCACGCTCGGCCTTGGCGAGTGCACGAATTGGCAGAACCTCTCCGACGTCAACATGCGGGCCGCGATCCGCGACGTTCTCGATACCTACGAGAATTTTATTAACGTCACGTTTACGGAAGTCACGGCCACGACGCTGGCCGACATCACGTTCATGCTGACGGACGCCGGGAATGACGGAACGCTGGCCTACGCCCGTCCACCGGGTATCGACAATTTGTTCGATCCGCGCGGCGACGTCTGGGGCAACTTCAATCATCCGTTGCTGTTCGAGAGCCAGCCCGGTGGAACCGGCTATGCGACGTGGATTCACGAATTGGGACATTCCATGGGGCTTGAGCACCCGTTTGCGTTTCCTGAGGAGCAGGCTGGCTCGCCTCCTCACCTCCCCACTTCGATGCAGAACAATCGCTTCTCGATCATGTCCTATGAACGGGTATTCACCGATCCCCTGGGCAACGAAATTGAGCCCATCACGCCGCAATTGTACGACGTGATGGCGCTGCAAACACTATACGGAAAGAATCCGACGTACCGGGCCGGCGCGACGCACATTAAAATCGATCCGAACAGCCCGATTCCCCAAACCATTTACGATTCGGGAGGATTCGACACGCTCAATCTGACCAATCACGTGGTCAGCGTCACGGTCGACCTGCGACAGGGTCAATTCAGCTCGGTGGGCGGCATTCAGGAGAATATTGCGATTGCCTGGGGCGTTGATATTGAAAACGCCCGCGGTGGCGCCGGCAGCGACTTCATCCAGGGGAACGAACTTAACAATCTTCTCTTTGGCAACGCGGGCAATGACGTATTGCGCGGCAATGGTGGTTCGGACCTGCTCCGCGGACACGGCGGTAACGACACCTACGTATGGGCGATTGGGGACGGTTTTGACGTCATTAACGAGGAATTGGGCGCGGGTCGCGATTTCCTCGATATTCAGCTTTTTGACGAATATGATTTTGGCATGGAGACGCTTTCCCGGCACTTTTCCTTCCGTCGCTTTGGTAACGACTTGCGGGTCGACATCAGTTTTGACGGCGAGGCGTCGCACGGCGGGGTCCGCATTACGGATATGGGATTCGGCAGGAATCGCGTGGAAACAATGAGGCTTTTCGATGTCAGTGGCGACCAGATCGGTCCGGAGATCAGCCTTTTCAGCGTGTTCAACTTTGCGACTGTGACGCCGCACAACTTCCGGTTAACCAACAACACCTCCAATTACGGCAATCTGGCGGTTCCGATCGCCTGATTTCCGGGGTCGCGTCCAGCCATCAACCTCGTTCGGCCCGTGCCGGTCGGGGTTGTTTTGTTGGTTACCGGACGGGCCGCGAACCGACAAAAACCGGGGGCTCCCGGTTTTTTTGCCGCGGAACTCTTTCCCTGTCAGGACTTTGAATCCAATCCATGCCCGCGAAAAGCTCCAAGAAGGACCCTGCCGCCGCCCTAGTCACCCTGTCCGGGCCTGATGAAAAGGGCACCCCCGAAGGCACCGGCAGTCCCTCCGTGGCGCATACGGCGCTCAAGTGCCTGGCGCTGATTGGTCGGCACCACGGGGTTGACATCAGCGTCGACCGGCTGATTCACGACTATTCCCTTGAACAGACCGAACCCAGTGTCCGCCGCCTTCTCCGCATGGCCAGCGATCATGGATTCAAGGTCCGGCCGACGCGCCTGTCGTGGAAACACCTGAAACGGATGGGGAGTGCGTGGCCCGTCATGGCGCGGTTGACCAACGGCAACTATGTCATTCTTGTCGGCATGCGCGACGTCCAGGACGAGGAGGGCGCCATCCGCCAGGAACTGGCTGTCTTCGACCCGCTGGCGGACAGCCATGATTTTCTCTTTCTTTCACGAAAGGACCTTGAAAAGAACTGGAAAGGGGACGTGCTGCTGGCCAAGCGGCGCTTTTCCATGTTCGATTCCAACCAGCCATTCAGCCTTCGCTGGTTCATTCCCGAAATGGCGCGCCAGTGGACGGCATTTGTCGATGTGATCGTGGCGGCCGTATTCATTTACATGCTGGCGCTGGTCGTTCCGCTCTTCTTCCAGATCGTGATCGACAAGGTTCTCGTCAACAACGCGTCGAACACGCTCAAGGTCATTGCGGTGGGGATCGTCATCGCGCTGATGTTCGACGGGATTCTCAATTACCTTCGCAGTTACCTGCTGCTCCATGCGACGAGCAAGATCGACGTCCGCGTCGCCACGCGCACGTTCGCCCACATGCTTGCCTTGCCAATGAGCTATTTCGAGCGAATGACCGCCGGGGTGCTCACCAAGCACATGCAGCAGGCATCGCGGATTCGCGAGTTCCTTACCGGCCAGCTCTTTCTCACACTGCTCGATGCCGGCGCGCTGGTGGTCTTTCTTCCGATTCTCTTTATCTACAGTTACAAGTTATCGCTGGTCGTCCTCTTCTTCTCGGCGCTGCTGGCCGGGACCATCGGAGTGCTTCTCGGTCCCTATCGCCGACGCCTTGAGGCGCTGTACATCGCCGAAGGAGACCGGCAGGCGATGCTCGTCGAAACCATTCATGGCGCGCAAACGGTCAAGGCCCTGAGTATGGAACCGACCCAGCGGAAAAAATGGGACGACCGGTCCGCCCAGGCCGTCGCCATGCACTATCGCGTCGGAAAAATCTCCATCACCGCGACGACGCTTTCCAAGCTCCTTGAAAAACTGATGACGGTCTGCATCGTTTACTTCGGCGCCGAACTGGTATTCGCCGACGAAATTTCCGTCGGCGCGCTGGTCGCCTTCAACATGATCTCGGGACGCGTTTCGGGACCGCTCGTGCAACTCGTTTCGCTGATCCATTCGTACCAGGAAACGGCTCTTTCGGTCCGCATGCTGGGAGAGGTCATGAACCGGCCCGCCGAGGCAGGACTGGGACACGGTCTCCGTCCGCCCGTCGAGGGACGGATCGAATTTGAAAACGTCACCTTCCAGTACAACACCACCAGCGCACCGGCGCTCGACGGCGTCTCTCTTGTCATTCCCGCCGGCCGGATTATCGGTGTCGTCGGGCGAAGTGGTTCGGGAAAAACGACCATCACGCGAATGATTCAGGGAATGTATCCAATCCAGTCCGGATTGATTCGCGTTGACAATCTCGACATGCGCGAACTGGACATTGCCCACTTGCGGCAAAATATTGGCGTCGTCCTCCAGGAAAATTTCCTTTTTCGCGGGTCGGTCCGCGAGAACATCGGGATGGCCAAGAGCAATGCGAGTTTCGCGGAAATCGTTCACGCCGCCAAGCTTGCCGGCGCCGACGAGTTTGTCGAAAGGATGGCCCAGTCCTACGATACGTTGCTCGAGGAAAACGGCTCGAATCTTTCCGGGGGACAAAAACAACGACTGGCAATCGCGCGGGCTCTCCTGACGAATCCGAAAATCCTGATCTTCGACGAAGCGACCAGTTCGCTCGACCCGGAAAGCGAGGCGATCATTCAAGCCAACTTGCGGCGAATCGCTCGTGGACGCACCGTCATTATCGTCTCGCACCGCTTGTCGACCCTCACCGGCTGCGACTCGATCATCGTCCTCGAACGCGGTAAAATCGAACAGATGGGCAATCACCGCAAGTTGCTCGACGAATCCAGGGTCTACCAGGAACTTTGGTACCAGCAAATGGGGCAACAATGACAGGCAACGGTCCGCATCCGGACGACAAACAGTCACAAGAACAAAAAACGGCACCGCGCATTTCGATTACGCACGGCGACAAGCCAACCGAAACGGATGAAACGGTCAACGCTGCCGACTCCACAAAGGGCGATTCGACGACCGGAGCAGGCAACGGTTCCGGTAACGTCAAAAACGGGTCCGGCAACGGTGCCACGACAAAGGGCCAGTCTCCTGACGGGCAGACGGCGACCCGCAAGAAAAAGAAGCGGCGGCCCCCCCGCCGGAAACGCGTCATTGACCGTCTGGTCATGGAATTCCAGCCGGATGCCGTTGAAATGGAACATCGCAAGGTGGCAGGCGGCCTTCGCTGGACGCTTTACACCGCCATCCTCCTGCTCATTTCGGCCGTCGCGTGGGCGACCTGGGCGAAAGTTGACCGCATCGTTGTCGCCGAAGGGAAACTGGTCGTGCATGAAACGATCGTGATCCAGCCGCCCGTCACCAGTCCCATCCGTTCCTTCAATGTCCGATTCGGCGATACGGTGCGAACCGGCGATGTGCTCATCACGCTCGACCCGACCTTCTCCGAAGCCGACGTGGCGAAGCTGGAAGCCCAGATCAACGGCTTGACGGCAAGCCTGACGCGGCTGTTGGCCGAGCAATCAGGTAACGAGTTTTCCGTGGCTGGGCACGAAGACGATCCAGTCTGGCAGACCGAACACATGCTCGCGCTCGACCGCGCGCAAGAACTGGAAGCGCGAATGGCGGAATTCGCCGCCCAGGGTCGCAAGATGGAAGCCACGCGCAGCAAGCACGAATCCGATGTCACGGAACTAGACTCGCGTCTCGGCCATCGCGAGGAATTGTTACGGACGATCGAGGGCCTTTACAGGAAAGGGTCCGAGACGCGGACCGAGTTCCTTCAGAACCAGATCGAAGTCGACTTTGTCAAGGGCCAGCTTGTCTCCGCCGAAAACTCGATCCTCGAAACGATCGCCGATATGGAGTCGGGTCAAAAGGAACGCGAGGCCTTTCTTGCGAGTCGCAAGGCGGAAGTCAGCACGAAACTGGCCGAAGTCCGCCAGCAGTACGCCGGACTGGCGGAGGAACTGAACAAGGCGCGGCGTTCCAATGAACTGGTGACGATCAAGGTGCCGCAACACCGGACATACGACGAGTTTGTTGTTGTGGAAGTGGCGGAACGGAGCGTCGGCTCGGTTGTCCAGCCCGGCGACGCGCTGGTCCGCTTGATCCCGGTCAACGCCGAGCGGGAAGTCGAATGCAAGGTCCAGTCGCAGGACATCGCGCGGGTGCGGGAAACCGAGGACGGCCAGCCGCGCGAGGTCCGCATCAAGCTGAGCGCCTACCCCTACATCAAGCATGGCACCCTCACGGGTCGCGTTCGCGCGATCAGCGAGGACGCCTTTGAGGAAGGCCAGCCGCCGCTCGTCAAGACGTTTTACAAGGTCCGCGTTGCAATCATCAGCGAGCACCTTGAGGACGTTCCCGAGAATTACCGACTGATCCCCGGGATGGCGGCGACTGCGGAGATCAAGGTCGGCACGCGCCGCGTGATTGAGTATTTCCTCTACCCGCTCTTCCGCAGTCTCGACTCAAGCATCCGCGAACCCTGATTCAACGCAATCGTTGTAAGCGGCCGAGCGATACGGCGGTCACCAAGTGGCGAAGCTGGTACGCACAGGGCTGGTCAGGCACGCGGCAAAATACGGCTGATAAGCGGGTCCGCGACTCTCATCTCAAAAGGGTCCGCGAACTCGCCGGGACCATAGGCAAGGACCACGCGCCGGGGTAAACTGTTGCTAATTGGCCGTTTTTGCCGATTACAGGTCTCTTACCAATTCACGCGCGGTCCCTTACGGATTCCGCGTTGACGCAACCACTCGATTTGCGGAAGAGGGAAGAAGCGGTCTGCCCAAACACTTGCGGTACCGAATACCATAAAGACGAACGAATACGCAATGCAATTGACCCGACAAAGGACCGAACCTTTCTTGCGCCTTGTGTAAAACGTCGTGGCGCGACTGAGCGGGCTGTTGGTTCGGTCGCATCGCAGGCCCTCACCGCGGCAACTGCCGCCGGCGCGATATCGCTTTGACTTCTTTCGCGGATTTCGTGGTACCAGCCATCCTTTGCTGAACCATGGACATAACTTCCCTCGTAACGGGATTCGCGATTGCGACATTCCTCGCCGTCATTTATCAGTTGCTTTCGACGGGGAACGCCCGTCGGCGGGCGACGGAGATTGTTCGCGACGCCGAGCGCGATGTTGAATCGAGACTTCGTGACGCAGAATTTACGATCAAGGAACGCAATCTCGCCGCGCGCGAAGAGGCCGACCGGGACATCAACAAGTCGCGCGATGAACTGCGTCATCAGGAACGGGCACTGGACAAGCGACTCGCCGCGCTGGAACGCCACGCGCAGGACCTGAAGAAACAGGAGGGATTCGTTGAACTGACGCAAAACCGCCTGGCCGCGCGCCTGGAAACGGCGACAGAGCGGGAAAAGGAAATCAGCGACGTCCTTGAACGGCAGCGGCAGCAGTTGCTCAAGATTACCGGATTGAGCCGCGAAGAAGCGGAAAAACGGCTGCTTCGCGTCACCGAGGACCACCTCGCCCAGGAGATCGGCACGCGAATTCTCCGGCACGAACAGATGTTGGCGGAAACGTGCGACCAAAAGGCCCGCGAAATTCTCCTCCTCACCATGCAGCGCTATGCGGCGGTTCATACATCGGAACTGACGACTTCCACGGTCGACATCCCCAGTGATGAAATGAAGGGCCGGATTATTGGTCGCGAAGGACGAAACATTCGCGCTTTTGAAAAGGAAACGGGAATCGACCTCATCATCGACGATACACCGGGAGTCGTGATTGTCAGCGGATTTGACCCCGTTCGTCGCGAGGTCGCGCGGCAGGCACTGGACAAGTTGATTGCCGACGGGCGCATTCATCCGTCGCGAATCGAGGAAGTCGTTGCGGCGACACGCGACCAGATTGAGCAGTTCATGGTCGAGAAGGGTCGCGACGCGGCGCGGGAAACCGGTGTTCACAAACTTCACGAGCGACTGGTCGCCTGCCTCGGTCGCCTTCACTTTCGCACGAGTTACAGTCAAAACGTACTCGGCCACAGCAAGGAAGTGGCAAGCCTGTCGGCGATGATCGCCGAAATGATCGGTATGGACCCGGTCATTGCCCGCCGCTGCGGCCTGTTGCACGACATTGGCAAGGCTCTCGATCACGAACGCGAGGGGGGCCATCCCCAAATCGGCGCGGAAATCCTCAAACAGTTCAACGAATCGCGAGACGTCGTTCATGCGGCACTGGGCCATCACGACCAGATTGTGATCGAGTACCCCTACACAGTCATCGTGGCCATCGCGGATGCGTGCAGCGCCTCGCGGCCCGGCGCACGGCGAGAATCGCTGGATCGGTACATCAAGCGAATGGAGGAACTCGAATCGCTCGCCCGCGAGTTCAAGGGGGTGAAGCAGGCTTTTGCCGTTCAGGCCGGCCGCGAACTGCGGGTCATGGTCGGCTCGGATGAAACCGACGACGCCATTGCCGCAAAAATCTGCCGCGACATTGCCCGCGAATGCGAACAGCGTTTGCAGTTCCCCGGTGAAATTCGCGTCAATGTGATCCGCGAGTCACGCTTCATGGAAATCGCAAAATAGTCCCGGACGCGCGTAATCGTTTCATCGGAGCCACGAGAACTTGCGAATACTTTTTATTGGCGACATTGTCGGAAGACCGGGCGTCGAGATCGTGCGCCAGTGCCTTGCTGGCCTCCGCCGCGAGCAATCGATCGATCTGGTGATTGCCAATGGAGAAAACGCCGACGCCGGATCGGGAATCACGCCGACGATTTGCCGCAATCTGCGCGAGGCGGGTATCGATTGCATTACGCTCGGAGATCACGCTTTTCGCAAACGGGCGATTTTCGAGACGCTCGATGCCAGGGAAGACCTCCTCCGTCCCGCGAACTATCCCGCCCAGGCACCGGGGCGCGGATGGACGGTTGTTTTCTCCGCGACCGGTATTCCGGTGGCGGTCGTCAACCTCATCGGAAGGGTCTTCATGAAGCCCGTTGATTGTCCCTTTCATGCGGCGGATCGCATCCTCGCCGAAATCCCGGAGAACGTGAAGGTCCGGATCGTCGATTTTCACGCCGAAGCGACCAGCGACAAGCAATTAATGAGCCGGCATCTCGACGGACGCGTCTCGGCCCTCGTTGGAACCCACACGCACGTCCCAACCGCCGACGAGCAGGTGCGACCCGGCGGGACCGCTTTCATTTGCGACGTTGGCATGACAGGCCCTCACGACAGCATTCTCGGGCGGTCCGTTGAAAACGTCATGGAAACGACGCTGACGTTTCGTCCCCGCGCGTTTCATGTTGCCAGGGAGGATGTCCGGATTTCGGCGGTCTTGATCGACGTCGAACCGCGAACAGGTCGCGCCAATTCAATCCGCCGCATGACGATCGACGAACGCCAGGCTGACCAGCTAGCCGCCGAAGATGCGGAGTAGTACCAGTCTGTTCGTTGTTGCCTGGATCGGCGAATTCGGAGATACTGCTGAATCACGCGGCCCAGGTGACTGATATCAGTGCTCGTTCCGGACCGGCGGATTCCCAGGCCAATGGCGGGGAAGACCTTGAAGAATCGGACTGTTATGACTTTGCACATGAAAAGGAATCCGGGGCTGCTGCTGGTTTTCCTGGGGATGTTTCTGTTCTCCGATCCGTCCGCGATCGCCCAGGTGTTTGGCGGATCGCAGCGACCGTTCGTCACCTCGATTACCCCGGTCATCGGTCCCAACGGTGTAGTCGGAGGAGTCTCGATTGATGCCGATGGTCTTGTTTCGCGCACACAAATCGACACGTCAGGTCAGTTGTTTGACGGGCAGGTGCGGCCGACGGGTGCGGTTGCGACACATCCGGCGCACCAGCCGGGCAAGCTGCGAAAAATTTCGCTTCGCATGCTCGAGCAGGAACTGGTTCGCTTGCAGGAAGCGCGTCTGCCCGTCAACAGTGAGATCGAGTATCTGGCCGGTTTGCAACGGATCGAATACGTCTTTGTCGATCAAAAAAACAACGACATCATCCTTGCCGGCCCGGCGGAAGGTTGGCGATTCGGCCGTAACGGATTCGTCGTCGGTGAAAGGAGCGGTTTGCCCGTCATCGATTTGTGCGACCTTGTAATGATGATGCGGCGCGGGGAAGAGGAATCAAACAGCGCGATTACCTGTTCGATCGACGCCACCGCCCAAGGAATGGCAAACTACTCCACTTACATGTCCAGGGCAAATCGGCAATTCAACGAGCAGACGCTGCGCGAAATGAGCGACGCGATCGGAAACTTCGAAGTTACCTTTTCCGGAGTTGCCAACGACAGCCATTACGCGCGAATTCTGATTGCCGCCGACGTGATGATGAAGCGGCTGGCTATGAACATCGAACCCTTTCCGGTTCGCGGCGTCACCAGCTACGTCCAGATGCTGCAGAAATCAGGCAATCGGAACCCGAACAATGTCTCGCCTCGCTGGTGGCTGGCATCCGATTACGAAACCTTGTTACGCGATGAAGGGGGAATGGCGTGGAAGATTTGCGGGCCTGCAGTCAAAACCATGACGAGTGATGACTATCTGAACCAAAAGGGGGAGAGAATTGATTCCCGCAAAACCAATCGGCTTGCGCAGCGATGGGCTGACGACTTCACCAAACAGTATGGCGAGTTGTCCGTCGAGCTGCCGATTTTCGGGCAGTTGAGAAACTGCATGGACCTGGCCATCGTCGGCGCGTTGCTGCACAAGTACGATTTGTTTGAAAAAGCCGGCTTTCAACCAACGGCCCTCATGGACAACGGCCAGATCAAGCTTGCCGAATACCCCGTTCCCAGGTTCACTCAGCCGCAAATCAGTTACGCGCCGAGGCGCCGGGACTGGGTCGTGACGTTGTCTGGCGGCGTCGAAGTAGATGGCTGGTCGTTCGCCTCGATTACGCAGGCAGATGCGGACTTGCAGGCGATCCATACGCAAGTTGTCGAATCGTCTGGCGATACGTGGTGGTGGGATTGAGCCGTACTTTTTCACTGTCGCTGAAAACCGCTCAACCAGGATGTGCCTGGCGAGCGGCGCGATTTTCGCAACGAATGTTGATCGTTTGAGCGAGCGATTACTCCTCGTCGCCCGCCGCACCGCGAATGATGATCGGAACGCTTTCCGCGGAACGGACGACGACCTGGGCGTCCATCCACCGCTGAATCCGGTCGGACGCATCCATCAAGTGGGCACGCGTGTATGAATCGAGTTCACCCTCGCCACCAACGACTTCGCCGATCCGCTCATGGAGGTTCTTGAGCGTCATGGAAGCGAGGTTTGCAATCGGCTTCATGGCCGCCGTCGCGCTTCCCTGTTCGCCCGCGAGGTCAAAGAGCCTTTCGAGGTGCTCGGTCTGGAGGTTTCTCCGAAGACTGGAGATCAGCGGTTTTCGGTCGCTTGAATCGGCCGTTTCCTTATTCTCCAATTCGGTCCAGACGGCGTCGGTGACCGTCTTCATCAATTCGGGTAGAGTCAGTGCGTCGTCGCTGGCGGAGATGCGGAATTCGTTGTCATAAACACGGCGCAACCGGGTGGGGTTCATCAACTGGGTCAGGGCGGAAGCCTGGATGCCCATGATCCGGTCGTGGACGGGCCAGGCCGGTTCGCTGTCGAAGCCGCGAAAACCGTCGCCGTCGATCCACTTGTCGACCGACATGTGCTTGAGCAATTCCGGCGACAGTCCGTAGACTTCGTCGTTGAATGTATTCTCGATGACAAAGTTCAGCGCTTTGCGCTGTTGTTCGACGGAAACAACGTCGATGGGCGCGCGGCCATCCTTGTCCCCTTTCTTGTCGCGGTTGACAAAGGAACCACCGATCCACTGCGACATCATGCTGGTCGCCTGGGTCTGCATGCGAAGCGTCAATTCGTAGCCGCGACGCGCCTTGGCCCAACTGTCGCCATCCTTGACGTAGTCATTGAGAATCCGCGTTCGCTGGTGTTTGGCGAGCCGCAACTGGTTGGCGGCGTAATCGAGCGGTTCCTTGCTGAAATCGTAGCGCTGCGCCAGCGGGTCGGGACCACCCGTGTCCTCGTCGGTGGCGTAGACGAGTTCCGGCTCGGCAACGCGTCCGAGAATTGCCGGAAGTTTTTTCTCGTCCATTTCGTATCCGTACTCGATTGCCCACATGTCGTAGGGACCGACGCCGATCATCGACCAGTCCCCCTGGACCTTGCCGGTTTCAAAATTGAAGTTGACTGGCAGGTAATCCATGACGGAACCGGCAAAGGGCTTCTTGCCCTTGAGTTCGTCGCTGTTCATGTCGGCGAGGGAGTAGATGCTGGACGCCTTGAAATTGTGCCGCAGGCCGAGCGTGTGCCCGACTTCGTGGCAAACCAGATCGGCCAGTAGCGGCCCGATAAAGGACTCCGGCATCCCGTCGAGCAGTTGCTCGGCGTTTTCGTCCTCCGGTTTTTCTTCATCTTTCTTCCCGTCGTCCTTTTTGTCATCGTCGGATTCCCGGGCGGTTCCGAGATCGATCATCATCCGCATCATCGCCACGTCAAAGGCGCGGCCATCGGCGGCCATGCAATTGCCGTTCACCTGGCTGGTGCGACCCACAAGGCCATCGAGGACTTCGTCTCCCAACATGCGGGTTTTTGGTTCCGCCATCCCCTGGCCGGCGTAAGGCATCGCAGCCTCGGCCAGAATCTGTTGCCGCAGAAAGGCTCGTTGCGAGGGAGGTGCCATGCGAATTCGCGGGTCCCAGTTGGGGTGTTTCGCCAGCCAGGCGCGGGTTTCACCGGTCATGCCTTCCATGGCGATTTTCGGCATTTGTGATTCGAACTGGTTGTCGAAAGTACGAATCCAGCCGTCGGTAAGCACGATGTCGGCGTCAAGAATCTCGCCGGTCCGCGGATCGACGCGGCTCGGTCCGATCGCCGTGCTGATGTCGTTATTCAGCCACCGGATGAAATTGTAACGGACGTCCTCGGGGTCCTTGTCCATATTCAGTCCGGTCGCCTTGTCTTGTTCACGGACCTCGATCGCGTTGAGAATTCCGACTTGCTCGAACGCCTTGTTCCAGTAGAGCACGCCCTCGCGGACCCACCGCCGGTAACGGACGGGCGTTGTGTGCTCGAGGTAAAAAACGATCGGGTTCTTCGGCGGCGAAAGCTTCAGATTGGGATCGCGCTTTTCCATATGCCAGCGGTTGATGTACCGCGTCCGCACGTCCTCGTCGTCGTAGCGTCCAAAGTCGCTGAACGAGGTCGTGAAATAACCGATTCGCGTGTCGGCGACGCGTTTCTGGTAGGAAGGAGTCTCATTGATCTTGCTGAACGAATAATGAAACTGACGGAGCACTCCGTCGGCACAGGGAAACTCGACGCCCAATTCGACGTTGTCCGGAAATGCCTTCTTCTTGGTAAATTCAATGAGATGTGGCTGTTTGGTCGCCGCGATGCTGCCAAAGAAGGTGTTCGCGTTCTTGACCAGCAGTTCGTCGAGATCAATGACCGGTCCGCCGCGCTCGACCATCGTCAAAATGTGTACATCGAGAAGCACCTGGTCCGTGAAAAGGCGCTTGACGGAATCCTTTGATTCGTCGTCGCCGGTCGATCGGATGGCGAGATTGTCCTGAATCAGCGCGATGCGATCGTTGTATCGTCGCCAGTGAACGTAGTAATCGTCCGACTGCAAGCCGGCGAAGGGAGTTCCGCTGGAGACCGTCAGGGCGATGAAATGGCGCTGTTTTTCAAAATCCTTCGGCAGTTCAGCGAGCATCTGCCGGTCTTTTTCGCGATACCAGAGCTTGTAAAAGCCGTCTTCGCCATTGGGACCCTTGATCTCGGTAAAGCCCTCGATGACCTTCGCAAGCGGCGGGAAGTCCGGCTTCTTTTCGTCCTTGCCCTCTTCCTGGCCGACGGCCGGGGACGCGAACAAAACTCCGGCCCCAACAACAAGGGCGACAAACGATCGGGTGCTCAACATGGTTAACAGCTTCATCAGGGTCTCCATTTCGGAAAAAGGCGGTGACCGGACTCAAGGTCCGCGTCGCACAATGTTCTTGGGCCGATGGTTTTTGGATAGCGCCCGGTTTTCGGCAGGTTCACTCGCGGACGCTTCGGGCTTGGCCAGCGTTCACTCGCCAGCGCTTCGGGCTTGTATGCGGATCGATGGGCGAAATTCCATCATACCACGCCCTCAAGTCGAAACAATGTTCGGTCGCGACCATGTTCGGAATCACCCCGTCCGTGGCACGGTTGCCACGGGCCCGCGACTCTTTCGCAATTTCGCCGACTACCCGGATCAACGGGCAAACAATTGATCGAGGTCGCGAAACGACTTGAATTCAAGGGCGTTGCCGGCCGGGTCGCGAAAAAACATCGTCCCCTGTTCGCCGGGCTGGTCGCGAAATCGAACGGATGGCTCGATCTCGAATTGAACCCCCGCTTGTCGCAGTTGTTCCGCAAGTTCCTGCCACAGTTCCCAAGTCAATACGACTCCAAAATGGGGCACCGGCACATCGTGGCCGTCGACTCTGTTATTCCCCGCATCACCGGGAAAACCGTCATTTTGACCATCGTTCGGGTTCGATTTCACAAAATGGGCGACGATCTGGTGTCCGAACAAGTCAAAATCGATCCAGTGCTCGCTGCTTCGGCCCTCGCGGCATCCGAGCATGCCGACATAGAAGCGGCGCGCGGCGTCCAGGTCGTCGACTGGAAAGGCCAGATGGAAGGGCGGGATCATGCCTGTGCGCACGGGGATTTTTTGGGAACAAGTTTTGGAAGAAGTTTTGTAACAAGTTTTGTAACAAGTTTTGGAACAACGAGCAAGTTTCCCAAGTACGTTTTGGGACTGCATGTCGAGTGAACCACGAACTGCCAGTTCGTGAGGAAAGTCCGTGAGCGTGGCACGAACTGCCAGTTCGTGGGGAAAAGTACGACGGGAACCTGGCCGGCTTCCTGATGAACAAGCAGGGCGTGCGCTGGCGTCTTCCTTTGTGTCGCGTATTTCACGAATTGCGAGGTCCGAACATTCTTTGACCGCTTACCTTTGGATTGGAAGTAAACTAGAGTAGGAAACTTGTGCCCGTGTGACCTTGTACAAAACCTCGCAGCCTCTTCCGGAGTACGCACCATGAGCATCGCAAAGATCACCGAAATCAAGTCGTCGTCCACCAAGAGCTTCGAACATGCCATCAAGTCCGGCATCAAACGGGCGAGCAAAACACTCGACAACATTACAGGTGCCTGGGTCTCCAGCCAGGAAGTTCGCGTCGAGGAAGGCGAAATCACCGAGTATCGTGTATTGCTGAAATTGACCTTTATCCTAAATGACTAGCGCGGAAGCAGCGCGAACTGGCAGTTCGCCGAAACCGGCGTAGTCGCACTCCAACAGTTGAGTCAATCCAACGCACTTCGCAGAGATCACCACCATGAAATCAATTCGACCCATCTTTTCGTGTTTCCCGATTTTCGTCATTGCACTTGCCCTGCTCCTTGCTCCCGACAGCATCGCCGCGCAGCAAGAGGGCGGTGAGGGTGATCAGACTCCGTCAGCGGGAATGATGCGTTTTCCGGACGTCAGCACGACACACATCGTATTTTCATGGGGGGGCGACTTGTGGGTCGTCGAACGGGAAGGGGGCGTCGCGCGACCCCTGGCCAGCCCTGAAGGGACCGAACTGTTTCCCCGCTTCAACTCAGCGGGCGACCGAATCGCGTTTACGGGCAATTACGATGGCGACCAGGACCTCTACGTTGTCAACGTCGAGGGAGGAATCGCCGAACGTTTGACCTGGCACCCGGGCACCGAACTGTTTTGTGATTGGGCACCCGACGGTTCGTTGATCTTTTCCAGCAGCGGCTACGCGGGTCTTCAGAGAATGCCGCAACTCTTTCGCATTTCGATTGACAAGCCATTCGAGGAAAAGCTTCCGGTCCCCTACGGCTCCAACGGTGCGATTAGCGACGATGGAAAATGGCTTGCCTATACACCGCACAGCCGCGATACACGCACGTGGAAACGATACCGCGGCGGGATGGCCTCGGACGTCTGGCTTTTCAATCTGGAAACCAGCGAGTCCAAACGCGTGACCGATTGGGAAGGAACCGACACCCTCCCGATGTGGCATCGCGACAAGGTTTATTATCTCTCGGACTCCGGCGATCAGAACCGGCTGAACATTTGGGAATACGATCCGGCGAGTGAAAGGCATCGACAGGTCACCGATTTCGACCAGTTCGATTGCAAGTGGCCTTCGATCGGGCCGGGGCCGCACGGGAAAGGCGAGATCATTCTGCAAAACGGAGCGAACTTGTGGCTCGTCGATCTGGAGTCGGGCGAGCGGCAGGCGGTTGACATCACGATCCCGGGCGACCAGCCCGAAATTCGCCGCAAAACCGTGAACGCCGCCGAATTCATTCAGGCGGGTGGTATTTCACCGACCGGCAAGCGCGTCATCGCCGAGGCACGGGGCGACATCTGGACGGCACCCGTCAAGAAAGGCTCACCGCGCAATTTGACACGAACCAGCGGCGTCGCCGAACGGATGCCCGCGTGGAGTCCCGACGGACAATGGATCGCGTACTTTTCCGACAAGTCCGGCGAATACGAACTGTACATCATGCAATCGGACGGGCGCGGCGAAACA
This sequence comes from Pirellulaceae bacterium, assembly GCA_041747075.1. Classification (GTDB taxonomy): domain Bacteria; phylum Planctomycetota; class Planctomycetia; order Pirellulales; family Pirellulaceae; genus CAJQPP01. Next base: position 26,466 of record JBGTFW010000118.1, read on the forward strand.
AAACAGCTTACGTCCGACGGCAAGGCGTGGCGTTACAACCCGCTCTGGTCTCCCGACTCGAAACACATCGCGTTTACTGACAAGGCGGGAAAAATCTTTCTTCATACGATCGAATCCGCCGCGACCAAAGAGATCGACGCCGATCCGTACGCTGATCCGCCGCAGGTGAGCTGGTCGTACGATTCGGGCTGGCTGACCTGGGCACGGGCCAGCGACGAGCGCGCGCCGGTTTCATCCGTTTACGTTTACAATATCGCAAACGGCGAAACGAACCGGTTGACGAACTTCTTTAACTGTTCAGGGCCGGTCTTTGATCGCAAGGGAGATTATATTCTCTGTTCCAGCAACCGCGCTTTCACCCGACCGCAATACGAGGACGTGGGAACGACCTTTATCTACGCCGGGACCGAAGTGCTTCTTGCCATCCCGCTCCGCGCCGACGTCAAGCAGCCTCTGCTTCCCGAAAGCGACGAGGAAACGTGGGGCGACGACAAGAAAAAGGACGGCGACGACGAGGGCGAGGAAGAGGAAGGAGACGATGAAGACAAGGACAACGGCGAAGAAGATGACGATGATGACGACGGCGGCGGCGACGGCGAATCAGATTCGCCCGCCTCGCTTTCCGGTTCCTGGACGGGACGCGTTCTGAATGAAGGGATTCCCGAGGAAATTCGTAATTTCACCATGAACCTTCAGTTCGAGGATGACGGGTCGGTGACCGGCTCGATCAACTCCGCACAGGCCTCGCTCGATATTACATCGGGGACGTACGACGCCGATTCCGGTGAAATCACTTTGACCGCCAGCGGTGGCGATATGACGGTTTCCGTCACAGGCAAGATCGAGGAAGGCAAGTTTACCGGCACCGGGACCGCGACCGGGCTGGACGTCGAACTGGAACTCGAAGCGACGCGGGATGCAACGTCCGATGACGACGACGAGGAGGAATCCGGCAAGGAAGGTGACGACAAGAAAGACAAGAAGGACAAGAAGCCGGACCCTGTCAAGATCGAGTTCGACGGTATCGAACTTCGTATTTTCCAGTTGCCAATTCCCCAGGGGAACTTTGGAGGGCTGGCCGTCAATGACAAGAATCACATCATCTACGCCAGACGAACCGCGCGCGGCGAGGAGGGGCCGGATGAAGGAGGCAATTCGATCCGGATTTTCGATCTGAAGGATGAGGACAAGGCGGAAAAGACCGTCGTTGAAGGCGGCGGCAATTTCGAGCTGTCCGCCGACGGCAAGAAGCTCTTTGTGGCGCGCGGCGATTCCTTTTACGTCGTGGACGCCGCCGCCGGCCAGAAACTGTCGGAAAAAATCAGCACCGACGGGATGAAGGTCTCGATCGATCCTCGCGAGGAATGGCGGCAGGTCTTCATGGACGCATGGAGAATCGAACGGGATTTCTTTTACGACCCCACAATGCACGGCGTCGACTGGGTCGCCATTCGCGACCGCTACGCCAACATGATCGACGATTGCATGTCGCGGGCCGACCTTGGATTCCTGATCGGGGAAATGATCTCGGAACTGAATGTTGGCCACGCCTACTATCGACCGTCAGCCGACGAAGGGGGCGGTCCGGAGGAAAACGTCGGGATGCTCGGCTGTCGCTTTGAAATTGCCGACAATCGCTACCGCATTGCGGAAATTCATGAAGGCGCTCCGTGGGACACCGACGCGCGCAACCCGTTGCGCGCCGTGGGCGTCAAGGAAGGTGAGTTCATCCTCGCCGTAAACGGCATTGATCTCGACGCGACAAGAAGTCCCTGGTCGGCGTTCGTCGGCCTCGCCAACCTGACTGTGACGCTTACCGTCAGCGAGGACGCCGCGCCCGACGAGAACGACCGGCAAGTCCCCGTCAAACTACTTGATAACGACAATGACCTGCGATTTCGCGCGTGGATCGAAGAGAACCGGAAATACGTCGATGAGCAAACGAATGGGCGCGTCGGTTACATTTACGTGATCAACACCGGCATGCCCGGCCAAAACGACTTGTTCCGCCAGTTTCATGGCCAAGCCTCCAAGGAAGCACTGATCATTGACGATCGATGGAATGGCGGGGGACAAATCCCGACCCGCTTTATCGAATTGCTGAACCGGCCCGTGACGAATTACTGGGCCAAACGTGATGGACGCGACTGGACGTGGCCGCCTGATTCCCACCAGGGTCCCAAGTGCATGTTGATCAACGGGATGGCTGGTTCGGGCGGTGACATGTTCCCCGCGCTGTTCCGCCAGGCGGGTCTTGGCAAACTGGTCGGGATGCGCACGTGGGGCGGACTCGTCGGCATCTCCGGCAACCCGCAAATGATCGACGGCTCGGGCGTCACAGCACCGACCTTCGCCTATTACGAAGCCGACGGAACCTGGGGCATTGAAGGGCACGGCGTCGATCCCGACGTGCCGGTGATTGACGATCCCGCAAAGATGGTTGACGGCGGCGACCCTCAACTTGACGCGGCGATTAAGTTGATGCTGACCGAAATCAAGGAGCACGGTTACAAGGCCCCGGAGCGACCGAAATACCCCGATCGACGCGGCATCGGTATTTCCGATGAGGATAAGTAAGCCCTATAATCGGGTGATTGCCCGGTGCCACAAGTTCGTTTCGTTTGCGAAGGCCCCTGGCCGCTTGTCCAACCCTCAAGGGGCCTTGCCATGATCCGCCGTAGCGTAGCCATCATCGTCTCGACGACTCTTTGCCTTTTCGCGGGAACCGGTGTGATTCTTGCCTTGCAGGAAACGACGCCGGAAGCTCGGGGGACTGGCGAGCCGTCAACCGAACAACAATCGGAGTTCACCGCCGAGTCATTAACCGAAAAGGCAAGTTACCTCATCGGATACAACTTTATCCAGGAACTGAAGGCCGGGTCGGTCGACCTCAACCTTGAGCAGTTGATAAAGGGAATTCAGGACGCCCATTCGGGTGCCCAGCCGCCAATGTCCGACGAGGACATCCTTGCCGTCCAGCAGGCGTTTCAGCGCGCGATGACCCGAAAGCAGGACGAAATGCTCGCTCGCGCCGCGGATGAAAACCAGCGGGCCGGGATCGAGTTCATGCGGAAGAACGCTCTTGAAGAAGGCGTCAAGGAACTTGAAAACGGCGTCCAGTACATCGTCCTCGCCGAGGGGACGGGAACCGACAATCCACGACTGACCGACCGCGTCAAGGTCCACTACAAGGGTACCTTTCTCGACGGATCGGTTTTTGATTCGTCGATCGGTGGACCACCCGCGACGTTTGGCGTCAGCGGAGTGATTCGCGGGTTCACGGCCGCGCTGCTGCAAATGAAGGCTGGCGACAAGTGGAAGGTCTTTATTCCAGGCGACCTGGCGTACGGGGCTGCCGGTGATCCTCCCCAAATCGGCCCCAATCAGACGCTTGTTTTCGAACTGGAACTGATTGAAATCGTGAAATAAGTCGGGTGGCCAATCCAGGCCCGACGCGCCAGCGAGTGAACGACGTGGGACAAGCTGCCAGCTTGTCAACAATACAAGCCCGACGCGCCAGCGAGTGAACGTCTCTCCGTTCGAAATGACTCCGGAATGGTTCAATCAAAAGCGATCCCGGTTTGCCGGCTCAGATCGCGAAGTTCATCGATGACGGGCTGGATGAGCGGGATACCCTTTGCACGGCGATCCGCCTCGGCTTCGCGCTCCGGGTCTCCCGGGATCACGACGCCTGGCGAGTCCGGTTGCGGGGGCGTTGATCGGAACGTCTCGATCCAGTCGTCAATCTGCGATTTGAATTCATCGGGATCGATGAATGCATCGATCCGCATCGCACCGAAAAAATGACCGATCCCCCGCCCAACGCTTCGCGCGGGGATTTCCTGACGGAGCGCGAAAGGTGGTGCCCACGGGCCCCAGTTCGCGCCGCTAAGGCATCCGCAGAGCACGTCGACCATCGTCGCCAGACAGTACCCCTTGTGCCCGCCCAATTCGCGGGAACTGCCGAGGGGCAGCAACGCGCCGCCGTCGATCATTGCATGAGGCGAATTCGAGTCGCGACCGGATTCGTCGATCGCCCAGCCCAACGGGATTTCCTCGTCACGGCGACGCGCCATTTCGATCTTTCCGTAAGCGCACGCGCTGGTCGCCATGTCGATCACGATCGGCGGATGCCGCTTGCCCGGAAAGGCGATGGCGATCGGATTGGTCCCCAACATGCGGCGCGCGCCCCACAGCGGCGCGACGAGTTTCGTGCTGTTGGTCATCGCCCAGCCAATCATCTCGCGCTCCAGCGCGCGAAGCACGTAATAACCGGCAATTCCGAAATGATTCGTGTTGCACACGCTGACCCAGCCCGTTCCCGATTCGCGGGCCTTCTCGATGGCGATTTCGTTGGCGCGCGGTCCGACGACCAGCCCCAGTCCGTTGTCACCGTCGATGGCGGCGGTGGCGGGCGACTGGCGCTCGATTCGGATGGCGGGACGCGGGTTGATTCTCCCCAACTGAAGCATGTCAAAATAGGTATGCAGCCGGGCAACGCCGTGCGATTCAATTCCGCGCAGGTCACTTGCCGCAAGGACACTCGCGGCCAGTTCGGCATCGTCATCGGGAACGCCGAAATGGCGAAAGACGGCCGCCGAAAAATTTGTCAGGGTTTCAACCGGAAATCGCATCGAGGCCCGAGCTCCCGCCTTGACAATCAGTATTGGGAATTATTAATCAAAACGCGCAACGGCTTTTTCGGCAATCACCCGGCCAATGTTCAGCGACGCCGTGGCGGCTGGCGATGGAGCATTGAGGACCGAGATCGCACGCGGCAATTCCTCAATGAGGAAATCGTCAACAAGCTGACCGTTCGGCATCAGTGCCTGGGCGCGAATTCCCGCGGGCGAGGGAACCAGATCATCGGCCTGAAGTTCCGGCACAAGCCGTTGCAGCGCCGCGACGAATGCCGGCTTGCTGAGACTCTTGTGGACTTCCGAGAGCGCCGTCCGCGCGTGCCGCCATCCAAGCCGCCACAGACCTCGAAAACAAACCGCTTCGCGCACGTCGCGCAGATTCCATTCCGACTTTCGATACCCTTCACGGGCCAGCGCGAGAACCGCGTTCGGACCGCAATGAACCGATCCGTCGATCAATCGCGTCAGGTGAACACCGAGAAAGGGAAAACGCGGGTCCGGAACGGGATAAATCAGATTGCGGCATAACGAGGCGCGATGCGGAACGAGTTGAAAGTACTCGCCGCGAAAGGGAACGATCCGCGCCCGTGAAACGCCACCCAGCATCCGTCCGATTCGATCCGAATAGAGGCCCGCGCAATTAACGACCAGCCGCGTCCGCCACGTATGCTTCGTCGCCTCGACGATCATCTCCGTGCCCTTGCGCTCAATGGAAATGACTTCGGATTCCGTCACCACGGCGTTTTCCGCGTCGCAGACCTTTTGCGCGAGTTTCAGCGCTACCTTTCGAAAGTCGACGATCCCCGTTTCGCTGACTTCAATCGCCGAGATTCCCCGTGCGTGCGGTTCGAGTTCCCTGAGTCGATCGGCGTCGATCCGGCGACAGGCGACGCCGTTTTGCCGACCCCGATCCAGCAGCGCGTCGAGTCGCGGAAGCGCCGAATCCTCGACCGCGACAATCACTTTGCCGCACAACTCGTACGGGATTTCATGTTCGTCGCAAAAGGTTTGCAGTTCCTCTTTGCCGCGCCGGCAGTTAATTGCCTTGAGCGAGCCGGGCCGGTAATAGATACCCGAATGAATCACGCCCGAGTTGCGACCCGTCTGATGGAGGGCCAGTTCCGCTTCCTTTTCGACCACGGCGAGTCGCAGCGCGGGCCTTGCGATGGAAATTCGCCACGCGGAGGCCAGTCCGATGATGCCTCCACCAATTACCAGAACGTCGGTCTCGCGCATCGCGGGGTGCAATGAAAGTTTCCTTTTCTGCCCGACGATCACTTTGACGGCTCGATCCGTGTTGCCGATGGAGGACTATCGATAGAACTCGACGCCTACATTGACACCGTGGAAAAGCGCTCCGCCCTCCTGAAAATTCTGTCCCGCTGTGGGAAGGATCACGGTGCTGTAATTGCTTTCCACGTCAAAGACATCGAGCAGGGCAAGGAACTCGTACCCGGCCCGCAAGCGGCAATGAGGTCCAATCCGGTAGCGGGCTTCGGCACCCAGCTCGGCGCTCGCCGCGAAATCGGTCTGGTCGTCCCGGTTGAAAACATGGAACGTACCGTTGTTGAACATCGTCTGCTCGCCGTCGAAGAAATTCGCGTACCCGCCGATCTTGACGAGTCCGGAGAATGAGAGCCGGTAGCCGATATCGTAAAGGAATTCGCCCCCGGCGTGGATTCCAGCGAGTCGGTTCGTCGCGTCGATCGTGTGAATCCCTGTTTCCCCAAACCGGTTTCCGCTCGAAAGACGGAATTGATCGTCAAAATAGATAAACCGACCGCCAATAAATGCCTTGGCGACGTCCGATCCCCACCATGTCCGGTTAATTTCCGCCGAGTTAAGGTCGGACTTCTGAAACTGTTCGAGAAAGGTTGCGTTGCGAAATGAGGAAACCGTTGCGGGTCCGAGGCCCCCGGTCGCGCTGCCAAACAGACCGCCCTGGAGTCGGCCCAACGCGTCGCGTTGGCTGTTGACCGCAATCCACGGATCAAACTGCATGTAAGACGCTTCCCAACCGCGAGTGCAATCGCGCCGATTGCCGTAGGTGATGCGGCCTCCCCATTGCCAGTCGAAATCGTCGACGTTGGCGAAATTGCCCGCGGCAAACGTGCCGTTTTCACGCGTCCAGTACAGCGCGTCAACGATCAGATAGCGCGAGGCGTCGCAAACGAATCCGCAGCATGCGAACGTGTCAGCGCATGAACCATAGTCCTGGTTGGCGGCCTCCCAATCGCTGCCGTAGTGGCCGCTCGTTCCATGGGGTCCGGCGGGATCAAACCACGACCGGTTCCCGACTCCAGCGTCGCCATAAGCGACTCCGGCGTCGCCGTATGCGTAAGGTTCCGCGGGCGGACGTACCGAACGGGATTCGAACGAGGAACCGGGGCCGTAGGAGAATGCCTCGGGGGTGTATGCCATTCCAGGTTGCGTCGGGGTATTGATCCCCGGTGGATTAAAGATTAACGAGTCGTTGACGCTCGGCGAATTCGCCATCGGCGAGTCGCTCGGCGAGCTTTCTTGCCACGCCGGTGGCGCGATCGACCATGAGGCATCCGACGCGTTCATTGACTGGGGCGAAAAAGCAGTTTGCTGAACCTCTGACTGCCCGTTTTCGGAAATGAAACGGGCGATCCGGTCCCGCGCGTCGACCGGGAAGTTATGTCCCCGGAACATTTCCGGGGTGCCGGGCGTTTCCGGGGTGCCCGCCTCTTGGCGCTGGATCATCGAATCGACGGAAACAGCGGGTGCCATTGCCATTTCACCCGAAGTCTTTTTAACCGCCTGGTTTTCGCTTGCTGGTGCCGATCGCATGTCGGCGGCGCGAATAATGGGCGGCAAGAATTCCTTCGCACTGTCGTCTGGCGACGATTGGGCGGGAACCGGTGATTGCATCGGCTGCAATTGCTGGGCGCAAACCATAGCCGGGCAGCAGGATCCGCCAACGAGGCAGACCGTAGCCAGTGTGCCAGTTAATTTTTTGATAAAAGTCGTTGTCATGGGTCAGTTTTTGTTGAAGATAGCCATCCTTCATAATGCCGGCGCGACCCGGCGCGTCGACGCGCAAGCCGTACTGCGCGTCACCGTCCTTCTACTTGTCGGCAATGCCAAACATACAACTTTTATCGATTCCAGCGATTTTAGGAAAAGTACCGAGGATGCCTGACTTCACGAATAATTGGCCTTTTTCGGTTATCCCGGCACTAGCTCTGGGGGGTGCCCTCTGAAGCAAGGAGACCGCCTGGTGGATCGCTAGCGTGCCGAAAGCAACGTTTTGATGTGACTCGGCTTTCAGTCGCGGGTGAAAGCGGTTTTCATTAAAAAGACCTGCGGCCGGAAGCCGCAGCCACTAACGACACCCTCAGATTGCCGTCTCGCCAACGGAACGGGGCCATTAACGGCAGCCTGCCCGCCGTCTAGAATAAAAGGTCCGGCAGGTCCATCCTTACCACAAAATTCGATGCAAGCATTCGTATTCTATCTCCGGCGATTTTTTTATTTTATTGGCGATCTTGTCGTCCAGCCCGTCCGCTTCGCCCGCGATCTATGGCAGGATTCGGCGCGCGGACGCTTGTTGTTGCTGGGCATTCCATCCGTACTGGTCTTCGCGGCGGCGGTGGTTCTGGCCCTGGTCGCGTCCGGATCGCACGACCAGAGGCTCCTGGAGTATTCCGAAGCGCGGGACGCCGCTGAAAAGGCGGGGCGGATTCCGGAAGCGATCACCTACACGTACAAGCTGATGCAGTTGCAGCCCAATCAACAGGAAAACCGCTTCAAGCTCGTGCAATTGCTCCTCCGCGACACTTCGGAAGCGAGGAACGAATCCAACCGGGGCCTTGCCGAGACCATGCTGTTGGCGATGGCTCCGACTGACCGCGTCGGATATCCCGAGGCACACGTCGAGCGCGCGCTGATCGTTGCCCGGGCTCCAAACATTCCGCGCGACAGGCGCGACAAGTTGATGGAAGTCCAACTTTCCCTTGCACTCCAGGGTGACCCGGAAAACGTCAGGGCGAGGGAGCTGACTGCGAACCTGTTGATACGAAAACAGGACCCGGAAGCGGCGCTGGCGATCTTCCGGAAATTGTTTGAAGAAGACGCGAAGTATTACAAGCACGTCGTGACGATCCTCCAACAATTGCACCGGAGCGAGGAATCGAAACCCGTGATTCGCAAGGCGATCGAACATTATGAAATTGAGCGCTTGACGCATCCCGATAACGTGCAGAATGTCCTCAGGCTCGGCGAGGCGTGGGCGAACCTGGGTGAATTCGATACGGCGATCACGCTGCTCGCGGAGGAAGCGGAAAAAACACACGACGCCGTCAAGCGCAGGCAAGTTACCGAGTTTCTGGCGGAAATCCACATCGCGCAATCCCGGAATCGAAAAGCAAGCGCGAATTTCAATGACGATCCCAATGAGCGACGCGCCTATCTGGATGATCTGGCCGCGGCTTACCGGCTGAATCCGGGAAACGAGACGGCGATGACCGCGATCACGGAGTTTTCACTGCACAATTTCCCGGAATCCGCCGAAGCGCGACAGGTCTATGACGCGCGAACGGACGTCGACAATGCCCCGGACGGGGCGCTTTTCCAGATCGGAACCTGGGAGATTCTGAATGGTGACGAGGCGCTGGGGATTTCCTTGCTCGAGTCCGGATTGCAACGAAATCCGAGGAACCACATCATCCTCAATAATCTGGCGTATTCCCTTATCGACAAGGACCCGAAACGGGCCCTCGAATTCGCGGACCGCGCCATCGGCATCGCTCCGGGCGTCTGGAACTATTTCGACACGCGAGGGAATATCCAGCTAAAACTTGGCGAGTTTGCCAAGGCGACGTTCGATCTTGAAAAGGCGGTTCTTGGGGTGGACCAGGCGCGGCAAAACTCCACCCAGGCCCAGTCGCGCGAACTCGACAGGAAGAAAGCCTCTCTCTTTCGCAAGCTCGAAGCAGCCTTTGAAGGGCAGGGATTGCCCGACGACGCCGCAAGTTACCGCGATCGTGCAAAAGAGCTGGAAGCGAGCATCCAATAACGGATTGAGCCGTGTTCAAGCTATTTCCGAAACGACGAAGTCACTACGAATTTCGTAACCGCCGCCCGATCACGTGGTGGCTGGCGGCACCCTTCCGCGCACTGTTCGATCTGACGACCGGCGAGATGGACGAGTTGGGAAACCGGCCACCACTCGGCAACCGCATCTGGCGGCTGACCTTGCAGGTTGTGTTTTTCCCGTTCTATTGCATTGCCCAGCTACTTCAGTTCATTATCTTGAGCTGGACGACGACGCGCTCCCTGGGGGCTTTTGGCTGGGGACTTGCGCCCCTGGTTATCGCGACGGCGATGGTTACGGCCATGGTCGTATCCGGATTCAACGAGGAACGGCTCGCGCTGGCGACGCATCGAGAGTTCACCATTAGCGCGGAGGAAAGCGACGAATACGAAAAAGCGATGCTCGGCTCCAAACGGGTCCAGTTGGTCGCGGACGAGCCCCAGTGGAAAAATATTCATGCGTTCACCCTCATGCAGGCCGGAAAAACCGCAAACGCCGAAGCCATCCTTGAGGAACTCGCGCCACTGGACCGCCCGGGCCACGTTCCGTCCCATATGTACCTCGCGCAGCAATTGCAATTCGACCACGAAAAAGACAACTCGCGGAAGGAGTTGCTCGATTTGGCGCTGCGACATCTTGACCACGTTCTCAAGCTGGAGCCGGAAAACATTGAGGCGATTGTACGAACGGGCCGTGTCAAGCAACAACAGGGCAAGATGGACGAAGCCGTGGAGATTTTCAAGCGCGTTTCCAACATCGATCCGACCGTGGTTCCCGACCTGCTCACGTACCTCAACGAGCATCGACAGTTCGAGGAAGCCCGCTTTCACACACAGCGCGGCCTCGATCGACTCCGCCGCATCGCACAGGTACAGCCCAACGAGCCGGTTATCTGGGATTTGATGTACCGGATTCTCATGGCAAGCGAAAACTATGAGGAGGCCATCGAGGAACTTCAACGGGCGTTTGCGACGGTGCAGGAACCGTCCGTTCGCGTGCGACTTTTGATGCTTCAGTCGGGTGTGATGGTTGAATTTGCCAAAAAGATCGATCCCGCCTCGTCCCAGGACAATTTCAACCGGCATCTCAAATCACTGGGTGCCGCGCTCGACCTTTTCCCGCGAAATTCCGAGGCGCAAGGTGCCCTTATCGATCTGATCCTTTACTCGGAAAGCGCGCAAATGGATGTTTGGCTGGAGGAGGGTTTCCGAACCAACCTCTCTCCCGCCAACAACCACTTGATCCAGGGAATCCGCGATGCGGTCAAGGGAAAGCCACTTTCATCAAAGCAGCATTTTCGACTCGCCCTCGGAGGCAATCCCGCCGCCGCGATTGTCGTCAACGAGATCGCATGGATCACGGGAATGCGCAAGAATAAACTCGAGGATGCGATGAGGATAATCGATGTAGCGATCGACACGTGGACCAATCCCCTGCTCTTTCAGACGCGCGGGGAGATTCTCATGGGGATGGGGAGAAACGACGAAGCATTAGCGGAACTCGAATACGTGGCGAGCGAAATGAAGGAAAATCCCCGCGTTCTGGACCTTCTCGCCGATTGTCACGAGACGCTCAGTCACGACGCACTCGCGAAGGAGTTCCGCGACAAGGCCAATGAACTTCGCGATGAGTTGAAGCTTCGCGCCGCGGAAGCGGGACGTTCCTGATCACTCCTCAAATGCGGAAATTTCCGCGTTCGTTCCCTTAAATGCTCTTGAATGCTTCCCGACGAAACTCGCTTGTTCCCGTCATACTCGCGGTCCTCTTTCTTCGACTGGTTGCCGGATTTCATTTTTTCCACGAGGGCGCGACGAAACTCCGCTCAGGTGAATTTTCGGCCGCCCCCTTTCTCGAACAGGCGCGAGGCCCGCTGGTACCCTTTTACCACTCCCTCCTCGACGATCCGCGGGGGTTTCATCGCCTCGGCGTTTCGCCCGCTTCACCCCTGGAACTCCAGCCCAAACGAACACTCGCCCTTTGGGAACATTTCCGCGACAGGGCCGTTGTCGAACTCGGTCTCGATGAACGGAAGGAGACTCGCGCCCGTCTCGCTTACGATCGTTTTGCCCGAGAGTGGAATCAATTTGTCGACATGAATCAGGTGGCGATTGATGGCTGGCTTGCTGGTGACGAGCGGCTCGATGGATTCGCACAGGATGGCCCTCTTCGCGAAAAAACCGCGCGCCAGGTCGCCAGCCTCCGCGATCAGGCTGCGAGCATCGCGGCCAGACGCCGCGAAACGGCAGCTCCGTGGTTTGCCCGAATCGACGCCCTTTGGGATAATTACGAAGCCGCCATCAACGAACTCGGTGACGGGTCGCGTCGCGTCGAATTGGACCGCCCTTGGGCACCGGGAAACTCGCGACTGGCGTGGATTAATCGCTGGCTTCCCTGGTTCGATATCGTTGTGGGCGTGCTGCTTGTCGCGGGACTGGCGACGCGCACGGCGGCAATTGCCGGCGGATTGCTCCTTGTCGGAGTCGTCGCCGCCCAGCCTTTCTGGTTGCCCGACGCGATTGGAACGTTTCCTCAGTGGATTGAACTGGCGGCGCTGCTGGTCCTCGCGGCGCTCGGTGCGGGCCGAATCGGAGGACTGGATTACTTTTTCACGCGGTCGCGCTACATGGTGAGAACGCCGGAAGCGGAACGAACATGAATCTGACTCCCGAAGAACGTGACGTCGGACGTGACAACTACTTCTCCGCCATGACCGCAATGGACCAGTTGCACAGGCGGGAGTTTCTCAAGGCTTCTCTCGCCGGTGGTGTCGCCGCCGCCGGACTCGGTGCGCTCTATTTCGGATACAACCGGCCCGACCGCCCGGTCCGCGTTGCCGTCATCGGGACGGGGGACGAGGGGAACGTGCTCATTGGAGCAACCAATCCCGAGTACGTTGAGGTCGCGGCGATTTGCGACATTCGCCCGTCGAGCATTCATCGCGCGTTTCACGGCGACTGGGCGTCGCCCTCGGCGCTGGGGGCGCGACCGGGTCTGATCAAGGTTTTCGGCTGGTCGAGCGAGGAGGCCGCGCGACGCAAGGTGCGCGTCGTGGGCGACTGGCGCGACGTGTTGCGGGACCGTTCAATCGAAGCCGTTATCATCGCCTTGCCGCTGCACCTGCATGCGCCCGTCGCCATTGCCGCGATGGCGGCCGGCAAGCATGTCCTTGTCGAAAAACTGATGGCGCACAACATCGCCCAGTGCAAGCTGATGGCCCGCGCCGCGCGACAACAGCGCATCCTCCTCGCTACCGGGCACCAGCGTCATTACAACATTCTTTATGACAACGCCGTGAATCTCATCGCATGGGGGTTGCTCGGGGAAGTCCACCATATTCGCGCCCAGTGGCACCGAAACAACTTGCCCGGCGACGACTCCTGGTCGCCCCCCATTCCCGGAGGCGAAATCACCGCCGACGGCCGTCGCCTCGATCCAATCCGCGCCGATCTGGAAAAGCTCAAGAGCCGACTCGACACGCTCGACTCGGAAAATGCCCTTCGCTGCCGCAAGCAAATCGCCCAGTGGGAACAGTGGGACGCCGACAAGACGGTCAACGCCCTGCAACACGGATACGAGGACGATTTCGACGTCTACCCGGACGGTCGCGTTCGCTCGGCGCTTGAGGAACTGGTGAGGTGGCGGTTGTGGGATCGAACGGGCGGCGGGCTGATGGCCGAACTGGGAAGTCACCAACTCGACGCAGCCAGTATTTTTGTTTCAGCGCTTGCCCGTAAAACGGGCCGCCATATCCACCCGCTGACGGTTTACGCGGTGGGAGGCCGACATATATTCCCCGGCGATCGCGACGCCGACGATCACGTTTACTGCATGCTCGAATATCCCGCGCAGGGCTACGAGCCTGATTTTCCCGTTGGGTATCACGATCGCGTCAACGAAGTTCCCGACCCGCGGCACGGCATTCCCGCGTGGGACCCCGAGCAACATCCCAACAAGAAAATCGTCGTGACCTACTCGTCCATTAATGGCAATGGATTTGGCGGGTATGGCGAAATCGTCATGGGGACAACCGGGACGATCGTGCTGGAGAAGGAACAGGACCTGATGATCTATTCGACCAAGAGCACTTCGGCGCGAGTCGGCGTGACGGGGGATGGCCAGACCGCCGCGCTCGACACGTCCGCCAGCGGCGATCCCGCCCCCGCCCGCGCCGCCGAAGGGTCCAGTGCCGCCAGCAGTC
>JBGTFW010000119.1:0-4855 GCA_041747075.1 Pirellulaceae bacterium
CGCCTCGCGGACCTGCCGCGCGACCTCCTCGGCCGTCATTGTGCCGGCGGGCGGGCCGCCAAGGTCGATCCCGGAAAACTCCTCCAGCAGGTCGTCGAACCGCATCGCCAGGTCGAGCGAGGAATTGCCCGCGTCGACCAGTTCGTCACGCGGGGCACCGTACAATTGGCGGGACCAGTCGGTAAACGACGGCTTGCCGCAATCGGCGAGCATCCGCGCACTGATTTCCAGATGCCGAATGATATTGTTCAGCCAACGGGCGATTGGTTCGGGCAAATGGAACCCGCCGCGAAGCGATTCCAGCCGCGACACGAGTCCGTCGGCATCAATGGGCGGGTATTCAACCGAGGGCAACCGCCGGGCGCCGTCGGCAAAGAATTCCTTGCGAACCGTTTCGGACCATGACAAATGGGTCAGCACGCGGATCGACTTGCTGGCGTCATAGACCCCGGCGCATGCGTGTCGCACCTCATCCTTTTCGGCGTCGCTCAATTCCATCCAGGGATTTGAAGGCTTATTGCGTATTCCGACAAGTGGAGAAGGGCAAATCCGCGAAAAGTTTGCCCTGCCCGGCCATTTGACTAGAATTCCGGTAGCGAGGTTGTCCGCCGAAAGGTGCCGGGAGCGGTTTGTGCCGTTGCCGGGGTTCCCAACCGGAATGATCTGCCAGCACGCTTCCTCGCATTCCCCCGCCTCGTTTTCGCGGAGTACCTGCCATGGCGCGCATTCTGGTCGTCGATGACTCGCCCGTTGACCTGCAATTGTTCGCGTCGCTGTTGGCAAAGATGGAAGGCGCGTCGGTCTTCCAGGCGCGCAACGGCAACGAAGCGCTCAGCCAGATCGAGGAATGGCAAATCGAACTCGTCGTGACGGATTTGCAAATGCCGGACATGGACGGTCTGGAGCTCGTCAAGACGATTCGGGAAAGGTTCCCGGACATCCCCACGATTCTGATGACCGGAGTGGGGAGCGAGGAGATCGCCGCCCAGGCGCTGCTGGCAGGCGCGGCCGGTTACGTCCCGAAGAGCAACGCCGCGGAACTGCTTGTGCCGACCGTCGAAGGGGTCGTCGACATCATGTTCCGCGAGCATTCCTTTGAGCGGCTCCTCGACCGTGCAAAGGAAACGCGGTTTGTTTTTGAGCTGGAGAATGACGAAGACTGTTTTCCGGCGCTGATTGTACTTTGCGATCAAATGCTTCAGGCGCTTTCGCCGCTCGATCGAATCGATCGAATTCGCGTGGGCGTCGCGGTGGAACAGGTCCTCTCCAACGCCCTGTACCGCGGGAATCTCGAAATTGAGCCGGTGTACAACGTGCAATCGCGCGACGGCGGACGGTCCAGCGACGTCGCGCGGCTGATCGATGAACGGAAGAAAGAGTACGCCTCACGTTCGATCGTTGTCACTGTCGAGATTTCCGCGATTGAATTTCGATTGAAGGTCCGCGACGACGGGCCAGGTTGCAAGGCCCAGACGGCCCCGCAAGGCATCAGTCGCCAGGGGCGTGGACTGACGCTCATGCGAACTTTCATGGACCACGTCGAGTTCAACCGTTCGGGAAATGAAGTAACGCTTGTCAGGTCGTGGAGTTCGGTTCCCGTTGCTTCAGGCGGCGGCGACGACCTGGACGAGTTGTTGAAGACACCCGATTCGGCCGGCGCGATGAACCTCGGTGTCTTTGTCGATTGCTACGACGGCACACGAACCGAATTGTTCAAGCCGCGACTGATGATCGGACGGGAACCCTCGTGTCACATCGTTCTCAACAATCCCGAGATTGCCGATCACCATTGCCAGTTGCTTTTCAACTTTGGCGTTTGGTATTTCAAGTCCGTGAGTGACGAGCAAATCTTCCTCAATGGCAAACCCGCAAGCCAGGGAAAGCTGACGCCCGAAGATCAACTGGGGCTCGGCGGGCGCAAATTCCAGATCGAGTACCAACTCCAGGAAAGTTAGTGGTTGGTCTTGCGATTTTCCAGGCCCGCGCGGTCGAGCAGCGAGCGGCTGAAGAGATTGTCCAGTTGCTCGTCCTGGGGAGGAGAGCCATAGGCACCCAGTTCAGTCGGGTCGTAAACGAGTTCATATACGTGTTTGGCGAACGCAACGGTCAAGCCGGGATCAACGCGCTTCTTCAGTCCCTCGAGAATCCGCTTGCCGTCGACCTTGATCCCGTTGCGACTGCGCAAGTCCTTGATGAACCAGTACCCTTCATCGATCTCCATCAGCGCGTGATGCGCCGAGATGTTGGAAAAGTTGAGCAGAATATCACACCCCTCGCGACGTCCGACGCGCAAACGCTTCTTCATCAGCGGGATCGGGTCACCGCCTCCCGTCGGGACAAGTTGGCCATACATCGGAAAATTCCTGTTCGGGTATGATGGAAGCGGTCTTCAAGAGAGCCTGGCGGGTCGGCCTGCAAAAAGGCCGGGTGGATCGGCATACCCTTTGTTCAAGATTAATCAGGAACCGACGTGTCGTCAACCAAATCGAGTCCAGTCCCGGACCACCGCCGTACTCATTGGCGCGCGGCGGGGCGGAGGTATTACGATTATAACTTTTATTTAAGGCAAATTTTCGGATCCCGCGTCCAACGCGTCAGTATCGACGCCGGATTCACCTGCCCCAACGTCGATGGGACACTAGCGATCGGCGGTTGCACCTTTTGCGACAACCGGAGTTTCAGCCCAAGCCGCCGTCTCCCCCGCGGGACGATTCACGATCAAATCGACGAGGGAATCCGGCGACTGAAGACCCGCTACAAGTGCGACCACTTCATGGCCTACTTCCAGCCGGCCACCAACACCTACGCGCCCGTCGACCGGCTGCGCCAGTACTTCGAGGAAGCGGCCGCGCACCGCGACGTCGTCGCGATGGCGATCGGAACACGCGCCGATTGCGTTCCCGACGATGTCCTCGAACTGCTTGAGGAACTCGCCGGTAAAATCCATTTGTGCGTCGAATTTGGAATGCAAACGATGCACGACCGGTCGCTCGAGTGGATGAACCGCGCCGAAACACACGAATCGATGATCGACGCGATGGAGCGGAGCCGGGGCCGCGGGTTTGAGACTTGCGCGCACATTATGCTCGGCCTGCCCGGCGAGTCGCACGCCGACATGATGGCGACCGCCGGTGAAGTTGTGCGACTCGGACTCGACGCGGTCAAGATTCACAACCTCTATGCCGTTGAGGGAACGCCCCTCGCCGATCAGGTGCGGAAGGGGGAAGTGCGTCTCATGGAACGGGACGAGTACATCGAAACGCTGGTTGACTTTCTCGAACGCCTTCCGCCAACCGTCGTCGTCGAGCGGATCAGCGGCGAGGCACCACCGGAATACTTTCTCGCTCCGGCGTGGGCTCTCGACAAGCCTGCAATTCTCGCCGCGCTGGCGCGCGAACTGGAACGCCGCGATTCGTGGCAGGGGAAATGCCTCGATCAACAAGGCTCACGCCTCGACGCAAGGGGACGGCACCGTGAACGATTAAACCCAAAAAACAAACCAGATCGCGAGCAGCACGAGGATGACGATCAAGCCGGCGATCCATAGCGCGCCGGTGTCGCGGAATTTGTGAACGCTTGTCCGCGGTGCGGGTCGTTCGCCTTTCTTTTCCGGACCTGGCCGCGCGGGGTTCTCCTGGAGTGAACCGGAGTCGGCTTGCTCCGCCGCAAAATCAACCCGCTCCAGCGCCGTGCGGACTTCGGAGGGAGTCTGAAATCGCGCGGCTGGATCAGGGTGCAGCATCCGCGCGAGCACCTTGATCAGGTCCGGCGGCAAATCCTTGCGAAATCGCGTTACATCGGGAATCGCCGTCGGGTCGTCCTGAAGCGACGCAAAATACGGCGGCCGTTTGGTTAGCAAAAAGAACAGCGTACATCCGAGACTGTAGACATCCGAGCGAATGTCGGCGGAACGCGCGTCGCGAGCCTGTTCCGGTGCGATGTATCCTTCGGTCCCCAATCGGGTGTTTGTCAGCGTCAGGATCGTCTCGTCGCCGACCGAATCAAGGTCGCCCGAGTCGGTTGCAAGGCGGCGTATCCTAGACAATCCGAAATCAAGAATCTTGACCGTTCCGTCGGCGTCGAGCATAAGGTTCTGCGGCTTGATGTCGCGATGCACCATGCCTTTTTCAAATGCGTGTTGCAATCCGAGGGCGGCCTGGCGAACGTAGTCCGCCGCGACGTCTGGCTCCAGCGGCCCGCTGCGATTGACGATCCGGTTAAGGCTTTCTCCGTCGACGAATTCCATCACGAGGAAATGAACGTCCCCCTCGCGCTCGGCGTCGAACGCAGAAACGATATTCGGATGCGCCAGCCGCGCTGCGCCGCGAGCTTCCTTGGCGAATCGCATCACGGCTTCCGGATTGTTGACCAGTTCCGGGCGGATCGTCTTGAGCGCGACGACGCGTTTCATGAGCTTGTGACGCGCCTTGAAGACCTGCCCCATCCCGCCACAGCCCAGTTCCTCCAGCAACTGATAACGGGAATCCTCGGCCAGCTCGAATGGTTTTCCCTGGCAAGGTTCGCTGGAGGCCGGATTGTTGGCGAACTGGAACTTGCTGAGTTTCTGGACCAGTGCGTCAGACGAGGCGGCGGAGAGGCGGCCTCCGCATCGCTCGCAGAGTTCCAGATGCAGTTCAATGTCCGGAAGCCGCAAGAACGAAACGCGTCCGTTCACGAAGTCCTCGATCTCCCGGTCGGTGAGGCAGGCAATCAGATTGGCGTCGGTCGCGTTCACTTTCAGCCTTTTGGCAATGTCCATTAGCTGGACAGCGCCACTTTGGTTGCCAATACAAGCACGAAGCGCAAGCGAGTGAGTGGGTTACGCCGAAACACACTCGCTCGCGCGTCGTGCTTG
>JBGTFW010000120.1:0-25071 GCA_041747075.1 Pirellulaceae bacterium
CGCGAGGCCGAAGTCGCCGGCCGCAAGGGTCATTGACATGAGCCAGGAGTCGAAAATCCCGGAGGGCGAAGGCCGGCTGCGCCGCGTACTCGGTCCCTTCAGCGCGACGTGTATTGTTACCGGGGCGATTATCGGCGTCGGAATCTTTTTTACCCCGAATTCGGTGGCGAGGGCGACTGGCTCGATGCCGCTGGCCATGACAGCGTGGATTCTCGGCGGAATGATCGCGATGGCCGGGGCACTCGTCTTCGCCGAATTGGGCGGGATGTATTCGCGGACCGGTGCCCAGTACGAAATCCTCCGCGACGCATGGTCGGCACCCGTCGCATTTCTGTATGTATTCTGCAATGCGACGTGGATTCAGGCAGGTGCCATCGCCATCATTGCGTGGGTCGCGTCGTATAACCTGCTGCTGACGATTCATGGCGACCTGCCCGACGGCGGAAACTGGTTGCTGCTCATTGCCGCTGCGTTGATCGCGGGAATAACGCTGGCCAACGTGGTGGGAGTCCGCATTGGCTCCACCATCCAGAATGCGACGGTGGTTGCAAAGGTGATTGCCTTGCTGGCGATCACCTGTCTTGCGATTCTTGCGCCGGTCCCCGCCCCGATTGAACTGGACGCGGCGGGAATGAAAGCGATATCCGATCTGGAAAACACCCATCCGGCGGCGCTCGTTTTTGCGGGGCTGACCGGAGTCTTCTTTTCGTTTGGCGGTTGGCAACACGCATTGTGGATTGGCGGCGAAGTGCGCGACTCGCGCCGCACGATTCCCGTGGCGATCGTCGTGGGCGTTGGCATCGTGACGGTCGTTTACTTGCTGGTGAACTGGGCCTATTTCAAATTGCTGGGGTTTGGCGGCGTGGCGGCTGACGGGGCGGTTGCAGCAAACGCCGTCGCCGCGGTTTGGCCGGCGTGGGGCAAGCGACTGGTCGCCGCCGCCGTGACGATTTCCGCTCTCGGCGTTCTCAACGCGCAATTGCTGAGCGGGCCGAGGCTGATATTCGGGATGGCACGGGATGGCAAGTTCTTTCAGCTCTTCGCCCGGATCTCGCCTCAAACGGGGACGCCGCTGGCGGCGATCCTCTTTCTTGGACTACTGGGACTGGCGGTTCTTCTCATCGCGGGAGACAGTGCGCGAATCGACGTCTTGCTGGCCGGTGTCGTCACCGTCGACGCGGTCTTTTTTTTCCTCACCGGCCTCGCGCTGTTCCGGCTTCGGAGGCAACGGTCGCAAGTTCCCGAGACGACCTTTCGAACGCCGCTCTTCCCGATCATTCCGCTGGTCTTCGTGATCGGCGAGGGCCTCGTCCTCGTCGGTGCGTTCGCCGGTGTATTGAACCAGAAAGGGGCATGGATCGGTCTTATGTGGATTTTTGGCTCGGCGGTTTGCTACGCGATATTTTTTCGCGGCGACCGGGCGGCTCAGGAAAAGGCAAAGTCACTGCCCGCCGGAAAATGACCGGCCAGCACCAGTGCCTTGAGCGCTTCGATGTCCGGTGCGAACAACCGATCCGCATCGTAGAACGCCGCGTGTCGGCGAATCCGCCGATGTGCCTCGCCCAGCCTCGGTGACGTGGCTGCCGGCGCGCGAAAGTCGATGCCTTGCGCGGCGGCAAGCAGTTCAATGGCGACGATGACCGCCGTGTTGTGGCACATCGGCCCCAATCGCCGCGCGGCGAACGTGGCCATGCTCACGTGGTCTTCCTGGTTGGCCGACGTGGGGAGGCTGTCGACCGATGCGGGATGCGCAAGTGACTTGTTCTCGCTTGCCAGTGACGCGGCGGTGACCTGGGCGAGCATGAATCCCGAATTGAGACCGCTCTCCTCGACGAGAAACGCCGGCAAGCCGCTCAGCCCCTCATCGATCAACAGCGCGATGCGGCGTTCGGACAACGCGCCGATTTCCGCGATCGCCACGGCCAGTGCGTCGGCCGCAAGCGCCACCGGCTCGCCGTGAAAATTTCCACCCGAAAGGACTTCACCCGTCACCGCGAAGACAAGCGGATTGTCGGAGACCGCGTTGGACTCGCGCTCGAGAACTTCCGCGACGTAACGCATCTGGTCGAGAATCGCGCCCATGACCTGGGGCTGGCAACGGAGCGAGTACGGGTCCTGCACCTTGTCGCAAGCGGCATGCGAGCGGCGGATTTCGCTGTCGGCAAGGAGTTCGCGGAGAACCCGCGCGCACTCGATCTGGCCCGGGTGGAGGCGGGCCTCGTGAATGCGCGAATCAAAGGGAGTATCGCTCCCCATCGCCCCATCGACGCTCATCGCGCCCGCTACCAGCGCCGCCTCGAAAATTCGCCGGGCAAGGAACAGTCCGTGCAGGGCCAGTGCGGTGGAAACCTGGGTTCCGTTGAGAAGCGCCAGACCTTCCCGCGATTGAAGCGTCAACGGCTCGATCCCGAGGCGTTGCCAGGCGTCACGGGCCGCCAGTTCCTCCCCCTCCAGATCAACTTGCCCGATCCCCGTCAGGGCGCACGCAAGATGAGCGAGTGGGGCGAGATCGCCCGACGCGCCGACCGAACCCTGGCAAGGAATTCGAGGAATCAAGTCGTGATTCACCGCCGCCAGCAATTGTTCGATGACGGCTCGCCGCACTCCCGAATAGCCCCGTGCGAGCGAGTTGATCTTGAGCACCATCGCCAGTCGGACGACCTCGCGCGAAAGCGGCGGACCTGTCCCGGCGGCGTGCGAAAGGATGAGATTGGATTGCAACCGTTCAAGATCGCTGGCGGAAATCCGCTTTTGGGCCAGTTTGCCAAAGCCCGTGTTAACCCCGTAAACGGTTTGTTCACGCGCGATCATTGTTTCGATCGTATTCCGCGAGTCCTCGACCGCCCGCCAGGACCCCTCGTCGAGGGCGATTGTCGCCCGGTCCCCGTCATGGCAGGCCGCCAGATCGGCCAAAATCATCCGGCCCGGCAAGATGGCGAGTGGACTCATCGCGTTGATTCGGGGGAGAAGGGTAAAACGGCAACCGACGTGTCCGGAGAATTCCGGGGCGAAATGCGGGACTGAACGACTACAATCCCAAGTCATATCACTTTACAATAAGAAGGCGGGCGTCGGCCATTGGTCGCCCGGTCCGGTGCCTTGTTTCTTGTCCATTGGACGCCAACCGGTAATCCACATGCTGCTGCAAATTGACACCAACATACTCATGGTTGCGGGACTTCTGTTTCTGCTGCTCATCGCGCTTATCGCGTTCGGGGTGTTTCTCGGCTATTTTCGCTGGTGGATTCAGTCCGTACTGACGGGTGCCGGGATCACCTTCTGGGACCTGCTCGGGATGAGCTTTCGCAAGGTCAAGGCCGGAATCATTGTTCCGTCGAAGATCATGGCGGTGCAAGCGGGCCTCGACGAACCCGAAATGACGTCGCGGGCACTGGAGGCTCATTACCTGGCGGGCGGCAATGTCCCGATGGTGATCCGTTCGCTCATCGCCGCGCGCAAGGCCAAGACGATTCAGCTCAGTTTTCGCGAAGCGACCGCGATCGACCTGGCCGGACGCAACGTTCTCGAAGCGGTTCAGACGAGCGTTTATCCGCGCGTCATCGATTGCCCGGCCAAGGGTTCGGCGCGCGAGACGCTCGACGCCGTCGCGAAGGACGGAATCCAGCTCAAGGTCCGGGCGCGCGTCACCGTCCGTTCGAACCTGCAACAACTCATTGGGGGGGCAACCGAGGAAACGATCATCGCGCGGGTCGGCGAGGGGATCGTCAGCGCGATCGGATCGTCGGACAGTCACAAGAGGGTGCTTGAGAATCCCGACGTGATTTCCAAGGCAGTGCTCGCCAAGCGGCTTGATTCCCAAACGGCGTTCGAGATCGTCTCGATCGACATTGCCGACATCGACGTGGGTGAGAACATCGGAGCGCGGCTCAAGGCGGATCAGGCCGAGGCGGACACGCGCGTCGCCCGCGCCCATGCCGAGGGCAAGCGCGCCATGGCAGTCGCCCAGGAACAGGAAAATATCGCCTCCATCGAGCAGAGCCGTGCGAAACTTGTCGAAGCCGAGGCGGAAATTCCCAAGGCGATGGCCGAAAGTTTTCGCTCGGGGAAACTGGGCATCCTCGATTACTACAAACTCCGTAATGTTCAGGCCGACACCGATATGCGAAGGTCGATCGCCGATGCCGGACAGTCCACGTCGAAACCCGTGAGTTGAACATGCCGCGCGACATCGAGGAATTCCTCAAGCTGGCGGCTCAGCGCCGCCAGCAGCAAAAACAGCAATCCGGCGGTCAGCCGCCGCGGAGACCTCCCCCGCCCAGGTCGCCCGTCGCTCCCCAGCCCGTTCGCCCCGTCGAGACCGTTCGCGTTCTTGAGCAAACCGACCATTCCGACGCTTATCAACAGTCGTCGGGCAGCGAACCCGTTCGGCACAAAATCGACACGTCGCGTCTGGGGGATCATGCGCGGCAACTTGGTGAGGAGGTTGGTCTGGCCGACGACAAGCTGGACTCGCGGCTGCACCAGACGTTTGACCATAACGTCGTGAGCCTGCGACCCGGCCTGGCCCATAACGAAACGACGTCGACCACCGTCCGCGCGACTTCGGGCATCGCCATGGACTTGTTTGAGATGTTCCGGTCCCCCCGCTCGGTTCGCCAGGCGATTCTGATTTCGGAGATCCTCCGCCGCCCCGACCTGGACTGAGAGCGAGCCGAGCTTAAAGTAGCTTCAAGATTGAAACCCGGCACCCGTCAGTTTTCAAGTTAGGGAGCCAGGCTCGCAAGGTTTCCAGCTCGTGCCGGATAAACCGGCGTGGGGCTACGCGAACTTGGCGCTGCCCAACTAATCCGGCAACGGAAATGCCCGCGTGGCGGTGACGCTCTGCACCACCGAAATGCTGGCGGCGGAGCGTCTTGCCCACGTCACCTGTCCGAACCGTACTGTTCGAGCAAGCGCTGCAGGCGTTCCGGTTCCAGCGGCTTGGTGATGTAGTCGTCCATGCCCGCGGCCAGACACCGTCGCTGGACATCGGCGATGGCGTGGGCTGTCATCGCAATCACGGGAATGGGCGGGCGGTCCGTGACGGCCTGTTCGCGAATGCGGCGCGTTGCCTCAAGGCCGTCCATTTCAGGCATTTCAATGTCCATCAGGACGAGGTCAAAATCGCCCTCTTCCAGCATTTCCAGGGCGCGAAGTCCGTTTTCCGCCACCGCGACGTTGTGTCCAAGCCGTTCGATAAAACGCGAGGCAATCGTTGCATTGACGTCGACGTCTTCGGCCAGCAAAATCTTCAGCGACCGTGAACGGCGTTGCCGCGGTGGTTCCTCCGTCTGCCGCGGCGAACGATCGTCGTCACGGCCTGGCTCATGCGAATTTGCGAACCAATGCGAAAGGGCATGGACCAGACCTTCACGGCGAAAGGGTCGCCCCAGCCATTGCATGTCGTCGCGCCCAGGCGCGGCGCGAGGAAGTTTGTCCTTGCGAAAAACTACAAGGACGTTGGTTGCCAGGTCGCGCGGCACGGCGGTGATCCATTGTTCGTGAATCGTTCCGTCGGTGGGAACGTCGATCACTGCAAGATCGCCCGCCAGTCCTTTCCAGAATGACGGGTTTTCGAGTTGCTTGCCGGCGACGCACTCGTTGACAATAACTTCGCCCCCCAATTGGCTGATCGTTTCCGCCCATGTGTTCGCGCCACGGTCGCCGAATGTGAAGAGGGAAACACGCCTCTCGGCCAGCATCGGCCTTGCGGCGGGAATCGATCCACGTGTTTCCGCCCCGGTGCGGAACCGAGCCGAAAAGCGAAAGGTACTTCCTTCGCCGGGAGTGCTTTCGACACCGATTTCCCCATCCATCATTTTCACAAAGCGGCGGCAGATGCTCAGTCCAAGGCCGGTTCCTCCGAACTTGCGTGTTGTCGAGCTGTCGGCCTGGCTGAACGACTCGAAGATCAGCTCTTGCTTGTCCGCCGCGATTCCGACTCCCGTGTCGTGGACAGCGAATTCCAGCAAAGCGCTCCCCGCCCGTTGCGACGCGAGAGTGACGTCGACATGGACCTCGCCGCGGGCGGTGAACTTGACGGCGTTTCCTACCAGGTTGATCAGCACCTGTTGCAGGCGGCCCGGGTCGCCCAACATTTCGTCGGGGACTTCGGGAGCGACCCGGCAACTGATCTCGATCTCCTTTTGGAACGCGCTGACGGCGAGCAGTTCGCAAGCCTCCTCGACAACCGCGCGCGGGTTGAAGCGGATTTCCTCAAGGACCATCTTGTTCGCTTCGATCTTCGACAAGTCAAGAATGTCGTTGAGGATTCGCAGCAACGACCCGGCCGAGGTCTTGACGACTTGCAAATAGTCCTTTTGGTCCCCGCCGAGGTCAGTTTGCAGACACAACTCGGTCATCCCGATAACGGCGTTGAGGGGTGTACGGATTTCGTGGCTCATCGTCGCGAGAAACTCGCTCTTCGCCTGACTGGCCAGTTCGACGCGCTCCTTGGCGATGGTCAGTTCCGACTGGGTGCGACGCAGGTCGCGCGCGACTCGCTTGAGGCGCGAGTTGGAAACGCCCAGTTGCTCGGCCCGTTCGCGAAGCGACGTCGTTCGCTCGCCGACCCGCTTCTCCAGGGTATCGTTCAGCGCCTGGAGCCGTGAAAAACCGTCGGCGTTCTCGAGCGCGGCACCGGCCAGCGCGGCAATGAATCCCGCCAGCCGCAACTCGGTCTCCTGAAACAGCCCGCCGATCTCGCGATGAACGACCAGCAAGCTGGCGTGAATCTTCCCGCGCACCTGAATCGGAGCCGCCAGCCCCGATCGATGCATTCCGCCCCCCCAACCCGCCGGATCGACGAGAACGATCGCCTGATCCGTGGCGACTGCGCGACGCGCCAGTTCCAGTTCATCATCGTGCAGTCCCGCGACCGGTCGAACTTCGGCGGCGGCGGTTTCGGGATTTTCAACGACGGGCAGCAAGTGGGCCCGTTGTCCGCGAAGCAGCCGCAGCGTCGCCGCCTCGACTCGTCGCGCGATGGCTTCCTCGTTCAGTGCCGACGTGATCTCTCGTCCAGCCAGCATGATCCGGTTGAAGCGATCGACGAGCGAGACGGTCTCGTCCTCCGTCGCGGCTTTTCCCGCTTCCCGATGCTCGGCAAAGAACTCGGGTGCGAACGGCGTTGCAAGAATCGGCGACGCGGTTCGATCGATACTGTTCCGCCGCGAATTAATGACGTTCAATGCAATGCGGCAGAGTTCGGCTTCGTGAGCCATCTCCATCGTCGCGCACACGTCGAGCGCGCGGTGAATGTACAGCGCCGCGCGGGCCTGATTCCCCTGCATCGCGGTGGTGAGGCTCAGTTCGCGCAGTGCATGGGGAGCGTAGTGTTTCATTGGCCAGGAAAGCAGCAACATCCGCCGTGCATGGCGCTGCGAGGCGGCCAGCAACCGCGCCTTGAGCGCCGGATGATAGGCTGCCGTCATCTCCGCCTTGCGACGAAAGACGCTCGCCAGCCATGCATGGTTGCCAAGCACATAAATGCTTCGCTGTCCTGACAGTTTCGCGGTGCGCAGCGCCTGGCGGAACGTATGCGCGGCTTCGTCCAGTTGATCGGTGCAAAACAACTGGACGCCGCGAGCCAGCAACAACTGGGCGGTTCCCTGCAAGTCAAACCGCCGCCGCTTCAATTCCGTTTCGATCAGTTCCGGGTCGGGCATGCCGGGCGACGTCCGCGCCCACAGATCGAGGCTGATCGCCGACGCCTGGTAATCCCCCAGGGCAATCCCGGAGGAGTGCAGCAAATGGGCCTCGCGCCGCGCTGCGTCGAGGTCGCCAAGCATGTACAGCGAAGCCGCGATTTGATACCGGGCGATATGCATTTCCCAATAGTCGCCGGTCTTTTCCAGGAGACGAACGGCCTCGCGCGAAGTATCAATGCATTCGCGGAATCTCCCGGCCGTGTACAGCACAATTCCCTTGTAGTTAAGCGACTGCCCCTGGCCCCAAACGTCATTGAGCCGGCGACGCAGTTCGAGACTGCGATCGGCATAACGGATACCGCGCGACGGCCACGGCACCAGACTCATTGCCGGCGCGTGGTCGGAAAGGGCCTGGGCCAGCTCGCGCCCCGGCAGGAACGACTCCGCCTGATTAAGCGTCCGAAAGTGTCCCCACATGCAACGGAACTTGCTCCGCGAGAACCAGCACGCCATCGCATAGCGGCCGCGCAAGTGCATTTGCAACTGCTCCGAGTCATTCGGCGCGCGACCTTTCCGCGCGAGAAACAGCGACGGCACTATTGAATGGAGGACCTGAATGAGGACTTCATGGACGAGCAGAACGATCAGGAAAAAAGACGATCCGGGGACATGGCACCCCAGTTCCCGCAGGGCGCGTTCGAGCGACGTGGTCGCTTCTTCCATGCTTCCCCGCTTGAACGCCAGTACTCCCTGCTTGCCCGCCACCATCGCGCTTTCCATCGGCGAATGGGCCAACTCGGCCGCGCGGGCAAACGCCTCGTCCGCTTCGGCGTAGCGACCGCGAAGCATCAGGACGTCGCCAAGTCCCTCGGCGATCCCGAATTCCTCATGGTTTGAAATATTCCCGGCGCGCCAGGCGATGCGGTATTGCTGCTCGGCCAGCTCGAGGGAGCATTGCCGGTGCGCCCGTTGCGCCGTTTCCAGCGCGTACGGCAACGCCATGTCGCTCTGGCCCGCCGCGTCGAAGTGGAAGGCAAGGTCCGCGGCCGATTGCCCTCCCCTTTCCTGGAAATAGCGGGCCGCCTCGGCGTGAAGTTGCCTCCGGCGGTCTTTCGACTGGAGTCCGAGAAGCGACGAGCGAATCCGGTCATGCGTGAAATGACAGACTTCCTGGTCCGAGTCCAGCCAAACGAGATTTCGCTGAATCGCGTCGTCAATGATCTCCATTCCGTTGTGACCGGCCAGCCAATCCGCAATCTCAACGCGAAAGGACTTTCCCAGAATCGCGCCGCAACCGAGCCAGTCAACCAGCGGCTCGGGCAACAACTCGATCCGTCGCGCAAGGAGCTTTCCCGAATCGCTGGACGTACTCAGGTCCCCCAGCGCGGATTCGTTGACCTGCCACCCCTCGTCCGACGGGACGAGCACGCCTGTCTCATGCATGCCGCGGAGCAGCGCGGTCGCCATGTACGGACTTCCCGACGAGAGGCGGCTAAGCAGGCGGGTCACGGAGTCCGGCAACGGGCCGGCCATCGAGCGCGCGATCTGGACAATTTCATCCGTCGAAAGCGGACCCGGCTTCAATGCATGAGTCCAGTCAATGCGGCGAAGCGGGTGGGTTTTACTTACCTCGTCGCGAAATCCGACCGCAAGCAACGCATGACGCGAGCCGCGACCGACCTGTCCTAGCGCGATGGGCCATCCGGAAATGACTTCCAGTGTCGCTTCATCGATCCACTGGCAATCGTCGATGATGATGACGCAAGGTCTTGTCCCGGTGCCGAGCAGCATCAGCAGCTTGCGAATCGCATTGGCGCAACGGGTTTGTCCGAAATCGCGCGGTGCCTCGCTTCCGCTGGACGACCAGCCAAGCCGCGCCGCAAACTCCGGCAAGGACCGCGCCAATGAGTCCATTTCCTCGCTCAACTCGTGGTGAAGCCAGGTCCCGAAAGCCGGTTCCCTGGCGCAGCGTTCCGCCACCGGTCCGATCAACTGGAGGATCGTGCCGAACGCCCGCGGAACCACGTCGTATTGTCCCGTCGCCGTCAAAACCCATTGGTCGCGTTGCCTGGCCGAGTCGGCGAGGATTTCGAGCAACCGGGTCTTGCCGCAACCCGAAACCGCCTCGATCGACACCATCCCCGCGTTCCCGGACGCCGTCTCACGGACGCTTGTCTCCAGCGCCTCGACTTCCGCCTGTCGTCCGAGGAAATTCGGCTCGACAAGCGTCTTTCGCGCGTCAACCGTTCCGATCGCAAGGCACGGCTCCGTTTCATCGTGGTCCAGCGCCATCGCCAGTCGCGTCAGGTCGTGGATTACTGCCTGACAGGTTTGATAACGCTGGCGCGGATGGGCGGAGATCAGCCGGTGGATGATTTCGTCGAGAACCCGCGGCACGCGCACTCCAAAATCGCAACAACGCGGTGCCACGGCCGACATCTTCCGGAAAAGCACGTCGCTCGTTTCGCCTTCGGCAAATGGCCGCTGTGCCGTCAACGCGTACAGCAAGATCGCGCCCAGCGAGTACAGATCGGTGGCCGGGCCAACGGATACGTCAAGCAATCCGAGATGTTCCGGCGCGCTCCAGACGATTGAAGCGGGTTGCGCGTTGTCGTCCGCCCCGTTGTCGAAGGAGGCAAAGTTGACACATCCATCGACCAGCGACACTTCGTCCGATCCGTCGATAATGACGTTCGAGGGCTTGAGGTTGAAATGGAGCAGGCCCGCTTCATGAATTCCCGACAACACGCCGAGCATCCGCAGCGCCAGTTCAATCGCGCGGCGCGGCTCGCAAGGGCCACCCAGGACATCGCCAAGGCTCTCGCCCGGTGCGTAGCCGCGGAGAAAGGCCAACGACCAGTCCGCCCGATCGAACTCGTCGAAACCAGCAAACCCCGGGATCGGAACGACAAGGGCCGGACGAGAAGCAAGGTAATCCTGCTCCAGCAAAAACAGACGCCGGTCGTTGGCGGGAGTCGGTTGCGCGGCTTCAACGATCTTGCGTACGCGACGAATCACCCCGCCCCGGCCTGAATCGATCGGGGAAGATCGCCCTGGTTGTTGCCCCGCTGCCCGCGGTCCGGGCGCGGATTCATCCGTCAGGAACTCCGTACGGCGGCCCCCCTGATGGTTTTCCGAAATCGTCTGGTTTTGGAAGCGCTGGCGCATCAACGTCATCGATCGGTCAACGCGCTTGCGGACTTCCCTTCCCAAGCCGCGTCATTAAGTGGATATCCGCTGAAAAATTAGCTTCTGGAACCCCGGAAACGTGCGGGATTCGACGCCGCAAGGCGGGAGTGGGGAAAGTTGGGGCGGTTGCGCGTCGTGGCGCGATCGTGGCGATTGATCCGGCCGGGAATCCGCTTCGATGGACGATTTTGCCCTTGACCCGAAGTCTCGCTCCGTCCAACCGGCACGCTCCGGACATCGGGTCCGTCGCATCGGCGAAAGGGCCCTGGACCATGTACAGACCATCGGGAAATCCACGTGTATCGCCGATAACCTTCTTGTTATCACGGCACCGCGCAAATGCGTCGCGCAAGAACCAGACATCTCGGGCAGTTCCGATGATTCAGAGGATTCCGGATTCGCGGCTGAAGCGGCGATACGCACCGCAACCGGTGCCGGGTGCGATTTCGCGCGTCGATGCCGCGCATCTATTGCTGCCTTCGCCAAATTTTGACGCTTCCAGCGACGACGCAGCGATTGAATTCCTCGATGAGGCCGCGCACTGCCTGACGAGGCAATCCCTCGACGATCGCAGCCTCGCGACGACGCTGCGAAACATTTACGCCGTCCTCCACGTCAGGCGGCACCAGTTGGGACTGCGGCAGTGGCGATCCCTGATTTCCCGTTGCCGCAGGCAT
Organism: Pirellulaceae bacterium; assembly: GCA_041747075.1. Lineage (GTDB taxonomy): Bacteria > Planctomycetota > Planctomycetia > Pirellulales > Pirellulaceae > CAJQPP01. Next base: position 11,516 of record JBGTFW010000120.1, read on the forward strand.
CCCCTGATGGAGTTGCTCCACGAGGATGTTCTGACGTGGCGAGCGTTCGTCAAGCCGCGGGGGTACGCGGGCGACGCCGAACTGCTCGACTTGATGTATGCCACCGAGCATTTCTGGGAACCGCCCGCGATGTCCGAACTCGGGCAACGACTCCACGCATGGACGACGCATTCGTCGGCCTGCAGGGGCGTCAAGTGCCGACGCGCGATTCTCGCCGGTATGATTGACCGCCTGGCAACGGAGATCGACCGACCGCACATCCTTTCGATGGCGGCAGGACACTTGCGCGAATGCGAGATTTCGCCCGCCATCATTCGGCGGCAACTCGGCCGCATCGTCGCGCTCGACTCGGACGAAGCGAGTCTGGAAGCCGTCGACCGAACGTACGGAAGATTCGGAGTTCAGACCTTTCATGCCTCGGCCCGTGAATTGCTTGGCGGGCGGATCGAGATGGAATCGTTTGACCTGATCTACAGTTCCGGACTGTGTGACTATCTCAACGACACGATGTGCCAGCGACTGGCGGCTGAATTGTTTGAGCGACTGAACCCAGGCGGCATCCTCTTGCTGACCAATTTCGTCCCGGAAATCGAGGGAATCGGATACATGGAGGCCTTTATGGACTGGAATCTCGTTTATCGGGACCGCGTGGCGATGATGGCGATGACGTCGCGGATTCCCGACCGGAACATCGCCCACGTTTATGTCTTCGCGGAGGAAAACGACAACGTGCTGTTCCTCCAGGTCCAGCGCCGACATTAGTGGTTTTCCGCTTATCAATTCAGCCGGTACGCGGCGTGGGGTTTTCAGCGGAGGAACCGCGAGCCAGAGCCAGCGCACAACGGCGGATCCCAACCGGCGTTAATGGACCGCCCGAGAAGGGGCATCGATGACTTCGACGACCGGCAGCACCGGTGGACCGGCCAGCGCGTTTTTGACTGCATCGTCCCGGAACGCTTTTCGCACCCGATCGAATTCCGCCGCGCAGTCGAGAAACGCAGTGACAATTGACGGATCGAAGTGCATTCCCGCCTCATCGACGATCGCCCTGACGGCTTCCTCGTGCGAACAAGCTTCCTTGTAAACCCGCTTGCTGGTAATCGCATCGTAGGCGTCCGCGAGCGCGACGATGCGACCACACAACGGAATGTTCGTACCCTCGAGACCCAGCGGATATCCATCGCCGTTGTATTTTTCGTGGTGACTGAAGGCGATGTCGCGGGCCATGAGCAGGTAACGATGGTTGGGATGCATCGCGGCGGCGGCGGCAAGCGTCTCGCCTCCGAGAGTGGCATGACGCTTCATGATTTCAAATTCCTCAGCCGTCAGCTTGCCCGGCTTGAGAAGTATCTTGTCAGGCACGCCGACCTTGCCGATGTCGTGAAGCGGACTGGTCAGGTAAATGGATTCGCTGAAATCCGCGTCTATCGATTCCGCGTAGCGCGGAGTCGAGGCAAGCTGCCGCGTGAGGATGCGACAGTATTCCCTCATTCGTTCGAGGTGGGCACCCGTTTCGGGGTCCCGCGATTCCGCCAGTTTGGCAAGGCTGAAGATCAGGACGTCCCGGCCTTGCAGGGAAAGCAGCCGCTCGGCCACACGGATCCGGAAAAACAGCTCCTGCGGTTCAAACGGCTTGGTGAGATAGTCGTCGGCACCGGCGGCCAGCCCGTTGATGACGCACCGCTTGTCGTCCCGCGACGTGAGCATCATGATGTACATGTAATGGCTGGCGTGCCAATTGCGAACCATGCGGCACAGCTCCAGTCCGCTCATCCCCGGCAACTCCCAATCGGTCACGAGTACGTGGTAATTCGTGCGACGGAGCTTTTCAACCGCCTCTTCGCCCGTCTCCACAACGACGACCTCGTGACCGTGCGCGCGAAGAGCGAACTGCACCATCGCGGCGTCCGTGGAACTGTCTTCGACAAGGAGGATTTTCATGGTAACGTTGCGCGCAACCCCACGTTTCTCGTTCAGTGGGGCTTTTCGGTGCCTCAGTCGCCTCCGCCGGCGGGCATTCGTTCAACGAAACACACCAGGCGATTAAATTCGCTGACGACGTCCGCCTGTTGCTCCCGCATTTTCGATTTGTCGCAGGTCTCCCCGCCGACCATTCGTTCCAGGTTTTCAAGCAATCGGAGCATGGGACGCGCGCCGAGCGTGGCGGCGGTTCCCTTCATGCGATGGAGTTTTTTCGCCAGTTCCGCGTTCGCGCCGGAATCAATATCCCGTTCAAACGCGTTCAGGTGATCCGGACAGGACGCGATAAATCCCTCCAGCATTTGTTGTGCGAATTCGGCGTCCCCAAGGCAACGGGCGAGCAATTCGTCAAATGCGACGGGATCATTTACCGATGAAATCATTTCAGGATATCTCCGCGAAATCAGTGCAGGATAGCAATTCCGTTTCCGTAATCACGTTGCGCAAGGCCCCGCGCGACTCGGAAAAGGCCGGGAAGCGCCCCATGCAGAAAGGTAGCCTGGTGCGGGTGAGAAGGAAGAAAGTCTTGGCAAGAGAGCGGAAATTGACGGCCATTCCGGCTTGACAAAACGCGGCATCAACCCCCACAACCGGAGCCACCTGCGCAACCGCACCCCAATAACGTGCTCGGCACGCTTCAATGAGGCCGCGTTACGGAGGATGCGGAAAGACGACGACGGCCGCTCCCGTGCATCGTTTTGATACTCATCATGGCCTCCTTGAGCGAGGTTCAGTTCCAGTACCGCTGGAGGCGGTAAAATTTTGGCTTTCGTCCCCCCACTCAAGGAGACCGATGATGAATCTGTATCAAACGCAACACCAATTCTACTTTTCCTCAAACGTGCCGGGCAAATGACCAATAGCTTGGCGGACTTCGAAGGGTGAACATCGGCGCTTCGATCTGGTGCGGGTTCAGATCGACGCAGGCATCGAACAAGGCCATCGACAAACGATACACGCCACCCGCCTGTACTTGTCGGGTCAATTCGTGAGCGAAGTATTTGCGTGGAACGGCGTGATCATCAGGGGGGGACGCTGAATTTGCAAACGCGGGCGGCAGCACGCACCAGACGCGTCGCAAGTTCATGGCGACCGGGGCTTCGCCAATGTCAGGGCCGAAAACGAACTAAAATTTCGCCAAGAGGCACCTACCTGTCGGTTCGAGCCAAGGGATGCTGCGGCAGCAGGTGCAGTCAAGAACTGCGCGGCATCCATCCCTGACTCGAAGATTCGTCACTTGAGCACCTTGGGGCTGAGGCAATCAACCTGAGCATCTTGCGCACGTTGGGAATTCCCCGGCAAATCGATGCCATTCCGAAAACCGTTATTCAAGATGCTCAAGATGGTCACGTTCCGGAACTACGGAGTGGCCAGTTTGGAATCCCGTTTTTGGTGCGACGCATTCAGATTCTGCTTTTCGACCCTGCTGATCCGTTGGTGAAGGCTGTCGAGAAATTCCTTGATCGCTTCAAGTTCCGGCAACACCAGTTCCCGGATCGCTCTGCGGGTATTCAGGCGGTCGGCAAGCAACGAAGACGCGCGGGCCCTTTGGTCTTCGCTCCATTCGTAGATGTCGTTGTGGCCATGGTGATATTCACGGTAGACGAAATCAGCATCGACATGGTCCTCCATTTGAAAACCGCCCAATGAGCCGCAAAAACCAGCAAAACGCGACAGTGGCCCACAGGGTTGGCCCGTTTGGCCAATATCTGGCCGAGGCGGAATCGCTGTGCCGGACCGTCGCCGATCGCGACCTCGACGGGTACCCGATCTACATCGTACCGCAGTCCCGCTTGGCCGATTGGCTTGGCCAAGCCGAATCGGCCTACGCCTACACGACCCCCAGTCTCGATTTGTATTTGCAGGTCCATATCGAACCATGGCTCGGCCGAGGCCCCTGCATGGTCATCAACGATTTGGCGATTGCCGGGACTACGAACCAGAATTCCACCGTGACATCGTATTCAACCATGTCCTGCACGAGCTGGCCCACGTACTCGATCGCCCACACCTATTTGCCGAGCGAATCGAAAACCAGGACCTGCTGCTATTCGAGTCGCTGGTCGTCGCCAACGAAGTCCAGCATGAACCGGCGTCACCGACCTGCGGGCCTGGCCAATCGTTTATTCGGATTGCAATCCATCTGATCGCGCGGGCCAACCGAAATGGTTACGACATGCGGCCAGCGGGCGTTTGCCGGATGCATGAATTCGGTTTGTCGCCAATTGGCAACTACTTCGACGCCCTCGGCGATGAGCTCAAGCAGCACCCATCGACCCGCTTTCGGGACTTTCCCGAACCACCGATCCAATTCACAGAACTTTGGAATTCCGACACCCAACCACGAGGAGGAAGTGCATGAGCGCATCGTCATTTGTTGAAAAGATTACCGGCCTGCAACTGAAACGGGACCAGCAAACCAATCGGCAGTACGCCGAAATCGTCGCCGCGATCACTATGGGCAAGGAACCGGACGCCCAAGAGGTTGATCGCGTATTGGCCGAGGCGGACAAGTCGGTGGACGACCTGAAAGCTGACGTGGAGAAATCGCAGCAACGAATCATGCTGCATGCGCACGCCAATTCGCTGCCCACTTTCCTGCAGGAACGGGAAGAGATTCAAAACCGGCTCCGGCAAATCGATGCCGAGTTCGCCAAGGCCGAAAAGCACCATCAGGAATCCCGTTACCCGCTCGAAACCCGCTTGCGGCAATGTGACGAAGCGATCCGTGAGGCGACCAGTGCCCGAGAGGAACTGGTAACGACCTGCGACGACGAGACCTTGCTCGCGGAAATGGATCACGTTGAATCCGAAATCGAACGGGTCAGCGAACTGAATCGGGACCTTCTCAGCAAGGCGACGTATTTCGAGGACAAGGCCGACACGGAATCAATGCTGGCCGAGCGGGAGATCAGCACTGGCGATCGAGACCATCGGCGCGAGAAATCAAAGTCGCTTTAGAAACAGGCCGACTCCGTTCGCCGGCAGCTCAAGGCAAACGAAAAGCTGCGCGAAAATCTGGAGTCGCAGCGAACCGACATCGAGAACCGGATGCGCGAATCCTGAACCGCAAGGAGAACCAGTTTCTCCGGGACGCCAATTCGGCGTTCGCACGCTCTTTGACAATTCGGTTGAGTGTAGTGAGCCATCGGGCGTCGCGAACCCGATGGCTCGCGGCAATTTCGGATACGAAAGCTTACGTCTCTAACTGAATCAAAAATGGGTTGCAGGAAAGATCGCTTTTGCAATGCTGAGCAATGATGGCGTCAGCAATTCGCACTTTTCAAGCAAGCGAGACGGGTAGAATTGCTTGTTATGCTCCTGTCTAATCCGTTGGCGAATCTGCCTAAGCAGCGCTTTTCCGGCGACGAGTCGGCATCGCAAGCCGGGATCGTTCTGCCAACTCTGAAACGTTTCGTCCGCTTGCCTTTCTCGCGTCGATGGGTCGAGGTTTTTGGGCAACCGGTCGCGTACTCGGTGTCGGACTTGGTATCTCCACTGATTGATTAAATCCGTTGAGGCAGATTCTTCGTCAATGATTCGCTGGAGTTCTTCTTCAGGAATCGAGCGATCATACGCTCTGAATAACAGAGAGCTTTCGCAGAACAAATTCTCCAGCTCTTTGCATGGCAAAGTCAGCAACGACCAGCCGTCGCTATTGGTGAGTTCGGGCGATTGTCCGGGAAGTTCGTCGTAGTACCAGTCGAGGTCACGAATGCCAACGACTGTGACGCTGTGCCGGATTTCGCGAGCCAGCCGTACGATGCCCTTTAACGTGGGACCTTCAAAGCGACCATCTCGGTGCGGGATCACGAGGGTCGTCGGTAAGCCTCCCGGACTTCGCTGTCGACACCAGTTGATGACTGCCTCGATCGTTGGTCGATCATCCACACCCTCCACGTAAACGAGAACGTCCGGGAGCTCTTGCCGGGAAACATACACGTCGGGGGTGGCCCCCATCTGCTCCAGCATCTGCCCAACTTCGAACCCTCCTTGCGCCTCAGTATTGCCGCGATCAACCCAGCGAATACACTCTGACGGCACACGAGTGATGATTTCGGGCGAGTGAGAAGCAATGATCACTTGACGACCGCTAGAAGCGGCGACGTCCAGCATGAGATCAAGAATGACGGCCTGTTGCGATGCATGTAAGTGTGCATCGGGTTCGTCGAGCAGAACGATCTTGGAGGGTGATTGCTCAAGTATACGTGCCAGCGAAATAAACGTTCGCAGCCCAGCTCCCGACTGAGCGATATCCAGCGGCCCTCGGCCTCGCTCCTTATACTTGATCGAGATTTCAGGCGTTCCGTCACTGGTGAGCGTTGGCAGCAGCAGTTCCACATCAGGAAAATACCGATTGACCTGCCTTTGAACCGGTGCGAAGCTCTCAAAACCATCTTCCTGAATCGCCCACCACAACCCATTTCGCCAAAGTTGAGCTCCTTTTCCATCGCGGAGTTGGTTTTGATACTGGTTTCCGGGGACCATCTGTTCGCGGGTCGGTACGTCACCGGGTGGCGTAAGGATTCCTACCGACAGTGGTTTCAAGTCTGCGATCGCAACTTTAACATCATTTCCAGGATGCGATATCGTGAAAAGTAATTCCATTGACGAATTCCGAATCACTCCGAGTTCAACGGAAAGGCCGTTGCTGAAAACACCGGTTACCTTGCCTGTGATCTCCGGTCCAAAGTGCGAATAGAGCCAAGTGGTGTCTCGAAGGCCTAACGACGGAAGTGCTGACTGAAGTGAAACCTTGCGCACCTCGGGATTCTGGTGAGTTATATGCGAATGCTCTGCAATTGGTTGCAAGGCGGAGACCAGAAGATAGACACCTTGGAGAAGAGTCGTCTTTCCGGAGTTGTTGAGACCAGCAAGGACTGTGAAGTCATCGAAATCACACCGAAGCCGCGAGACTCCTTTGAAATTCTCAAGTTCAATCGATGATAGATAAATCAACTCTCTGTCCTCGAATCTCAATAATACTGCTGAATGTACCCATACGCACGATCGAAGAGTTCCTGATCGCCGTGGAGTTTGTATTTCAAAAGGACTCCACGAAGGGCTTTTTTGACTTCACGCTGGCCTGCCGAGGTGTCCTGCCAGCCATCGAAGCGGACGATTCGCACGATTTCGTCGATGTCGCCGACGATCTTTTGGACAACGATGGGCGTATTCTCATTGCGAACCTCTTCGAACAACTCCGTCAATGCTGCTTTACCTCGGTCGATTTCGTCTTTCGGTGTTGTATCCTTTTCTGCGGCGACGATGTCGCGGGCAAGCTTCAGGATCTCTTTCAGGAACTTGCGGCTGTCGTCGAGACCCTGCTGGTGCCGTTCTTTGAGTTTTTCCAGTCGTTCGCCCAATTCGATGAACTTTGGGTCACCGGCATGCCTGCGAAGCCTTGCGACTAACTGGATCGCGATGCGTTTCGCTCGTCCTTTGACGTCTTCGACGGCCTCGATCAAATCGGCATCCAAGATCAGCGCTTCGAGATCGTCGGATACGGAATCCAAGTGCGTGTGCTGGTGGATCAGTTCGATCGTTTTAGCGCCCAGTGCGTGCCACAACAGCTTGCCATTACCGCTGGCTGGTTTCACCGATTCGTAATTCTGAGCCAACCACCGGTACTCCGTTTGGTACGGTGTCAGGCACGAGTCGGGCGAAAGCGCTTCCCAGAGCCGAGCCAGCAGCGTGAACTCGGCCGCAAACTTGTCGCGCGTCTCGTTGTCCGGCAGGCATTCCTGAGCCAAGATCAGTCCTTCGTATCCGCCGATGCTGCGATCGACATCGGGGAAGAACGCCAGGCACCGCTGCACGCGCTGCGGAAGTTCCTTCTTGAGCTCATCCAGGTTCGTGATGACGTGTTGGACGGCTTTCTCGTCGAATGCCAATGCTTTGGCGACATCATCGAAAATGCCGATGTAATCCACGATCAGCCCATGGCTTTTTTCGGCGGCCACGCGATTGGTGCGGCAGATGCATTGCAGCAGGTTGTGATCCCTCATCGGCTTATCGAGATATTGAGCCTGAAGGATGGGAGCGTCGAAGCCGGTCAACAGTTTTGAGGTCACGATCAACAGATCGAGCGGCTCGTTCGGATCGCGGTAACGGTCCAGCAGCCGTTCCTCGGCGTCACGATCCAGCTTGTAATCGGCATACTCGGTTTCGCCCGAGTTGACCGTCATCACGACGGCTGACATTTCGGGATCTTCGGTAATCTTGTCGATTGCCTGCTTGTAAAGGTGGCAGCACTCACGATCGAACGCGACGATCATGCCTTTGAAACCGTTGGGTCCTACCTTTTCGCGGAAATGATTCACGATGTGCTCGCAGACGCCCTGGATGCGCTCGGGAGCTTTCACGAGCACGGCCATCTTGGCGGCTCGTTTTGCCAAATCGTCGCGGTCTTGCTCGCTGAGGTTACCCGTGATCCGCTCGTACGCTTCATCAATCGCGGTCTGGTCGATGCGCAGCTTCAAATCGGGAGCCTCGAAGTGCAGGGGCAGTGTCGCTCCGTCGCGGATGGACTCCTGAAACGAATAGCGCGTCAGATAGCCCTTGTCATCTTCTTCGGCACCGAAGGCGTAGAACGTGTTTTTGTCACCGCGATTGATAGGAGTGCCGGTCAAGCCAAACAAAAACGCGTTGGGCAGCGCTTCGCGCATCTTGCGGCCGAGATCGCCTTCCTGAGTGCGATGAGCTTCGTCGACCAGCGCGATAATGTTCGTACGTTCCTTCAACTCACCTTCGGCTTCGCCAAACTTGTGGATTGTGGTGATGATGATCTTGCGCGTGTCCTGAGCGAGCATGGTTTGCAAGGCGGAGCGGCTTTCGGCCTTGACCATGTTGGGCACATCGGCCGCGTTAAACGTCGCCGTGATTTGTGTATCCAAATCGATGCGGTCGACGACGATTAGCACGGTTGGATTTCCGAGCTTTGGATGCATTCGCAATTTCTGAGCGGCAAACACCATCAGCAGCGATTTGCCCGAACCTTGGAAATGCCAAATCAAGCCTTTCTTGATCCGCCCGTCGATAACACGCTTTACGATCAGATTGGTGCCCTCGTATTGCTGGTAGCGGCAGATGATTTTGATACGGCGGTGCTTTTTGTCGGTGGCAAAGACGGTGAAATTCTGAAGGATGTCGAGGACGACCTCCGGACGCAGCATGTTTTCAACCGCCTTGCGAACATCGGCAAGTGTTCCTCTTTCGTGTGCCGCATCGGTCTTGGGAAGCGGGCTCTCGTACGGCAAGGATGCCTCTTTCGAGCGGTCGGCCGTTTCAACGTCGCCGAAAATCCGCCACGGCCCCCAGATGGTGAGCGGCATGCGGATCGAACCGTAGCGGTAGGCTCGTCCGTCGCTGGCGAAGCTGAAGATGTTGGGCACGAACATCGCCGGGATGCTCTGTTCGTAGTCGTCGTGAATCTGGCTGGCTCCATCGACCCACGTGACCGCAGGCCGCACGGGCGTTTTGGCCTCGCCGATGACGACGGGCAAACCGTTGATCAGTAGGACGATGTCAAGGCGTTTTTCGAGCTGGCCGACTTTGTACGTCCATTGATTGCAGATAATCAGCTCGTTGTTTTCGAGATGTTCGAAGTCGATCAGTCGCACGGTGGTGTGCTCGCCGCGTTCACCGAACGGCATCGTCTTGTCGTTCCGCATCCACTCGGCGAGTGCTTCGTTCGAGCGAACCAGTCCGTCGTTTTGGACGGCCAGCGGAATGGCTCTAAGCTTGTAAATCACTTCATCAGCGCGATCGGGCTGAGTTGCGATTTCCGGGTTGAGTCGGATGAGCGCATCACGAAGCTTTGACTCGACGAACACGTCCGCAGCCTGACGAGGCAACTGCGGCCCCGGCACGAACTGCCAGCCGAGCCCCTGACAGGCATAGAGGATCATCTGCTCGACGGTGTTGGCTTCGTTAAAAGTCATTGCCCGCGCTCCCGTGAGCCGTACGCGCTAGCGTCGGGCCCTGTACTTTGTGAGCCGGGCTTTTCCGGTTCAACATCCAACCCCTTCCGATCCTGCGCTACGTTTACATAGATAATCGCGGATTCAATCTCCTCGTCACCATCCACAATCGAACAATCACCACCACGAGTCCACGTACGCTCCGCGATTAACGGTGTTTCCTGATTCCGCAATCGCCGCGTGCAATTCGCCTTCAATTGATCACGGACCTTTTGCGGTTTTTCATCCGCCGCGACCACGGCATGTACATGATTTGACATGGCGCTGACGGCAAACAAATGCCATCCGCGGAATTCACAATGCTCGCGACAAGCGTCTTCAACAATTTCACGATCCCGCGGCGATAGCAGAACCACGTCGCCGCTCATCTGTTCTCGGCACCATCTCTCCAGCAGCGGTCGCGGCAGTTGTTCGCCACCCCGGCGATTCCGCCACCCGCGCATGTCGCCAGGCAGCCAAGTCCCATAGGTGGTCCATGTGATCAGCGATGTGATTGGATCGTTCACACAACACCTCCTGAGCCGCACGCGCTAGCGTCGGGCCTCTCACCGTTGGACGTCGCCCCTGGACGACGCGGACGGTCCGAAGAGCCCGCGGCTAGCGCCGTCGGCTCACGGGAGGCGTCCGCAGACTGACGAGGCAACTGCCTCCCCGGCACGAACTGCCAGCCGAGCCCCTGACAGGCATCGAGGATCATCTGCTCTACGGTGTTGGCTTCGTTAAACATTACTCGCTCTTGCTGATTGGATTCAACAATTCCTCTCGTAGACTTTCCAAAAGTTGTTTCGATTTTTGCCAATGGACAGTGGCTTTTTCTAAGGCAATCTTCATAACACGGTCGATTCGCAGAATGCGTTGCTGATCACCAAGTGTCGGAAACGGAATCTTCCATGAGTGAAGTACCTTCTGGTTTATTAGCGGCAGATAGTTTCCAAGCTTGAGGCGATTTAGCCGAGAAGCTTCCAAGGTCAGTCCGAGAAAATCGGGATCGCACCCATCTTTCAAATCAACCGAAAAGAGCGCATTGTCTGTAACCCAGCAAGGTGGTTCTGCCATGATCACGCAGCCGCAATACTGGCCAACGCGCCCGACGACTACAACGCGCTTGTCAATCACTGACATCTCTTCGTTCGTGTAACCAGAAATCCCGTTGCCACCGAACACAGGAATCGGGGATTCCGATGATGACTGGTCTAGATCGCTAACTCGGATTGAGTTTCCGCTGGTGAACTTCGCGATCTCTCCGACTTGAACTCGTTCAAACTTCGTGCTCGTGCGAAGCTGTCGCAATGCTGCATTCCTGACATCTCGAGTATCTCCCATGACTTGAAAGTTGTAATCGGCGACCATTCGTGCGGCGACCAATACTCCGCAAATGCGTTTTTGTTGCTCTGCATTTGGGAGTGGGAATTCAAAGTCCTTAAGTTGAGACCAACGCGTTCGCGGCGACAATGATCCCGATGACGTTCCAAGCGCATAGTCGAAGAAAGCGTTCGATTGGACGATAAACGGCAATAACTGCGATGACAGGCGCGACTCGTCTTTTGGTTCAAACGTAAGGATGTCGCTCGAACAGATGCCGTCGAATTCTGCTAGGGCAACCTTGCGCTGGTATGCACGGCGCTTGCCGAACAGAACCTGCCCTTGGCGAAATACTTTCTTAAACGAGACTTCGTCGTCCTCAAGGTTTCCCCATTGACTTACGTGAAGGTTCTCCGGCTCAATGTGTTCAAGCCCGATGTACCGTTTGAGCCCGGCTGTCAAAGGGTTCTTTTCTGACTTGTTTACATCGGTTACAACGTCACCGAATTTCACCCATTGCCAGTGTTTTGGGATATGCCGTCCGTTGCCTTTGTTGGCGGAAGTTATTGATTCATTACTTGTCACGGAATTCGTCCTCGCAAACAGTTAAGACGGCTTCCACTGCAGTTTGCAGATTTGCTGCGCTAATACTCCACTCCTCAATTGCCTTCGTTACAGGTGTGAATGTTGCACCCTCTGTTGTCTCGTCTTTGTGGTCTGAACTTCTCACGTAGAGGGGAATGCTCAAGTTGTGGTCATGGCCGCGAAATTCCGTCATCGAAATTAGTCGCGACAACCCGTCGATTGTCTCGGCACTTTGGTAAGCACTGACAATTCGCTCGATATGTTCATCTCCTAAATAACTGTGTGCCCATTCACGATTAACTTCATTCACCGCGTTGATCATCAGAATCTTGTTCTTCCGCTTGCGGGGCTTGGTCATCCGGCAGACGACCACGCAGGCTTCCATTGGCGAGTTGTAAAACAGGTTCGGCCCCAGACCGAGCACGCACTCGATCACGTCGTGCTCGACCAGCTTCTGCCGCATCTCGCGTTCTTCGTTGCGGAACAGCACGCCGTGCGGGAAGAGGATCGCACAGCGGCCCGTCTTCGGATGCAGGCTCTGGATGATGTGCTGCCAGAAGGCGTAGTCGGCTCGGCCCTGCGGCGGCGTGCCGTAGATGTTGCGGCCCCACGGATCGGCGGAGAAGGCTTCGCGATCCCACTGCTTGATCGAGTACGGCGGATTGGCCAGCACGACGTCGAACTTCCGCAGCCCGTCCTTCTCGACGAACTTCGGATCGGAGAGCGTGTCGCCGCGAACGATCTCGAAATCCTCGACGCCGTGCAAAAAGCAGTTCATGCGGGCGATGGCCGACGTCATCAGGTTCCGCTCCTGCCCGTAAAGTTTCAACGTCCGCCAAGCATTGGCACGCGCCCGTGAGCCGAACGCGCTAGCGTCGGGTTTTGGGGTTTTGGCTTTGACCGGCGAAGGGCCCGCGGCTAGCGCCGTCGGCTCACATTGCCGCTGCAGATGCGTGATGCAGGACAGCAGCATGCCGCCGCTGCCGCAGGTCGGATCGTAAATCGACTCGCCCGGTTTTGGTTGCAGTAGTTCGGTCATCAGATGCACGACCGTGCGGTTCGTGTAGAACTCGGCTGCCGTGTGCCCGGAGTCGTCCGCGAACTTCTTGATCAGGTATTCGTAGCCGACCCCCAGTTCGTCTTCCGGGCAGTTGGCAATCGACAGCGTCTGCGAACTAAAGTGCTCGATCAGTTCCTTGAGCATGCGATCGGGCAGGCGATCCTTGTTCGTCCACTGCGCGTCACCAAAGATGCCGTACAGCTTGTCGGTATTGGCCGACTCGATCTTTCGCATCGCATCCTGAATCGCTTTGCCGACGTTCTTGCCGGTTTCCCGAACGACATTCCAGTGGGCGTCCTCAGGGATCACAAAACGATGGTTCTCAGCAAACGCAGCGTAGTCCTTATCACCTTCGGACTCGGCCAGCGCGTTGGCGTACTCTTCGTCGTAGACGTCGCACATCCGCTTGTAAAACAGCAGCGGGAAAATGAACTGCTTGTAGTCGCCCGCGTCGATGTACCCGCGCAGCAATACCGCCGCGCCCCAGAGGTAGCTTTCGAGTTGAGATTGAGTGATGTGAGTCAAGAGGCTCTCCTTGCTCGTTTCTTGGCACCCTTTGACGAGTTACAAGGCTGGCAAATCAATGCCGCATTGCTGAGGGTCGTCGTTCCGCCTTTTGAATAGGCCTTCAGGTGATCGACTTGAAA
>JBGTFW010000121.1:0-33098 GCA_041747075.1 Pirellulaceae bacterium
GATTAGCTGGACAGCGCCACTTTTTGTGGAAATCCACGAGAATACAAGCACGACGCGCGAGCGAGTGTGTTTCGGCGTAACCCACTCACTCGCTTGCGCTTCGTGCTTGTATTGGCAACCAAAGTGGCGCTGTCCAGTTAGGTTACTCCGTCTTTGTGGTGTACGCCATTCTCGTGGACTGCGATGCGTTGGGAAGATAGGATCAAGGCTTTGGATTGGAAGTCTGGCAGTCGCACCATGAATCGCAACACGTATCGCGGAAGCAGGGGTTCCCGCCGTTGGCTGACGACGCGAAAGGTCGTTTGCATCTTGCTGCTGCTGGCTGCGGCGGGCTACATTTACGGACAATCTTCGCTCGAGCGGTGGCTGGGGATCGAGCTGCCGTCGCTGGTCGAGGACGAGAACGACGCGGTCGAAACGAGCGAAAACGTCGCGCCAGATGGGGCGCTTGAAACATCCGGACCCGACCCGGCGGATTCCGCCGCAAACGAGCCGGTGGACCGCTCGGCGAAAAACTTTCGATTAGAGCCCGCCGGACGCGGCGCGTGGCGATCACCCGAAGGGTTGTTGTATACCGATGGTCCGCAAGGCGAAACGCGCATCGAACACGTCATGCGACACGCCCGTGACGACCCGTCGCGCGACATTCACGGGGTTTTTTCCGCGAGCAGCCGTGATGATATTCTTGCCTTGATGGACCGTGCGTATGCACTGGCGAAAGAAAATTCGCCAAACGCGCGGCAGCGGAGCAACGGTGATCGATCGGAATGGACGATTGATTTGCCGGAGACGATCGGGTACGTCGGCGGACAAGAGGGCAAGCGCCGGGATTTTCCAAAAACGAATCGCCTCAAGTTGATTGTGGAGGACGACCGGGTCATTACGGCGTACCCGGTCGAGCGATAGGGAGAGCAGGTCAGTCGGAAACGAACTGGCAGTTCGTTCTACATTAATGGAACGAGGGGGAACGGACCGGCATTCGTACCCTAAAAGTACGAACTGGCAGTTCGTTCTACGGCATCGACGGGGACCTACCGGGGTCCGCGGTATTACGGGGAGGCGGGAGCGGGGTGGTTCATCACTTCGGCAATCGACTGGCAAAGCCGTCCGACGTTGTCCCGCCGCACACCGGAGACGTTGATCCGTCCGGATCGAAGCATGTAGATCGAGTAAGCCGCGCGGAGCCGGTCGACTTGTTCGGGCGTCAGTCCCGTGAAGCCAAACATGCCCGCCTGCCGCGCGAGGAAATCAAAACGGCCCGTGCCGTCTGCCGCCGGTCCATCGGTGCCGAGCCGATCGCGCTCCGTACCGCCGCAAGCCAGCGCCAGTTCCTTCATGAGCAACCGGCGCATCTCCGCGATTCGTTCGCGCATTGCGGCGAGTTCCTCCAGCCATTGAGATCGCAGGTCCGCGTCGTCAAGGACCGTTGCGACAATCGCGGCACCATGTTTGGGAGGGTTCGAATAGACAGCGCGGATCAGCGACTGGAGGTAGTCATCGAGCCGTTCGGCATCGGCGACCGAATTGCACACGCCGGTGAGCGCCCCGACGCGCTCGCCGTACAGGCCAAAGTTCTTGGAATTGGAGCTGCAAACAAGAAATTCGGTTTCCAGTTCTGCCAGTCGCCGGAGCGGCCAGACGTCCTCGTCGATCGATCGATCGAACCCCTGATAGGCACAGTCAAAAATTGCCAGGAGGTTTCGTTCGCGAACAAATCCAAAGACAATTTCCCACTCGTCGACCGCCAGGTCAAACCCTGACGGGTTGTGGCAACAGGCGTGAAAGAGAAAGGCGTCGCCTTCGGTCGACTCGCTCAGTGCATTGACTAGCGACTCAAAATCCAGTCCGGTTTTTGACTTTTGCAAATAATTGTACTGGCGAATCCGTACGTTGGCCTGCGAAAAGATATTGTGGTGGTTGGCCCACGTCGGTGCGCCAATCCAGAGGCTGGTCTGGGAACGCATCTTGTCGAGGTACTCGGCCACGATCCGCAGCGCCCCGGTTCCCCCTGGCGTCTGGATCGTCATGTACCGTCCCGCGGAAATCGCCGGCGACGAATCTCCGAGCAACAGCCGGGCGGTGGCACGATTGAATTTGCCCAGTCCGGCAATGCCGAGATAGTTCTTGGAGCGTTCTTCATCAAGTATCTGCCGCTCGGCGGCCTTGACGCACTGGAGAACGGGCGTTCGTCCCTCGTCGTCTTGCCAAACCCCGAGCGTCAGGTCAATTTTCCCGGGTCTGGGATCGGCGCGAAACTCGTCGAAGAGACTGAAGATCGGATCGGGAGGAACGCGGGGGAGCGAGTGAAACATGGTACCGTCACCGGCGGGTTGCGGCGGCAAGGTCGAACTGCGAAAATCAGTCAGGAATGTAACCGCCCGATGGGGCATTTGCGAGGCGGGGGTGCAATGTCACAGCGCGTTGGACTTTGGTTAATCGGCGCGCAAGGAGGGGTTGCGTCCGTCGTCGCGACGGGACTGGCGGCCTTGCAAGCGGGCGCGACCGACGACATCGGGCTGGTCAGTTGCTTGCCGGAGTTTGATCACCTTCGATTGCTCGACTGGAACTCAATGGTCGTGGGTGGCCATGAAATCCGCTCGACGAGCCTCCCCGAGGCTGCACGCCAGTTCCAGCAATCGAGCCGTGCCTTTGACGCCTCGCTTGTCGATCAGTCGATGAGCGCGTTGCGCGAGATGGACTCGCGAATCCGGCCCGGTATCCTTGCCAACGCCGGTCCCGCAATTACGGCGCTGGCCAATGAGTCAATCAAGAACGACTGCCGAACGGCACGGGAGAAGGTCGAGCAGGTCGAGGCGGACCTGGCCGAATTTGCCAAATCGCAGGAATTGGAACGGGTCGTCATCGTCAATCTGGCGTCAACCGAGCCTCCGGTCGATGCCGCCAGACTGCCGGTTTCCTGGAAAGCCCTCGACGCCATGCTGGACGACCCGGATTGCCCGTTGCCATCGAGTTCGTTGTATGCAATCGCCGCGTTGTCGCTGGGCCACGGCTGGGTCAACTTCACGCCTTCGTTGGGCGCAAGTTGCGAGGCGATCACCGAACTGGCATTGTTGAAAAAAGTGCCGCTGGCCGGGCGCGACGGGAAGACCGGGGAGACGTTGATAAAAAGCGTGCTCGCACCGGCTTTCGCCATTCGCAACCTCCGTGTCATGAGCTGGGTCGGGCACAACATTTTTGGAAACCTCGATGGCGAAATCCTTGACGACCCGGCCAACAAGCAATCCAAGGTGGCGAGCAAGGACCGCTTGCTGGCTGAAATACTTGGTTACCGGCCACAGTCCCACATCAGCATCGAGTACATCGCGAGCCTCGGCGACTGGAAGACGGCGTGGGACCATATTCACTTTCGCGGATTTCTCGGGACGCCGATGGTCATGCAATTCACGTGGCAGGGGTGTGATTCGATTCTCGCGGCACCGCTGGTACTGGACTTGTTTCGATTCGTCGAGCGTGCGGGTCGTACCGGCGAGTCGGGCGTCCTGGGCTGGCTGGCCTGTTTTTTCAAGGCCCCCGAGGGTGTCTCGGAGAACAATCTGACGCTTCAGTTTGAAATGCTTCGGAGGTGGGCAGCGACCAGGGCAGGGGGGTGAGGAACGGCGGCCACAGAGTGTCCGTTCCACGCAAAAGAAACCGCGGCCCGGCGGGTTGGCATGACGTATAATAAAGTTCACGCCTCACAGTTCGCTTTGCTTTCGGTCGCACATGGCCCGAATCCTCGTCGTTGATGACAGCCCCGTTGATCGCCGGCTGATTTCCGGTTTGCTCGAACGGGAATCGGAGTGGTCTGTCGAGACCGCGGACGACGGTCAGGCCGCGCTGGACATACTGGTTGGCGAAACGTTCGATCTGGTCGTGACGGACTTGCAAATGCCGGCGATTGACGGCGTGGAACTCGTGCGAAGACTGCGCGAGTTAGATGTCCGTATCCCTGTCGTCCTTGTCACGGCCTTTGGAAGTGAAGACCAGTCACGCGCCGCACTCCGCGCCGGGGCCGCCAATTTTTTGCACAAGGGCCGCTTGATCCTCGATCTCGTTCCGACCGTGAGAAACGTGCTGGACTGGTCGGAAAGAATCAGGGACCGACCTCATCCTCATGTCGAGGAGTCAACAGGGAATCGCAGCATGGCGTTTGTGCTGGGAAATGAACTGGGCCAGATTCCCTGTCTCATCGAGACCTTTAGCGACCGGCTCCCCGATTGGGCTCGCGACGACGAATTGCGGATTTCGATGGCGCTGGACGAGGCGCTGACCAATGCGGTTTGCCACGGCAATCTCGAAGTCGACTCGAGCCTCAAGTGCCTTGAAAACCTTTCGGCCTTCGAAAAGCGTGTGAACATTCGCAAGAACTGCCATCCGTGGTGCGCGCGGCGGGTACGGGTAGAAGCCGTTTTCTCCAGCGAAGAGATCGAATTCCGCATCCGCGACGAGGGACCGGGATTTGATCCCGGGTCACTGCCCGACCCGACCTGCGGAGAAAACCTGAGCAAACCCAGCGGGCGAGGAATCTTTTTGATCCGGACGTTCATGGACAATGTCACGCATAACCGGACGGGAAACCAGATCACCATGGTCAAGAGGCGGGAAGCGGGGGAGCCAGGAAGCTGTTGAACGATGGCGGGGGTCCAAGCTAGAATGGCGGAGTTGAATTGACTCGTGATACCGTGGATTCCGGTACGGGTTCGTTGATTTTTTTTATGGAGCAGAATGTGAGCCGCGAGCGATACTTGTTTACCAGTGAGTCCGTCAGCGTGGGGCACCCCGACAAGCTGGCCGATCAGATTTCCGACGCCATTCTCGACGCGATGCTGGCCCAGGACCCCTTCAGCCGCGTGGCCTGCGAGACACTGGTAACCACCGAACTGGTCGTGATTGCCGGTGAAATCAGTTCCAATGCCACCGTCGATATCGAGAAACTCGTCCGCGAGACGATTCGCGAAACCGGTTACGACGACGCCGCCACGGGGATCGGCGCGGACACTTGCGAAATCATCGTGCGACTGGACCAGCAAAGTGCCGACATCGCCCAGGGAGTCAACGAGGACGTCGCTGCCGGCAAGTCGGTGGGCGCGGGCGATCAGGGCCTGATGTTCGGTTTTGCTTGCGACGACACCGAGGAACTGATGCCGCTCCCCATTTCCCTGTCGCACCGCATTCTTGAGCGCCTGAGAGATGCACGTGTGAATCGCGAAGTTGACTGGCTCGGTCCCGATTCAAAGAGCCAGGTAACGGTCGAGTACGATGGGTTCAAGCCGGTGCGGATCGACACCGTGGTCGTCTCGACCCAGCACAACGAAAGTGTCGACAACAGGACGATCCATGATTTTGTAAAGAACAGGATCGTGATGCCACTCTTGCCGGAAGAGTTCGTCAACGGCGACGTCAAGTTTCACATTAACCCGACCGGCAAGTTCGTCATTGGCGGCCCGCACGGCGATTGCGGACTGACGGGACGGAAGATCATTGTCGATACCTATGGCGGCTGGGGCCGTCACGGGGGAGGTGCCTTTAGCGGCAAGGACGCCACCAAGGTCGATCGAAGCGCCGCCTACATGGCGCGACATATTGCCAAGAACATTGTCGCCGCCGGGCTGGCAAGCCGATGCGAAGTGCAATTGGCCTACGCCATCGGGATCAGCGAACCCGTCAGTATTTGCGTCGACACGCACGGCACTGGAACGGTTGACGATGCGCGAATCTGCGAAGCGGTCCGCGACGTCTTTCCGCTCACCCCCTCGGGGATCATCGACTACCTGCAATTGCGCCGTCCGATTTTCCGCAAGACGGCGGTCGGTGGTCATTTCGGTCGGAACGATCCGGACTTTACGTGGGAAAGCACCGAGGCCGCCGAAAAACTCAACGAGTGCGTCGCCGCAACGGCAAACGCCTAGGTTTTCAGCCGCTTTACGAATGCGGCGTGTTCGGGCGTCGCCGTGCCGGCCTGGACGACCGAAAGGACCGTCGCCAGTTCGCCGTCGCAAAGGGCTTTCGGATCAAGCCACAATCCGGGAAAGGTCTCGCTTCTGAGAATTCCGTCGTCGCCCGGTTCCAGCCGCGCATAGTCGGCGTCGCGCAACACGAACCAGTCGATCTCGTTGTCCAGCACGCGCCACACGATGTACTCGCGGACGCCGCTCCGGCGATAAATGCGCAGTTTGGTGTTCAGGTCGAAACTGGCGCGACTGCTCGTGATCTCGGCCACCAGTTCGGGGGCGTCAAGTACATAGTCGTCGTCGCTGATGCGGGCCTGTCCCCCCCACGCCGGTTCGATCATGAGGATCGCGTCAGGCTGGGGTTCGTTTTCGAGGTCCAGTTTCGCCGTGCTGTTGTCGGCGACCGCCACACCTCGAGTCGCCGCCTCATACGTGACGAGCCAACCGATCAGTTGTGCGTGCGGGCGACCATGACCTTCATAGCGGACGGGCGAGGGCATGTGGACGACTCCATCGATCAACTCGGCCTTCTTCAAATGCGGCATCGCTTCGTACCGCCGCGCGAATTCGACGCTGGTCAACCGGTCTCCCGGCTCAAGCCGCGGCACGTTCGTTTTGGGAGTTCGGTGAATCATTGCAGTCGATTCTACCGGGCAAGGCGGCAATGCGACATCCCCGCGAAGGCGCGTCATCCCCGCGAAGGCGCGTCATCCCCGCGGAGCGCGTCATCCCCGCGAAGGCGCGTCATCCCCGCGAAGGTGCGTCATCCCCGCGAAGCGCGTCATCCCCGCGAAGGCGGGGACCCAGGCAAGGCGGCAGCGCGTCATTTGAACGTTCAGCGGCGTCAACGGACAACACGGCCGGCAATCGCTCGGGATACCTGGCCCCTGTAATGTCCTTCGTCACGCGCGACAGACCGTCGCGACTGGCTCGCCGATCGTCCAACGGGAAAAATCATCCTCATCGCGGAGGACCTGACGGTAGACGGTATCGCGCTCGACCGGTTCGCGGCCCGCTTCGACAATCAGATGCCGAATTCGTTCGACGGTCAGCATCTCGGGGGTTGTCGCGCCGGCGTCATGGTAGATCAATTCATGCCGCACCGTTCCATCCAGGTCGTCCGCGCCGTAGGCGAGCGCGGTTTGCGCCGTGCCGACGCCCAGCATGATCCAGTAGGCCTTGATATGCGGGATGTTGTCGAGCATGAGGCGGCTGATGGCCATCGTCCGCAGGTCCATCAGCGCGGTGGGCTTGTTAATATGGGAAAGGCCCGTGTTTTCAGGATGAAACGCCAGAGGAATAAACGTCTGGAACCCACCTGTTTCGTCCTGTTGCTCGCGGAGCCGGACGAGATGATCAATGCGATGCATGGCGTTTTCGATATGGCCGTAAAGCATTGTGCAATTGGTCTTGAGACCCATTTGGTGGGCGACGCGATGGATTTCAAACCACTTTTCCGTGTTCGCCTTGTGCTCGCAAATCCTGTCGCGGACTTCCGGGTGAAAAATTTCCGCACCGCCGCCTGGCAAGCTGCCAAGTCCCGCGTCGACGAGCCGCTGCAAGACGTCGCCGACATCGGTCTTGAGCAATTGCTCGAACCAGCTTATCTCGACCGCCGTCCAGGCTTTCAGATGCAGGTCGGGATACGCCTGGTGGAGGATGCGGATCAGGTTTTCGTACCAGTCGAATTTCTTCAAATGATGCAGCCCGCCGACAATGTGCATCTCGGTGCACCCATTTTCAACGGCCTCGCGTCCACGCTCCAGAATCTGGTCGTCGGACATGAGATAGCCGCGTTCGCTTTTCAGGTCCGACCGAAACGCGCAAAAGACACAGCGATAAATGCAGACGTTGGTCGGGTTGAGGTGCGTATTGATGTTGTAATACGCGACATTGCCGTTGATTCTTTCGCGAACCAGGTTGGCCAGTTGTCCGAGGTCGTTCAACGGAATCGACGGATCGTACATGTGCAGACCCTCGTCGAACGACAGCCGTTGGCCCGCTTCGGCCTTGTTGCGAATCTCGCGGAGACGTTTATCGGTCGTGAGTATCATGTTTTGAATTGCCGTCGTTTGCCTATTTGTGAATTAGCTGGACAGCGCCACGTTCGAACGGAATTGCTGTAAAATACAAGCCCGAAGCGCAAGCGAGTGAATCTTGCCGAAAGTCGTTCACTCGCTGGCGCTTCGGGCTTATATTGGTCACAACATGGCGCTGTCCAGTTAGCCCAGCAAGCCGGGCCATTACAGTCCTAACCGTCAAATCAGCGAGTCGATAACCACCGTCACGAAAAGACCCAGGCTGACGACCGCGTTAACGTGGAAGAAAGCCTGGTTGACCCGCGACAGGTCGTCGGGGCGAACGAGCCAGTGCTCCCAGGCGAGCAATCCCGCGACCGCGGCAACTCCCACATGATAAATCCAGCCGAGCGGCGACTCCAGACCCGTTGCGTGAAACCCCAGCGGAACGCAGACCAGTGCGACCAGCATCAGCAGGTGGCTGAATGCCGCGACACGCAGGGCGCCGGGGACTCCGATTCGCGCCGGGATACTGTGCAGCCGGGCGTTTCGGTCGAACGCGAAGTCCTGACAGGCGTAGATCACGTCGAAACCGCCGACCCAAAGCATGACGGCCAGTCCAAGTACCAGTGGCGGTGCCAGTTCGAGCGGGTACTCGATTATCGCGCTGCCGCGAATGGCGATCCACACGGCGACCGGTGCCAGCATCAGTGCAAACCCCAGCCAGTAGTGGGCCAGCACGGTAAATCGCTTGGTGTAACTGTAGGCGAGCAAGACTCCCAGAACGGGCAGCGCCAGAATGAGGGGAAGCCGGTTCGGGAGAAAGAGCAACGTCGCGAGTAAAAAAAGCAGGGCGTTGACGACGATAAACCACACAACGCTTCGCGGCGGAAGCGCTCCCGACGGAAGGTGTCGCGACGCCGTGCGCGGGTTGGTCGCGTCAATGTTTCGATCGACGAGCCGATTGAAGGCCATTGCGGCCGAACGCGCCGTAACCATGCAAAGGAGGATTCCCGCCAGGTCCTGCCAGCGAAAGCGAATGAGTTCGCCATGATGGTCACGCGTTGACCACGCCAACACGGCGGCCAGCAGTGCGAATGGGAGCGCAAAGATCGTGTGCGAAAACCGGATCATCTCCAGCATCATTCGCGTTGTTTCCGAATACGACGTTTTCATGGGTTCACTGGACAATCCGTCGTTCGATGGGGTGAGACAACTTCGACCAGCACGAAAAACACGAAAAGGGAAAACCCGTCGTTACTTTTCCATCTTTCGTGTTACTCGTGTACTTCGTGCTTTCTCGCTCCATGCCATTTCCTGTCTATTGCGGAAACACTTGAACCTTGAAAATCGCTTGAACCTTGACGCATCGGCCGCCTCCCTGTAATGGTATTCGTCAATCCCGGACTCCGGGCCGGATTGCGGCCCGCTCAGGGGCCGAATTGCGGCCCGCTCCGATGGAAACAGCTTTGGCAACCCGCACGACACCCTTTGATGGACCTCCGAATCGAGACCCCGCGCCGAAGTATCGCCCGTGATTTGCGGGCCAGTACGGTCGACGGCTGCTGCTACAGCGGCATGGTGGGGCTGGGCGAAACGTACTTTATTGCGTTGTTCCTTGCGGTTGGATTTGGGGAAACGACCGTTGCCTGGCTGGCCACCTTGCCGGTCTTTGCCGGTAGTCTGGTGCAAATGGCCACGCCACGGGCCATTGAGTGGCTGGGATCGTGGAAACGCTGGGTGGTGCTGAACGCGGTGCTGCAAGGGGTCAGCTTGCTGGGCCTCGCATGGCTGGTTGGGTCGAATCGGGCAACCGCCGTTACCGTGTTTGCGGTCGTCAGTTTGTATTTCGGATGCGGCCAGGCGACCGCTCCGGCATGGAACATGTGGATTGAGCGGATGGTGCCGCGCTCGATTCGGACGCGGTTCCTCTCACGACGACATCGCGCGGCGCAACTGAGTCTGCTGGCGGTCGTCGTCACCGCCAGCGCCCTCTTTCGCTGGACCGAATCGACCGGCACGTCGCCGGTCGTTGCGTTGTTTGGATTTCTTCTCTGCGCGGGCATGCTCCGTCTGGTTTCAGCGTGGTGCCTGAGTCGTCAAACCGAGGACCTTCAATGGCTGGAGCAATCCCGTCGTGAAGTGACCGAACATCAGGAAGCCGAGACAGGCATCGCGGCGCTGCCGGCCCGGACGTTTCGTCAATTGATGCTGTTCATGGTGCTCATGCAGTTGGCCGTTTACATTTCGTCGGCATTCTTCACGCCGTTCAAGCTCAAGGCACTGCGTCTCGATTATGCCCAGTTCAGCTTGCTGGTGATCATGGCGTATGTCGGCAAGATCGTTTCGCTGGGATTGGCCGGTCGACTGGCGGCACGATGGGGAAGTTTCCGGTTATTGCTTTTGGGTGCGATCGGGATCGTCCCGATGGCCGGATTATGGGCGGTTTCCCAGAACTTTATCTGGCTGGCCGTCGTCCAGTTTTCGAGCGGATTCATGTGGGCCTGTTACGAACTGGCGATGGTGATGGTCTTCGTGGAAGTCATTCCGCGCGGGCGGCGCCTTCGCTGGCTTTCGCAGTACAACGTCGCCAATAGTCTGGCCATGGTCGCAGGGACGGCTCTCGGAGCGGGCCTTTTCATCGGGTTCGGCGAGGGTTACCTCGGTTACCTCGTGATTTTCGCCTGTTCGTCCATTTGCCGGTTGCTGTTTATCGGCATGTTTCCGTTCAGCACCTTGTCGCGAGCCGGGGACTCCGGCGCGCGGCCGCAACGGCGGTTCGTGGTCTTTTCGCATTCCTTTGAGTTGCTTGGACGGGGCTTGTTCCGCGCCTGGCAAGCTATCCCGCGCGACGATCTTCGCGAGTCGAACAACCGCAAGGCAGCGTGAAAGCATCTAATCTGGTCGCGAGATATCGTGGCTGATGGATCGTTCCAGACTCGGCGGACGCCGAGCATTTAAGCGACGAAGACCGGGCATTTCTCCGCGAACTGCCCGGTTCATGCTCGCACGGCGTTCACTCCGGCATGGCATCCTCTTGATCGTCGAAGTCCGGGTATTCCTCGAAGGCCACCTGGGATTCGGCGTAAATCTCGTCGAGCAGCGGATGCAGCCGCTGCTCCGCATCGTCCTTGAGGAGTTCGTAAAGTCCCGGATTGTCGCTTAACAACTGCATGAGGTCCGCTCGGTCGACGAGCCGTTTGCGGGGGTTGCGGGGCCACCTTGGCTGCTGAGTACGAAGTTTGGTGTACGCCACGGCGACGGGGGCCGCAATGGGGAAATTGACACCATCGAGTTCGACGATGGAGGGATTCTCTAGCACCCGCCGGAACAACGGACTCGTGTTAATATCGATCGGTGTACCGCTTGCCCGATGGGCCGCCTGTATCCAGTTCCGCCGCTGGGCAATCAGTTCAAATTCCGCCGACGAGCGTTGGAGGGCGTCAATGATTCGAGCCGCGTCTTCGTGGCGGGTGACGACATCCACATCTCCGGTAAAACGCGCATCGGAAACGTGCAATTGCGTCGCCAATCCTCCGGAAATAACGTACTCGGCTCCCGCCATTTTCATCAGCCCGGCCAAGGCGAGCAGGGCGGGGCGTTTGTCGTCCTGGACGTTGTCATGAAACATCTGGGCGACTGCGTCAAGTTCGAAGAGTTTTTCAAAGGTCTGTAACATACGGCAATTCTACCACATTCCGACTCAGCCGCGGCATGGCGTTCCAAGGCGAAAAGGCGGCTTCCCCACGAACTTTTTCTGGTCCGGCTAGAAACACATCAAGGCTGCAGACCGAGCGGCACTGGTTTCTTCTGACCTTCACAGCAATAGTAAGCCCGGAAGCGGTCCATTTGCTTGATGCGGTCGATGAGCGTGCGTTCTTGGTCCGAACTGGCAACGTTTCTCGCCAATACTTTGGCGTCCGACTCGGTCAGTCGCAGAACCAGGTAGAATCGCAGTACTCGCGCGAGTTTTGCCCGGCGGACAGCTCGAAACGAGGCACACACTTCATCGCCGACGTACCAGTCTTCGCAACGTTGCCGGAGCGATTCAACCTGCCGGCGAACGCTCTGCAAGGCATCCGGACTGCGCGCTGTCCGCAGATGCCGACGATACTTCACTTCGGCAAAGCGAAAAACAATCCCCTTGCGCGGAACGAACGACACATAAATCAAGTCCGGCCTCCTCGCCTTTCCTGCTCCGTCGGCGTTGGCATCGGCAAGACCATCGGCATCTTCATCCGGCGCGTCCGATGAGTTCCGCGGCTTTTCTGCAACCGGTGGCAACAGATCGCGGATATCATCGACCGGCACGAAAAACCCGTTCCGCAGCGATGTCCAGCACTCATCGTCGTCGGCAGATTGTCGGCAGTTCGCCTGGCACATGGCTAAAGCAATGAGTTCCGCCGTGGGGGCCTTTTGTCCCGTCAGCCGAATTGCCAAGCGCCCGCTGAGTTCTTTCAAGTTCTCCAAAAGAAACTCGGCATTCCGCCGGCTGCGACTGAGGCCCATCTGATCAAGGGCGCCGTCCAGCAGGTTTCGGACTTCTTCAAGATTGCTGGTTGAGGTGATCAGTTGCAGACATCCGAGATCCTCTCGCTCGGGTACACAGTCGATGACATAGGCGTCATAAATATCTCGGTTTGTCTCGGGGCGAATCGAATACTCGATTCCGGCGTTTCGGTCGAGTGTGACAACCCAGTCGCAAAGCCGGTGCAGTTCGAGTAGACCGTCAGCCTTTTCCGGCGAAATCTCAGTACACAGGACGGGGATGTCCGACTCGGCATTCAGGCTGCGGGCAACGCATTTCTCGACCACCTGCTGCATGCGAACGAGCCGTTCTGTGTGAGTTCGGTCCGCAGGGTGTTTTTCACCATCGGTGGAAGCCATGACGGCGCTGCGCCACATCGGAGATGGAAGGCTTGCATAGTCGCGCTCGAAAAACGTCAGCAGTCCAAACGCGAAATAGGGGCGACCTTTTCTGTCGGGGTCGGTGCTCTCCGGTATCGGAAGGAATTTTCGCGAGGTCAAACCCTGTGAAGATTGGCGAGAATACAAGCACGACGCGCGAGCGAGTGAGTCTGGGCGATCGTTATTCACTCGCTTGCGCTTCGTGCTTGTATTGGCAACGAAAGTGGCGCTGTTCAATTGCTTGCGATGCACGACCGGCTCATCCGTGGCACCCTCCTGATGCAGCTCGTTCAACGCACGGGTCGCATCTCTTGCAAATAGCAATCGGTTGGTCGAGTTCCAGCTTGCGTCACTCGCGCGATCTTCAATGCACGGCGCTGCCGGATCGACGACCGTGAAGAAGAACATTTCCCCTGCATAGCCGGGAGCGTCCTGCCAGGAATCGAGAATCCGCGGCGCCCAGGCATACAACTGAAGTCGCCCGAGCGCATCGGCTTCCCGATTCGCTTTCACTTCCGCGTTCTTGTCGTCGCTGGCAGACAAGTCGTAAAGATGCAGTACCACGCGGTCACGCCGGGCCGGATGGCTTCCTTTGTAAACCCGGTGGAATCGCTGCTCTTTGGGCGTCTGCAATTCCAGATTCACATAACCGGCCAACCGGCGTAAAGAAATCGAGTTTGCGTGGGCGGGAACCTTTGGCAAGACACGTGACGGGCTTGCCTATATTGGACGAACGAACGAGTATCCAGGAAACCCGAATGAGGGCGGCATTTGTTTCGATTTGGACGTTTAACAATCCCGCCTCGCCTTCCGGCACCATGATGGTGAACCGTTGGTCCTCAGCCGCCCGCAACGGGTGCAACTATCCGCGCCGTCGGGCCGACGACTGGCCGCGGAAATTTCCGTCGCGCGTGTTATTTCCGTCGCGGGTGTTGAAGCGCCGTTTTCCGCGCGAGGGCCGCGCACGGTTCCCATTGGAAGGACGAGCGGCGTTTGAACGAGCGGCGTCCGAACCAGGCCGCAGGCCGTTTTCCCGGGTCTCCGGCACGTTCGCTTCCGTTCCGTGCCGCAATACGTTGATTCGTTTTCTCAGGTGACGTTCGACGTCGGAAATCAAATGGCGTTCGTCGCCGGAACAAAGCGTGATGGCGGTTCCCGAATCACCCGCTCGTCCCGTCCGACCGATGCGATGGACGTAACCTTCGGGTGTTTCCGGGCAATCGTAGTTGACGACCAGTTGAATGCCCCTTACGTCGATTCCGCGTGCGGCGATATCGGTGGCGACGAGGACGGGGACCTTGCCATTGCGAAATCCCGTCAGCGCCCGTTGCCGCGCGTTCTGCGACTTGTTGCCGTGGATCGCCTCGGCGCGAATCCCCTGCCGCTCAAGTTTGACAGTGATCTTGTCGGCGCCCCGTTTCGTACGGGAAAAGACCAGCGTCCTGCCAGCCGGCTTTGACCGCAGCAAATGAGCCAGCAATTCCGGCTTGTCGTTCTTGTGAACGAGGTACACGCCCTGTTCCACGTTCACCGCTTCGATCTGCCGGGGTTCGATTCGAATCCGTACGGGGTCGATGAGGATTTTCCTTGTCAGCTCGCGGATTTCATCGGGCATCGTGGCGGAAAACAGCAACGTCTGCCGTTTTTTCGGAATTCGTTCCAGAATCCGCTTGACATCCGGGAGGAAACCCATGTCGAGCATATGATCGGCCTCGTCCAGCACCGCGATTTCGACCCCGGACAAATCGACAAAACCTTGTTGGCACAGGTCGAGCAACCGCCCGGGCGTTGCCACGACAATGTCAACTCCGCTTTGCAACTCACGGGTTTGCGAGCCCTGACCAACACCGCCAAAAATGACGGTCGATCGCAAGCCGCTCCCCATCCCGTATCGTCGGAAACAATCACCAATCTGGGCCGCCAATTCCCGTGTCGGAGCGACGACGAGGGCGCGAATGCGCCGGCGATGTTTGCCGTTGCCGGCGTTCCGCGAGTTGTTCGTGGAATCTGGCTGATCGGCCAGTCGCTGCAGGATGGGTAGTGCGAAGGCGGCGGTCTTGCCCGTTCCCGTTTGCGAGCAGCCCAGCAAATCCCGCCCGGCGAGGACAGGCCCAATTGCCTGGGTCTGGACGGGTGTTGGGGTCGTGTATCCGGCGGCGTCGACCGCGCGCACGAGGGGCGCGGAAAGTCCCAATTGTTCAAAACTCATTTACAGTCCTGTTTCAGTCGCTTGAGTGTGTTCGTGGCGGGCCTTGTCGCAACAAGCGAAAAAACGCGACGCATGTGCCACCACGAATGGCGCCAAGCACAATGTTGTGCAATAGCACCGTCCCAGGACCAAAAAGCGGGCTGCAAGGTGCGCCCAAAAGGTGATACCAATGAACCTGGTAATCGACCGCGACCGAGAAGTCGCAAAGATCAATGGCCTGATCATAGACGCCGATTCCATTTCGTCCATGCCAAAAACGGACATTTCGTCAAATTCGTGCTGATTCGCCAGAATTTTCCCAAACGTGGGACAAGCTGCCAGCTAGTCGTTCAACGTGGGACAAGCTGCCAGCTTGTCGATATGCGTGGGGCAAGTTGCCAGCTTGTCGACAATCATTTTTTCTTCCTGGAATAGCTCACTTCCATTTCGGGACCGGCACTGCCGTCGGGCATTTTCCCGCCTCCCAGGGTGACCGTAAAGTGATCGTCGTCGGCAATACGGTAGGTGATCGTCACGGACTCGCGGGCACCGACCTCGTTCGTCCATTCGGCTTTCATGGCGATTGTCTTGCCATTGTCGTCGCTCGTTCCGGTCATGGTCATCATGTTGGTCCCCATGGTGTAGGTCCAAACCGCTTCGTACTTGCGGGACCCGTTGTTGAAGCCCATCAATTTCGCGGCTTGAAAGGGCTGCCCCATCATCGTTCCCTCACTTTGTTCGTGAAGGAATCGCCCGTCCATCACGACGGTGATTGTCGCCGTCCCTTCCGTTTCCTCGGGCGGCATTCCTTCCATTGTGAGTTTCGACGTGTACGTCCAGTCACCGGCAAGTCTGGCAAGTCGCACGTGCTCTGGCCCCGGCATCATCGCATGCATGGCGGCTTCCATGTCCGGATCGCCGGGCGTGGGTGCGTTTTTGTCCTGGGCCGAGGTGAGGCTTGCGAACGAGAAGAGCAACAGCATGGCGGCCAGGCGGGTTCGTAGGTTCATCGTCGTTCCTTTCGGGAGTCAAGTTCGTGGAATTGAGGCTTCAGACAACGCGACTGAGTATACACGTATGTAGAACAATTGTCTCAATTGTTCACAGCCTGAGCGTCGTCACTGACGGAACAATTCGGAGAATTGTTCTACATTACGATCGCCGCTGTATAAAAAACGGCAAATGTCAAAGTCAGGCGATCGCGCGGAATATCCGCCGAAAACGAACTCCGGAAATTGACGCTTTCAGACAATGACGCCGGGTATAAAATGGGCAGAGCCGGTTGTCACCGGAATTTTGCTTGCCCATTCCCACGAATTCGCGTCCCCCTATGGACTTCAGGCGGCCACGACTTTCCCGAATTTTCCTTGCGCTCGTGGCTTGCCTGGTCGTCGTCCCGGTCCCGGCGTTCTTGCTTCGCGCACAAGACCTCATCAGCGTTCTCGACGCCGATGGCCAGGTGCTGCACAAGTATCAGGGCCAGGTTGTCCGGTGGAACGCGGACCGATTGACTTATATTGGAAACGGGCGCGAGCGAGACGTTCTCACGGAGCGAATCGCGTCCGTCGAATATCCAAGGACGCCGGCGCACGAGCAAGCCGACCGGTTTTTTGACGAAGGGCGTTTTGACCAGGCCACGCTCGGTTATGAAAACGCGATCCCCGGAGAAAGCCGCGCGTGGGTCGTCGAGGAATTGCGAGCAAGGCGACTGCGTTGCGCGGCAGCGCTCGGTGACGTTGCGGAGGAAATAACCGGGTTTCTTGCGATTGTCCAAGCAAACGACCGTACGCGATTCTTTCACCTGATTCCGCTGGCATGGCAGGCATCGGATCGAATCAGCGGTCAGTTGGCCGGCGAACTTGAGAGATGGCTCGCGATCGATGATCCGGTCCGCGGACTGATCGCCGCGAGTTGGCTGCTCTCAAGCGACAGTGAAGCGGCGGAAACGCGGTTGAAAAAACTGGCGATCGCCGGTGACTCGCGGGTTGCACAACTGGCGGATGCCCAGCTCTGGCGTCCTCGACTAATCGTTTCGGGAGCGGAAGAGCTTCGCCGCTGGAATCTGGCAATCAATCGAATGCCAGAACCGATCCAGGCAGGTCCCCGCTACCTTGCGGCCATGTTAAAAAAGCGGCTCAGGGGCGACGACCAGGCTGCCGTGGCCCTTTTGCAAGTGCCCATCCTTTTTCCCCAACAGTATCAGTTGTGTGGTGCAGCGCTGGCCGAGGCTCACGGGTTGCTTCAGTCACTGGGGCGCGGCGAGGAAGCGGTCCGGGTTGCGCGCGAACTGGATCAAAAGTACGGTGCTTCACGAGCCGCCGCGGCGATGGGCAACCCGGTCGAAAAACTCGGTAACTAAACGATACGCGAGGAGCGTTCCTTGACTGGTTTTAAATTGAATGGGCGTTCCCTGGCGGCGGCAATCATGGCGGCAAGCGGGTTGTGGCTGGTCCCCGCCGCGGCGATACCCGCCGCGGCGATCGCCCAGGCAGCAACGGCAGCACCCGCCCAGGAAGCAACGGCACCGGCACCCGCCGCGCGGGGATTTCTGGAAATTGTTTTCGCGGGCGGCATTGTCGGGATCGCGATCATGCTCGTGCTCCTTGCGTTGTCAGTTCTTGCCGCGTGGCTGATCATTGACCACCTGCTGTCGGCACGCCGCGCCGACATCATGCCTCCGGGGCTGGCCGAACAGGCGCGCCAAATGCTGGCGCAGGGCCAGTCCGAACAGGCGCGGGACCTGTGCAATCGCAATCCCGGCGTTCTTTCCTTTGTGATGCTGCACGGCATGGCGGAAATGGAATTCGGATGGACGGCGGTTGAAAAAGCGCTGGAGGACGCGCTGGCCGAACAGTCCGCGCGCCTTTATCGCAAGATTGAATACCTCGCCGTGATCGGCAACATCGCACCGATGGTCGGCCTGCTGGGAACGGTCGTGGGGATGATCCTCGCCTTCCAGCAGGTCGCCGTCAGCCAGGCGACCGCCGGTGCCCCGCAACTGGCCGAAGGCATTTACCAGGCGCTTGTTACAACGGTCTTTGGCTTGATCGTGGCGATTCCGTCGATCGGTGCGTTCGCCGTCTTTCGCAACCGCATCGATCAACTGGTCGCCGAGACGGGTTACACGGTCCAGCACATCTTCGCCCCGTTGCGACGACGAAAAAAGCAGGAGCGAACGTCGTGAGGAATCCGGTTATTCACCGGTCGCGCCGCGCGGGATTCAACATGACGCCGATGATCGACGTCGTGTTCCTGCTGATTATTTTCTTCCTTGTTTCCAGTCATCTTGCCCGCCAGGAATTGCGGCTGGAATTGCCCCTGCCCGTCGCGCAATCGGGCGAGGATGACCCGGCAGTCCCCGCGCCGCGCGTGACGATCAACGTCGATGCCGAGGGCAACGTCACGGTCGGCGGCCGGGCCGTCGCAATGCACGAAATTGGAGAGCAACTGGTGACGGCGCGACGCGAGCTGGGCGACACCATGGAAGTTCGGATTCGCGGCAGCCGCCTGACGGAGTATGGTGCCGTCGAGCCGGTGATGCTGGCCTGCACGCGCGCAGGAATCTGGAACGTTTCCTACGCCGTCTGGCGGCAGGAGCACTGACCGATGGTCCGAATACCCTCCAGGGACGCCGAGAGTGACGGCGACATCGACTCGACGATGACGCCCATGATCGATGTGGTGTTTCTCTTGCTTATTTTCTTTGTGTGGACGGCTGGAACGCAAATCGTTGAGTACATGTTGCCCGGCCAGTTGTCGGCGGAAACGGGGAATCTGCCGGCGAACCTCGACAACCCTCCGCCCGAACAGGATTTTGACAAAGTCGTGATTCGTCTTCGCTGGGACGGCGGATTGCCCGACTGGTCCGTCAATGACCAGCCGCTGGAAACGATCGAGGAGGTAGCGACCATGCTGCAATCACTGGCTGGCATCAAGCCGGACGCGCCGCTGGTGATTCATCCCGATTCGCCAGTCCCGCTCGGTTACGTCATCGAGCTGTTTGACGAGTCGCGGCTTGCCGGTTTCTCCAAAGTCTCTTTCGCCGTGAACCAGGAATGACAAGGGAACGATTGACGCGACAGTGCGCTGCCTTGCTGAACCTGTTCGTCGGCGGCGGAATGTTGCTCGCGACGGGCGCGTCGTTCGGGCAAATGGCCGATAGCGTTGACCTGCGCACGATCAAGGGATTGCAGGAACGGCGTCTTTTTGATCTCGCTCGGCTCCACGCGGAATCGGTTCTCGAGAATCCGTCGCTCGACCCGCGAGAGCGAGTCAGTATTTCGGTGGCGCTTGTCGAATCCCTCACGCGACAGGCAGCGGCGACCGGCGGCGAGTCGCGAGACGAAGCGTGGAACCTGGCGGAACGAACGGGCGTCCAGTTCCGCGAGCAAATGCGCGACCAGCCGCGCGGAATCCTCCTTGAGATGCAGGCGGTTCTCGTTCACCAGGCCCGGATCGAACAACTCGTTCGCGAGATCGACGTCGCCGTCGGGGGCGCGGAAGCGCGCGACATGGCGCAGCAACTGGCTCGTCAGGTGCAACGCGACTTTGAGGCGGTTCAAACGCACACTGGCGAACTGGCGAACCGGCCGGAAGCGGGCCGCCCACCCGGTTCGTTATCCCAGGCGGAATTGTTGACGCTTCGCTCTCACGCCGCGTACCAGTCGGCTCGCGCGCTGATGCTCGGCGGGATGCTCTATCCGCCCAATGACCAGGCCGCCCGCGTTGACGTCATGGAACGAGTCGAATCGCGAATGCGCGAAGTCCTCCAGTCGACCTCTCCCGATCAGCCCTTTTGGTGGACCGTCCAGGCGGACCGCCTTGCCGCGGCGCGAGCGGTCGGCAACCGGGAACGCATCTCGGAAATCGCAGGCTCGCTCCCCACAAGTCAACCCGACGCGACGTCGCGCGACCGGGTTCAGGCCGAGTTGATCCTCGCAATGATTGAACAAGACCGTTTCGACGAGGCGTTGCGCGTCGCCGGTGAAGAGGCTGTTGCCAGCGACGTCCCGGAACTGGACCTCGCGCGGGTCCGGCTCTTCGCAGCGCTCTCGGCGCGGGACGCCGCGAGACAGGAAGTCTGGCAGCAACGCGCGCTCGATATGACCAACCAGATTGAACTCGTTCACGGTCCCTGGTGGGGGCGGCGGGCGGAAATGGTCGTCGTGGGGACCGTTGGAAACGCTTCGTCGAGCGGCAACCTGGACTTGCTCGTTCGAATCGCCGACGAGGCGCGACGCAAGGAACAATGGAGCGAGGCGCTCGAAGCGCTCAACGCGGCATTTGCGCAGGCGCTTGTCGAAAGCAACCGGGAAATCGCCTGGCAAACGGGATTCGCCGCCGCCGTTATTGAACAGGAACGGGAAAACTTTGACGATGCGGCACGCCGCTTTGACGAACTCGCCCGGCAACTGAAAGACCACCCCGACGCCCACGCCGCCCATTTGATGGCGTGCTGGAGTTTCTCCCGGACACTTGAGAAAGACCGCCAACGATTTGACGAATACACGTCCATGCTGGAATTCAACGTCCACAACTGGCCGGCCTCCAGCAGCGCCGATCAGTCGCGAATCTGGCTGGCGTCGATTCGTCGCGCTCATCGCGAATTCGCCGACGCAGTGACGCTGCTGATGAACGTCAACCCGGCCAGCCCGTTGAAGGGCGCCGCGCTGGAACAGGTGCGCGAGTTGCTCCCGCAATGGACGACCGCCGCTGGACGGGACGCCCCGGACCTTCGCGAAACTCTCGAGGCGATCGCCGCACAGACTCGATCCATCGAACCGGCCGACGTCGGCGACGATCCAGTTGCCAACCGGCGGGAGGCTCAATGGCAATCCGCCGCGCTGCAATCCGAATTGCAATTGCTCTATGGAGTGGCCGACGACGACGACGGGCCTGCGACGCTGGACAGGTTGTCCGCGGAAGCGGACGATGCATCGCGGGCCGACTACGGACGCGCCTTGCAATTGGTTGCCAGTGCGTGGGCGAATGTCACGCTTGAAGAACAACAAAAGTTTCTCGGTCAACTCGATCCTTCGCGATCCGTGCTGACGGCAATGCGTCTCGGATTGGCCGGAACGTTTCGTCCCGATCCAGTTCCCGCGAATTGCCACGAATTTCTCATCGCGATTGCCGATCGGTTTGAACGACAGATCGATGGACTTGATGAACGAGAACAATATCAGTGGGGAGTCGCCCAGTTGCGGGCCTTCATGGCTCTCCAGCCGCCGAACGCAGTCGAGACCTCGTCGTTAATCGCCAGTCAGTATCCGCGTGACGCAACGGTTCAACGGCTTTTCGGCGAGATGCTGCTGGCGCGCTCCGTCAGCGACGATTCGATATTGCCGGCGACGCTCGCCCAGTGGCGGAAACTGGCGGCGACAACACCCCCGCACACCAATGACTGGTACGATGCCAAACTGAACGTCGCCCGATTGCTGGTGGCTAGCAGCAAGCAGGACGAAGCAAGGAAGCTTTTGCAATACTTGAAGGCCGTGCCGCCAGGTTGGACAAATTCCAAGCGGACCGGCGA
The DNA here is from genome assembly GCA_041747075.1 of Pirellulaceae bacterium. Classification (GTDB taxonomy): domain Bacteria; phylum Planctomycetota; class Planctomycetia; order Pirellulales; family Pirellulaceae; genus CAJQPP01. Next base: position 21,598 of record JBGTFW010000121.1, read on the forward strand.
GTTTGAAAAGTTGTTGGAAGAGCTTGAAAAATAGGGTGATTCGTCAGAATCGCAGATGGTTCCGACCACGGAGGTTCGGCGACTAAAAGACGTCGGCTGACGGACGGAACCGCTTGACGTTCAGCGCGGTAAAGGCGATGAGGATAAAACCGGCAGCGATCAGTAATTGGCAAGCAAACATTTCTTGATTCCTTTCATCGATTGGGGGGACGACGGGAGATTTGTAATGCAACCTTGATGCCATTCGAGCCATTGAAGCGCCAGGATGGTAATTATGGAAAGAGATACTGGTTTTGCGGGCCAGAAATTCAAATTGGGACCTTTTTCTAAAGAATCGCCAAAGTCAAAAGTGACGCGGAATGGACACGGCTGTCGTCAATTTTCCCTTTTTTTGCTTTTCCAGTGTCACCGTTTCACGTCGTAAGTCCCCGAATTGCCCGTCGCGGAACTCGCGGAGAGTTTCGGCTTGGGCAGCGCTTAAAACGCGCTGAAACGCCCGCGCGTCGAAAGCCTTGGCGACCTCCGGACGCTTCCGGCGGACCTGCTCCGGCGGGGCGACAACTTTTTGGCAAGCATTGTAGCTTGTCAATTGGGAACCCGCCGGGATGAACCCGACGGAAATCCGGTGGTCCGACCGTTCGGGCGAAATCGCGCTTTACTCACGCCACGCCAAAGCCGAACGAGCCAGCGGGATCTGGAGTGGCGGAAGCGGGCGTTTTTTTTGGGGCCAAAACCCACCGATCTTCTGTCGCGCCTGCGGGATTCCGGGCAGCATTCCAATCGTCTCCATGACACGGTTACTGCGGACGTTTCTCGCCGCGATAATGAGTCGAGTCTTCTTCCTCCGGCCCCCGGTCCCCGCCCACCGTGCGGCTGACGGTGGCGTAGCCCGAAAGCGCACCCGTCTGGTCGTACTGCGTGCGGGTCCAGTCGAGAAGCTGGTTCAACCGTTGCAATCGCTCGACGTCGAGGATATTCTCGTCGAAGACCCGAATTGAAATCCTCAAAGAAAATTATCGTTGCAATTTGAGACGGTTGCCATGAACATCATCTTTGTCGAACCGGCGTTTCCGCCCAACCAGCGGGAATTTGTCCGGGCACTGCGCGAGGTCGGGGCCAAGGTAATCGCGATCGGCGAATCGCCGCGCGAGGCGCTGGGGTCGCAACTCGAAGGCTCGCTGCACGAATACGTCCAGGTTCCCTCGGTGTGCGACGAAGAAGCAATGACCCGCGCCGTTCGTTGGGTCCAGGACCAGTTGTGGGTCGATCGGCTTGAGGCAACAATCGAAGCCCACATCATGCCCGTCGCCCGGGTGCGCGAGGCCTGTTCAATCCCCGGAACCACGGCGCATACCTCGTGGCTCTGTCGCGACAAGCCGGCCATGAAGGAAGCGCTCCGTGAGGCCGGCGTCCCGTGCGCCCAGTCGCTGGGAAGCGGCGACCTGGATGAAATTCGTGAATTCGCGCGGCGCGTCGGATATCCGCTGATCGTCAAGCCGCGGAGCGGGGCAGGCGCTTCGGGCACCAGCCGGGTCGACGACGACGGCGAACTGGAAATCGCCTTGCGGCAATCAGCGGTCGGTGCGGGTGGAAACGTGGCTGTCGAGGAGTTCATCGAGGGACACGAGGGTTTCTACGACACGATCGCGATTGACGGCGAGGTCGGGCACGAGTTTATTTCGCATTACTTTCCGAACGTGCTGGAAGCAATGCGCCACCGCTGGATTTCCCCCCAGTTCATTGCGACCAACCGGATCGATTCGGCTCTCGACTATGAGGAAGTCAAGCAAATGGGGCGGCGCGTCATCGAGGCGCTGCAAATCGGAACGTCGGCGACGCACATGGAATGGTTCTTTGGTCCGAAAGGTCTCAAGTTCTCTGAAATTGGTTGCCGCCCGCCAGGCGTCCGCGCGTGGGAACTTTACAACGCCGCAAACGACATCGATCTGTACCGCGAGTGGGCGATGGCGGTCTGCTACGGACGAACTGACCGCCGGGCGTCGCGACGATTCAGCGCCGGAATCATTGCGCTGCGGCCGACTCAGGACGGGCGCGTCGCTGGCTATCAGGGAATCGGGGAAATCAAGCGGCGATACGGCGAGTGGATCATCGACTGGCACTTGCCACCCGAGGGAACTGCCACGCAGGGGGTCGAAGCGGGATACATGGCCAACGCGTGGATTCGCATGAAGCATCCCGATTACGACGAGTTGCGAACGATGCTCGACGAGACGGGCCGAACGGCGAAAATGCTCGCGGGATAACCATCAAACGACGGTCCAAGCGGAACGATTCGTTTCACGACCGAGCGAGCGAGGTCATTTCAGGGTTGACGCGCGGAGTCGCGTTGGCGTATTCACGGCGACTGTATTTTGCGGGACTGCGCGCCGGTGCGGCTCGCGACGCCGTTGCTGATTTCGCTCCAGGAAAAGCCTTCGTCCACCGTGGAACGCCCCATTGCAACCCGCACACTGATCGCACTTGCCGCGGCAATCCTCTGCCTTGCCAGCAGCTGTTCGTGGGACGTCCAGTCGCTGCGACGAGTGGCGGCTGTCACTCATTGGGGCACATCACCCGGCGTCGCTGTTCGCAAGCGCCCGCGCAATCCGCTCGAGCGACCGATGAGTTTCTGGTCGGGTGTTACGGGTCACGGCGGACCGCAACCTGGCGAGCGCGCCCGAATGTTTCTCCGCCGGTACGCACTCGAGAACGACTTCCAGCAACAACCCGACCAGGTGTTGAGCGAATTGTGGACAAGCGTTCAGGAGCATCCGGACCTGGAGCGTCTGCATGTGCTGTCCGAGCTGGCCTACGTCGAAGGTCATCGCTTGCGTATTGCGCACGACGAACGCCAGGCGGGCCGGTATCTCTCCACCGCGGTCATGGCAAGTTACCAGTACCTTTTCGACCCGCGACTCGATGCGACGCGCAACGCCTATGATCCGCTGTTCCGCCAGGTGTGCGACACGTACAACGCGGCGCTCGAGGGAATGCTGCGAATCATGCGCGACCAGGAGACCCTCAAGCCAGGCGGGATTTTCACGGCGAGTTCACTCGATGGGAGCCCTCTGCAAATCGCCGTTGTGATGCGCGGTCGCTGGCGCGAACACGAGTTTGAACGTTTCGAGTTCGTTTCGGATTACGACACCGAGGGCCTGCAAAACGTCTATCACACGTACGGACTGGGGGTACCGCTGATCGGGGTTCGCAAGGCGCGGAGCGACGGCGACACGACGGACGAACAATACTATCCCGGCGGCCTGTCGTTGCCATTGACGGCGTTTATCCAGGCGTCCATTCCCGCTTCGTCGTCCGGAATCGACGCTCCCCCGCAAAAGTGCCTCATTCAACTGATCGATCCGCTTGAGCAAACCAACATCCGCATCGGCGATCGCGAGGCACCCCTGGAAAGTGATCTCACCACGCCGCTCGCCTGGTACCTGGATGACCCGCTGCTGGGTAGCGGCGTGTTCGCCACCGCCGCGCTGTTGAACGCGGACTTTGCCGGCCAGTTTCGCGGCATGTACATGCTCGAACCCTACGACCCGGACAAGATTCCCGTCGTGATGGTCCACGGTTTCTGGTCAAGCCCGATGACTTGGACGGAGATGTTCAATGACCTGCGCGCCGACCGGGCGATCAGCGATCATTACCAGTTCTGGTTTTACCTGTATCCGAGCGGCCAGCCGTTCTGGTTCAGTGCCCGGCAGATGCGCGATGACCTTCGCGACTTGCGCGAACATCTCGATCCGTCGCGCCAGTCCGCCGCGCTCGATCAGATGGTGCTGGTCGGACACAGCATGGGTGGACTTGTGGCGCGCTTGCAGACGTACCAAAGCGACGAGAGGTACTGGCAGTTGCTGAGCAGCCGGCCGGTCACTGAGCTTCAAGGTGAATCGGACGTTCGCCAGCGGTTAAACGAGACTTTTCATTTCGAGGCGAATCCGTCGATTGCCCGCGTCGTGACGATCGGGACTCCCCATCGGGGCAGCAACGTGGCGAACAACGTGACGCGATGGTTCAGCCAGCAATTGTTTCGTCTCCCGGCGAGTCTGAGCAACGAATATGCGGAAGTGATCCGGGCAAATCCGGATTATTTCGGAGATCCCAACCTCCTGGCAATCACGACCAGCACCGACGCGCTGTCACCCGAATCGCGGTTTTTTGAAACGATGCAGTCGTCGCGGCGCGGCGAGCACGTGACCTATCACAATATCATCGGGGTCCGCGAACAACAATCGATCTGGCCGTGGGGAGGCGACAGGCCGCTCTCAGATGGCGTCGTTTCCGTCGACAGTGCGCGGACGCCGGACGCTACTTCGGAAGTCGAGGTGCCCGCCGAACATTCCGTCATTCACCGCCACCCCCTTGCAATCCTCGAAGTCCGCCGCGTTCTACTGGAGCATCTGGGGCAGGCCCAGGCCGCCGCTCAAGGCGACGTCGTTCCGGCAGCGCACGTGGAATAAGGCGCACATACAAGCCCGGCGCGCAAACGAGCGAACCTCGACAGGTCGGTGACCCGCTTGCAAATGGCGGTTTGTAGCTGCCGTTGCCAAACGGCGGGAATCCCGCTCTCCCCAACAAATATCCACGCTTTGGCAAGCGTGGCTACGGGGATGGACAGGAAAATCGGAGGAAAGGAAGATGGTTACGCGCTCGTCCATTATACGTTGCGTCCCGATGCCAGCCAGTTTGGTTTCCCGTAAAGCATTTGCGGACTGTGTCAATTGAGAATTCCGGCAGCGACGCGGGACACGCCGAATCGCGAACCGCGACCGCCGTCAGCCTTTCCCTGATCGCTGGCCTGTGGTTCGTCTTTTTCTGGCCGGTGTTGTTCGGCGGTTATCAGTTCGGCTTTCGCGACACGACGAATCTGTACTTTCCGCTTTTTGAATGGATCAGCCGAAACCAGGAAGCGGGCAGTTTGCCGCCGTGGAACCCGCTTGATGATTTCGGGACACCGGTCGTGGGTGACGCGAGCAGCAGCTTGTTTTATCCCGGCAAGCTAATGTTCTGGTTGCGGTTGCTTTCCTTTGACACGCGGTTTGCATGGTACGTGGCCGGGCATGTGTTGATGGCGGCGTTTGCAGCGCGGTTCGCGGCCCGATCGATCGGATGCAGCCAGGCGGGGGCAACCCTCGCCGCAATCAGTTATGCGTTTGGCGGCGCGGTCGTTTTTCAGACTTGCAATGTGATCTATCTGGTCGGTGCGGCGTGGCTGCCCGTGGCCGCCGGGTTTGCGTGGAACTGGTGCCGAAAGCGGCGGCTGGCATCGCTTTCCGGCGCGAGCGCGGCGCTGGCGCTGATGGTGCTCGGCGGAGATCCGCAGATGGCGTACGTTGCCGCGTTGATTGTTGCGTTCTTGATACTCACTTCCAATGGTGAAATGAGCCTGGTTCGGCGCGTCGGTGCGGCCGTGTTCGTCACCGCGTTTGCCATCGCGCTGAGCGCCATTCAGGTCGTTCCATCAGCCAGGTGGACCGCTCGCAGCGAACGAACTTCAATTGATCCGCCAGTCAACGTGTACGCCGCCATTTCCGACGGCAACTTCCGTGGACTGAGCGCCGAGCCAATTTCTGGAAGTCATGCGTCGGCGATTTACGAATTCAGCTTCGCCCCGTGGCGCGTTGTCGAGGGGCTTTGGCCCAACGTTTTCGGACAATTTGACTTCGTGAGCGAATCCAACTGGGCCAGCGGCTTGCCGGGTTCCGATCGATTGTGGACGCCGACGATCTATTTTGGAGTTGTCACCTGCCTGCTGGCCGCCGGGCAATTGCGCTGGCGGCGCGACGCGCGCCCGTTCGGTCGGACTCGATGGCAATTGAGCTGGTTGGGGCTCTGGTTTTTGCTCGCGTCGTTTGGCTGGTACGGCGTGGGGTGGCTGGTCAATGAGTTGCAATTGATGCGCGGCGGCAGCGGATATGGCGCGGAGGTCGGACGTTCCGTGGGCGGTTTGTACTGGATGAAGGTCGCGCTGCTCCCTGGTTTCTCCGCGTTTCGCTATCCGTGCAAGCTTATTGTGATTGCCGCACTCATGGCATGCCTGCTCGGCGGCGTGGGACTGGACCGAATGTCGGCGGATTGGAACGCCAAACGACGGAGCCTGAAATGCGGCGCGCTTTGGACTCTTGCGGGCAGCGCCCTGCTGGCCGTCGCGATGTTGATGCCTGACATACGCGGCGCGATCGGGGAGGACTGGAGCACTACACTGCGAGCTGCGATCCACACAACGCTGGTCATGTTGCTCGTAGTGACCGTGTTGATCGGCACCCAGTCTTCATCCGTCGTCCAACAATCCGTGGTCCTCTCATCGGTGGTCCGAAAATCCGCGGCAGGCGTTCGACTTCTTAAATCCCTCAAAATCCGCAGGTGGACCATTGTCGGATTGACGGCTTTCGATTTGGTGGTTGCCAACCAGGGACTCTCCGGGTTCGCCCCGCGCGAGCCGATCGAATTCGAGATCGGCAAGCCAATGACGAGCGTTTATCGTGGCGAACAAGTCGACCGGCGCGCGGCAATCGGTGCGACACCTCTCTCGCTGGCTGAATTGCAACGAATGGACCGCGCGTCGTTGCGGCCCCGGTATCACCTTGCGGCGGGCATCCGGGCCGTTGGTTCGTTTACATCGATTGAACCGCTCGATTTACTCGAATGGAAATCGGAGTTACGGCGGCTTGACGAGGAACAACGGAACACCGTTCTCGCGTCTTGCGGCGTACAGCAGGTGATTGAGGCCGTCTCGCTGGTCGGGAAGGGTCCACTCGACGCGGAGATATCGAGCCGATCGGTCGATGGCGTGCCCCGCTTCCTGCTGGCTTACACGTGGCGGGTACTACCGGTAATCGAAGAACGAAATCCGCAAGCCGTCCGCGCTCGAACCCGGGAAATGATGGACGCAACGGTCGCGAAAGGCTCGCGGCACGTTGTCATCGAGTCTAGTGAATGGCCAGCCGCGAGCGGAAATTTCGTCGCAGCCGATTCGGTCGTGCCCGAGTTTCCAAATCAAGTCGTGGTCTTGCGTGTTGAACCGTCGCGGATCGTATTGGAGGTGAATGCATCGCGAGAGTGTCTGCTGGTGTGCTGTGACTATTTTGATCCGGACTGGCGTGCAACGATCGAGCATGAGAACGGCAATCGAGACCTGCCTCCAGTTCTCCGGGCCAATCGGGTCTTGCGGGCGGTGCCCCTTCCGGCTGGTCGAAGTCGGGTGACGCTTGCATATTTTCCCCGCGGATTGATTTCCGGTTCGGTCGCCAGTGCATTCGCCTGGAGCATCTGGCTGGCAATCGGGTTGCGCGCATTTGCAAGGATCGCGCGGGCGGACGTCGAAAAGGCGGCACGATTCAGCGGGAAGCGCCAACGCCTTGCTTGAAGCGGTCAACCTGCTCTTGCAGTTCGGCTGCGTTTTTAAGGCATTTGCCGTTTTCTTGGGCTTTCACTTGGTCCCGTCGCGATGGCAGCCAAAGTCAATGGGCAACGCAATCGCCAACGCATCTGGTTCCCCGCCTTCGCGAGGATGACGTGCTATTAGCTGGACAGCGCCACTTTCGTGGAAATCCGCGAGAATACAAGCACGACGCGCGAGCGAGTGTGTTTCGGCGTAACCCACTCACTCGCTTGCGCTTCGTGCTTGTATTGGCAACCAAAGTGGCGCTGTCCAGTTAGCCCACGCGTGGCGCATGGCGCTCGTTCCCCGCCTTCGCGGGGATAACGCGTGCTTTCTTTGACCAAATCCGGAAAGCATACGGCATCCCATCGGACATACGCACCCGTCACCGTGGGCCATCTCAGGAGCGGGTTCGCGTGGCGCGGTGGATGTTCGATGGACCGGTTCCTGATTCCGTTGTCGAAGCGGTCGCCGTCACGGCCAACACACCGGACTCATGGCAGGGACTCCGTGCCGCGTCGCCCGCCGGGCGCGGCGGCTGGAAATTGTCAAAGCGGCGCGAACAGGTTTCCCTGAATTCTTCCAGGCGATCGATACGCGATTCATGACTGTCAAAAGCACGGGCGAGAGTCGCCTCGAGAAACTCGTTGGCGAGGTCCCATAGCGGCTGGTCCAGCGCGAGGTGGCCAGAGACGAATTCCAGTTCGCCGTCGTTGATCGCCACGTCCTTTTTCGAAACGTTGCTCATGACGTAGGACAAGTCCCGGAATGTTTCCGGAAAGAGCTGTTCAAGGGCAATGCACGCCTCGTCAAATCGCTCGATGGGAAAGAGGTACGCCTGACCGGTCGCGACCGCCTCGTGAATAACCGAAAGATCGTCAAACGAGCGCCCGCCGTTGAGAAAGTACACCTGGCTGTTGGTTTGCGGGTGGGCGTAACCGTTGACGAGTTCCTCGGTGGCAAAATCCCGAAAGGACATTCGCTGGGCGATGCAGGCGACTTCCTCGTAATTGCGGTGGAAGAAGTATCGGGAAACGAACCGCTCGACGGGATCGCGGACGAAGGAAACCGCCACAACTCGGGCGTCGGCGTGATCATAAGGCAGATCGAGCGACAGCTTGTGATCGGAAAAGCACCGCAGCCACGGATGACAGCGAATGATCTCGCTCACGTCCTCTCGCGTGTACTGTTTGGTCTCGAGCAGCGAGTTGGAGTTGTAGAATCCCTCGCCAAAATTGCGGTTGAACAACTGGCGCAGCGTGCTGCCGCCGGCCTTGGGGACGTGAACGTGTAACCAGGTGGTGCGCATGGATTTGTCGATTGGGGATATTATCGGTCATTGTCCGCATGGGCGTTGGCTGTGACAAGGCACCTTGGCGACAGAAATGCAGTTCAACCACTGAACCGGTTGTAGTCAGCGAGACGTCGATTTCAGGCCCTGTTCAAGGGTCGCCAGTACGTCCTTCATTCGGTCCTCCACCATCGCCGGGACATTGAGCCAAAGTCCCGGAAAGACGATCGATCGCAGAATCCCCTGGTCGTCCGTCGCGATCGGGGCGTAGCGACCTGATTCCAGACTGAACCAGTCGATTGCCCGGTCGCGGACGCGCCACACGAGATATTCGCGAACGCCATTTCGCTGATAGGCGCGGTACTTGTCGTGCAAGTCGTGACTGACGCTGCTGGCGGCGACTTCGGCGATCAATTCAGGCGGACCGATCAGGTAACCGCCGTCCAATCGCGATTGTCCGCCATTCTCCGCTTCAATTCGCAGATAACCATCCGGTTGCGGCACGTTGTCGAGGTCCAGGCGAATTGTCGAGTTATCGCCGAAGGCTACACCGGACGAAAGCATCGCGAACGTACCCAGCCAGACGATCAACTTTCCGTGCGGCTCGCCATGCTCGCTAGCCGAGACAGGTGATCCCATGTAAACCACTCCTTCGATCAATTCGGCGTGCTCAAGGGCCGGCAACGAAGCGTATCGGCGGAGGAACTCCGGCTGGCCCAATCGATCACCCGCCTGCAGTATCCCGCTTGCCAGGGGCAGCGCGCCGGTGTGCGTTTCCGGGTTCGATGAATGAATTGACAAGTGATCACCTGGCTGTTGGCACGTTTACAACTGGCGGGACGTGCGACAATCAGTACGTTATGGTCCGGTGCGGTCCGCTCCATATTCTATCACAGGCCCGTCGCGAAGTGTACCAATGAACTGTCGACGCTGCGCCGATACTTGACGGTCAGGACCAGGCACCCACAATAGTTGGTCGACGTCACGCTCGCACGGAAGTGCCGTAATTACAAGCCCGACGCGCAAGCGAGTGAACGTTGCCTCGTGTCGCACACTCGCCTGCGCTGCGGGTTTTAATTGCGTAACAAATGAAGGAATGCAAGTGCTCGCTCGTTCACGTTCGAACCGACGCGAAGAACGGAAAAAAACTGATCCGCCAGTTGACATCCGTTTTGTCGACCTGTTCGCCGGAATTGGCGGGATGCGAATCGCGTTTGAATCGGCCGGCGGACGGTGTGTCTTCACCAGCGAATGGGACAAACAGGCGCAAACAACCTACGAAACCAATTTCGGCGAGCGCCCGGCGGGCGATATTCGGGTGATCGAAGCGGACGACATTCCTGATCACGAGATTCTCGTCGCCGGTTTTCCCTGTCAACCGTTCAGTATCGCGGGGGTGAGCAAGAAGAACGCACTCGGACGCCAGCACGGCTTTCGCGATGAAACGCAGGGGACGTTGTTCTTTGACATCGCGCGAATCATCGAGGCCAAACAGCCGCGCGCCTTTCTCCTCGAAAACGTCAAGAACCTTGCTCGCCACGACAAGGGGAAGACGTTCGCGACGATTCGCGAGGTGCTCGAAAACGATCTCGGCTACGAAATCGACTGGAAGGTCATTAACGGCAGGGCCGTCGTTCCGCAAAACCGCGAACGCATTTTTATTGTCGGCAGCAAGCCCGGCGTTGAGTTCCGGTTTCCGACCGATGAAGAACTTGCCCGGCATCGCCATGCCGCGACCGTGGGCAAGATTCTCCAGCGGCGCGTCGATGACCGGTACACGCTGACCGAACATCTCTGGACGTATTTGCAGAACTATGCCGAGAAGCACCGTCGCGCCGGCAACGGGTTCGGGTTCGGTTTGGTCGGGCGGGGCGACACGACGCGAACGCTCAGCGCCCGCTACTACAAGGACGGCAGCGAGATACTCATTCGCCAGCGCGGCAAGCGTCCGCGTCGCCTGACGCCGCGCGAGTGCGCACGGCTGATGGGCTATCCGGACACGTTTCAAATCCCGGTCAGCGACACCCAGGCGTACAAGCAATTCGGAAACTCAGTCGTCGTCCCGGTCGTCCGGGCGATTGCCGAAAGATTGACACGTTCGTTATGTGAGGGCCGCTTGAGTTCATCCAGACATCAGCGAACTTTATTCCCGGGTTGATCGAATGTCGGTGCCATTGGATGAAAAAAAAGCGTTGGAATTGATCAAAGCCCAAATCCGACGAAACTTGCCCCGAGGTCTGGTTTACAACTTCCAGTTTTGCACTTTTCTTTGGAGTGCGGTGACTTGGCACCGCTTTGGATTGCCGAACGCAGGTAATCATTGGAGGTGTGGACGGCAACTCCCCAGCCCGAATGTGTCTCAATGCATCGCGTTTTCCGGGGCAAATCCAAAGCTCCGCCTGGCCGGAGCACTCCAAATTTGAAAAACCGGAACTAACCAGAGGATTAACCAAAGGTTTCCGTTTCGCTCAATTGCCTGTCGCCCAAGCCGGAGCGAGTCCGACGGAGCACCTTGCCAAGCATTGCGAGTTGCCTTTTGGTCCAGCGATGTCTCAAGTCGTCAGTGGATTGGCCAAACGGCGAAATCCCCAGTTCCTTTCGCTTTTTGAAGGCAACGTTTTTGGCGAACTTGATTCGTCGCGCCAGCTCTGCGTCGGGCATGGTCCCGAGCAATTTAATTCTCGCGGGCGTCCAATTCACTTTTCGATGTCGGTCGATCCCCCGCCGTCGCCACTCGGCCTGGACCTGCAAATAATCCAGTCCAAATTCGCGGGCGATTTCGCTGTCAAACCTTTTGCCAAGTTGCCTTGATGCGGCCGCCGG
>JBGTFW010000122.1:0-2848 GCA_041747075.1 Pirellulaceae bacterium
CTCGCGACCCCGCCGGACGAACTGGCGCTGGCACTCGGTCTGTCGTCCGGTCAGCCGGTTGGAAAACGCTGACGCAAGGCGTGACGGAATCAGGCCCCCCCTGGTGTCAACGAGTGGACAAAATCCGGGTTCCCGCCAACAATGGCGACCTGATTCGCCTGTCATGGCGAGTTGATCTCGCCACCGCAGCGAATCGATCCGCCAATCGGCGGCGAAGGTCGGCCCATCTTTAGCAGGTTTGCGTTTTTCGCCATGAGCCAGGACCCGCCGACTCGCACCGTTGATCCGCTGATTGACTTGCACCACATCGACAAGTCGTACCGGCGGATGGTGGCGCTAAGCGACGTTTCGTTGTCGATTGGCGACGGGATCACGGGTCTGCTTGGCCCCAACGGGGCGGGAAAATCGACGTTGATCAAGGTCGTCATGGGACTGGTCAAGATCAACGGCGGCGGCGGCACCGTTCTCGGCCATCGATTGGGGCGTCACGGTCGAAAAATTCGCGCCCTGGTTGGTTACATGCCCGAGGACGACTGCTACATCAGCGGCATGACGGGGATCGAAATGGTTCAGTTCTCCGCTTGCCTCGCAGGCATCCCTTCGGTGGAAGCGCTTCGCCGTTCGCACGAAATACTCGATTTTTGCGGCGTTCACCAGGAACGATACCGGGGCGTCGAAGGGTACTCGACCGGGATGCGCCAAAAAACGAAGTTCGCCGCGGCGATTGTTCACGATCCGCTCTACCTGATCCTCGATGAACCGACGTCGGGACTCGACCCGGAAGAACGCGAGGCGTTGCTCAATCGGGTCCGTGTCCTGTGCGAACGATTCCACAAGTCCGCGCTGATTTCAACTCACATCCTCCCTGACGTCCAGTCGATTTGCGACCATGTGGTGATCCTTTCCAACGGTCGGGTGCGCCTGTCGGACCGACTCGATCGACTGAACACGCCGACGTCACCGAGGCAGGTGTTGACGGTACTCGGAGACCCGCGCCCGTTCGTGGCGGCGCTGCAAGCCGCCGGAGTCGAGGCCGTGACGGAGCCGGACCGCACGATCTCAGTGCTTGTGACGTCGCCGGAAACGACCGAAGCGATCTGGCGGGCGAGCCGGGACCACGCGACCGTCATCAAGTCCTTCATTCCAACACGCAATTCCGTCGAGCAGATTTTCATGGAAGCCATTCAGGGAGACGAACATGCCCATTCATGACGTCGGGTATCGTCCCTGGTCCGGCAAGCTGACGGCACCGTGGACTCGCTGGTGGAAGATTACCGAAGCGGGCGTCGCCGCGGCGCTGAAAAGTCGCTGGGTCCGCCGCGCGTTGCTGGCGAGCTGGATACCCGCCGTCTATCTCGCGTCGGTCTTTTTCTTTTTTGAGCAGGCGATGGAGAAGCCCGACCAGGAAGTCATCGATCAGATTCACATCGGTGCGATCCGGGACATCGATTGGGACGAGGTCGGGAATCAGTCAACGGCTGAAATTGCGCGGTATATCAGGACGCGCGAAGTGCTCAACCGAATGGAGAGCCTGCCCAACAGCAAATCCGTGCTGGCCGCCGCCGAGGAAGGCGACCCGCGCGTCATGCGGAACCGCGTCTGGTCCTGGCTGTTGTCGATGTTTCTCCGTTACCCGCAGGGGATCATGACGCTACTGATCGTCGGGCTGATCGTGCCGCCGCTGATCGCTCGCGACGTCCGTTCGCGGGCGTTTTTGCTGTACTACTCGCGTCCCATTACGCGGATCGAATATCTTTTGGGTAAAATGGCGATCCCGGCCGTCATCCTCTCGCTGATTACGCTGGTGCCGGCGCTCGGGCTGTATATTTTCGGGCTGTTGCTTTCACCCGACCTGTCGGTGATCGCCGATACATGGGATTTGCCCTTTCGCGCGATCCTCGCGACAGGCGTCTGCGTGATTCCGGTATGCCTCTTGAGTCTGCTTTTTTCGTCGCTTACCCAGGAAAGTCGCTTTGCCGGGTTTGCCTGGTTCGCCGTGTGGCTGCTCGGCGTGGTCGTCTGGGGCGTTATCTACGGTCAAAATCAGTTGCAACTGGCCTATGCGGCCGGTGGAGCGGTTCCGCCGACTTTTGACAGCCAGTGGTCGCTTGTTTCGATCTACTCGACGATCGGGCGGGTGCAGTCGTGGCTGTTCGGACTGGAGACCGATGTGGCAAGCGTCGTGCCGTCGATCGTGGTGCTGGCGCTGATCTGTGTGATCTCGTTTGTGTGGCTCTACCGCCGGGTTTCGGCCCCCGTGAGAATCTAAGACCCCATGATCTCCTTTGAACGCGTCACCAAACTGTACAAGACCGTGATCGGGGTCAACGATATCTCGCTTGAGCTGGCACCGGGAGCGTACGGGTTGCTCGGACCGAACGGATCGGGAAAGACGACGCTAATTAACTTGATCATGGGCCAGTTGCGTCCGACGCTCGGTGCCGTGCAAGTTTTCGGCGTCAACCCGTGGCAAAACAACGAGTTGCTCAACCGGATCGGTCTTTGTCCAGCCGTCCAGGCGAATTATCCGTTCGTCACCGGTCTTGGCTGGGTCGCCTACCTGACTCGGCTGAGGGGAATCGGTGCCCGGGCGGCGCGCGAACAGGCCGAACGGGCGCTGGCCGTCGTCGGGATGTCGCACGCCATGAATCGCGCGATGACCGGATACTCGCTTGGCATGCGCCAGAGGACGATTCTCGCCCAGGCGATCGCTCACGAACCCGACCTGCTGATCCTCGACGAGCCGTTTAACGGGCTGGACCCGAAGGGGCGCTATGAGATGACGGACTTTCTGCGGCAATGGGTGCAGCGCGGCAAGAGCCTGATTTTCGCCAGCCATATCCTTCAT
>JBGTFW010000123.1:0-2630 GCA_041747075.1 Pirellulaceae bacterium
GAACCCCGCCTCGTTCTGCAGGTGATCGCGCAGCGAATTTGCGGCGCCCACCGCCGCCCGCATCTCGGCCACGTGCTCGTCCGACCGGTAGAGTTGCCCGAACAACCCCAAAATGGTGACGGCCGCGAAGGCAAGGATGCCGATGGCTAGGACCACCTCCACCAGCGAGAAGGCCGAAATCCGAGGGTGCGGGGAATGTTTCATGGGGTGCCGGCAAGTGTGATTTGATCCGGATGCTGGAAAAGCATCTGAGGGAAACCGGGCTGGATTTGCGCACCTCGCCGCATACCCTGCGACACAGTTTCGCAACCCATCTGCTCGACGCCGGTGCGGACATCCGCAGCGTCCAGGAACTGCTCGGCCACAAGAGCCTGATCACCACCCAGATTTACACGCACGTCAGCACCACCGCGCTCCGCGAAGCCTACCGAAAGGCCCATCCGCGCGCGAAATGAACCACGAACGGGGAGGCTTTACTCTTTCTTGTCGGCCGCTGGCAACTTTTCGTCCTCTCCCGTCGCTTCTTTTGCTACTCCTGGCTTGAGCTTGCCGTTGATCGCGTCTTCGACCAATTGGGCCAATTCTCCACCGTTGCGCGACAATTCAAACAGGAATTGCTGCCCTGTGAGGACGATTTTCCCTTCCGGATCGATGAGCCACAGCGACGGTACCGCCTTGACGCCGTACTCGTTGAGCAGACCGGCCTCCCAGCCACCAAGCACGATGACGTCCCACGCGATTCCGCGCTCCGAAATGCTTCTTCCAGCCGCCTCGCCGTCGCTATCGACGGCAACGGTTAACGCCGCCAGCTTGCCGTCGGCGACGGGCAACTCAAGCGCTTTGCTGATCGCCTTGCTCGCCTGCTCGAAGCCCGGATTGGCAATTTCCGCAAAGCTCAAAATGACATATTTGCCGCGAAAGTCCGCGAGGTGCCTGTCGTCACCCGTGGCGGTCTTGCCGCGGATCTCGGGGGCGATTTCGTTCATCTTCAACAGCCGGACAATTTCGATCGGCATCTCGCCGAGATCAATTTCCTCGACGTCCGCGATTTCGATTTGCCCATATGCCTGGAGGATGTACGTACCGTCACTGGTTTTCCGGTCGCGGGCGGCCTGCATGCGGTAATTCCCTTTAGGCACGTCGTACGCCACAAAGGCACCTTCCGCATCAACGTCGAGTGCCACAATGACGCGGTCGGCAATCAGCGCCTGGTTGGCCTCGACCAGTTGTTTCCCCTCCTCGGTCGCCTGGAAATCGGTAAACCATTGACGCCGCTGTTCCTGAGTCATCTCGTCCCACGAATCGGGGAGTTCCGGCGAGTTCAATTGAACAAGTTGCACGAGCGACGCGTCGAGCGTTGTCCAGTCAAAGTCCGGGAAGCGATCGCCAGGATTGACGAACTTTCCGCGAACCGTCACGTGTTCGATATGTTCGGCGTCGTCGGACTCTTCCGGGGAGGCGTCCGGAGGTTCGACCTGCACCCCGGCACCGGCTGCAACGGGTCCAATCAGGATCAACAAAAGCACCCAGGCGAAACGATACCTGGGACAACGGTCAGGAATGAGCATCGGAACGCGTGTTGGAAAAGGGACCGATCACCGGTGGCCGGAACATCATGGCACCGGATCATTGTTCCAGCGTATTCCGCCCATTCCCGCCGGTCAACGTTCCGGGGCGAAACATTACCCGGCCGACGTCACGGTTTGCCATCGCTGCTTGCCAGCAACTTGACCAGCGGAATCAGTCCGTCAGCCACGCTCGCCAGGCGTTCGTGGCTTTCGCCACGAGCCTAAGTTCCAGTTTTGCACTTTTCTTTGGAGTGCGGGGACTTGGCACCGCTTTGGATTCGCGAAGGCAGGAAATTATTGGCGGTGTGGACAGCAACGCCCCATCGCAGAAGTTGTCTCAATGCATCACGTTTTCCGAAACTAATCCAAAGCTCCGCCAGGCCGGAGCACTCCAAATTTGCAAAACTGGAACTAAGTTGCCGGCGTTGAGTGCTCTTCGATTGCCTTGAGTGAGTTGGCAATGTTGAAAAGCACAATGAGGGTTTCCAGAATCACTCGTACCCAAAGAACTGAAAGGAAAATGCCGACGACATAAACAATCTGTCGAAATACATATGCTGAGGCCAAAACGATGCGAATCCAATGGCCATCCGACGACGGAGGCGCCGACCTTTGACCCAGGAAATCTTCAAAGCGATCAGCCGGTGATGTTGCTGCGCGTTCGCGCGCTTCTCGTTCCGATAACGCATCAACCATGTCACCGCCCACCGAAATCACCAAGCAGGATGTTTTGATTGTAATTGCAGGAAACTTTATTGGAGTAGCGGGTGTCAAAGCGGTTTCATACGCGGAACACTTTCATCACTTCATCGCCGAGGTGGTTGATGACCTTGACGGTGTGGAGGGATTCCCACGCGTCGCGGTCGATTTCGGCCTTCAGGGTCGTTTTGAGGGCCTTGTACGGGTCGTTGGCGCCCAGGAAGTATGCCTGGCGGACGAAGAAACTCTCTTCGTTGTAGCTGGTGTCGATGAACCAGCAGGCGATCCCGTCAGCACCGTCGCTGCGGAAACGGCTCCGATCCTCTGCGAAATCCGCATCCGATCGATGGCCCGGCACTGAAA
>JBGTFW010000124.1:0-11806 GCA_041747075.1 Pirellulaceae bacterium
GTGTCTCATCTGGATTAAACCGTTTATTGGACTCGGAAATTACTGGCGCGTTTCGCATGAATTCCTGTTGTTTGGCGTTCGCGGCCGATTGCCGTTTCGCCGTAACGACTTGCCCAGCTGGGTCATCGCTCCCCGTACGCGTCATAGCCGCAAACCATTCCTGTTTCGAAGACTCGTCGAGACGGTCAGTCCCGGGCCCTATTTGGAGTTGTACGGACGTGAAGAACAACCAAATACAGAATGGACAATCTATGGCGATCAAGTCGAACGACGCCTGTTTTGACAACTAGATAGTTATCTCGCGGACGATCCAAATCACGAAAGTTGAAATCGCTCGATGACCCCGATCTTATTAACAGTACGTAAAACTGCCGAACGCCTCAACGTTTCGGAAAAAACAGTTCGCAACCTGTTGAAACAGGGCCAGCTGTCATTTCATCGAGTTGGCACCGGGCGAGGAGTGATTCGAATCAGTGAACAGGCGATTACAAATCACTTGGCCGAAAACGAAGTACGGGCAGGAGAATCGGCCCATACTTCCAATCGACGTCGTCAGTGCGTAACGCTCCGGCACATCAAGCTGTAGCTCTTGCTTTCTTTACCTGTTCAAGCATGAACGAAGGGCTTTGCGCCAAATGTTGATAGACCTTTGCGAGCATCGATGGATCGGTATGCCCAAGCAGGACAGCGACAGTGACAGAATCTACGCCGCTTTGCAATGCTCCGGTAGCAAACGTATGACGAAACGCATAAAGCGAATAACGCGGCACCAAAGACATTGCCAGTCGTTTGGCGAGTTTCGATTTTGCTTCCATTTTCAGTTCCCAATCCAGCTTTGGTCGAATGTCCCCATTACACATCTTCGTTTTGTTCAGTTCGGGTATCAAAACACCAATTTCATCATCGGAAACAGACAACTCGCGTTCTTTTATCTTTTGTTTGCCAATTCGGAGACGAATGCGATCAATCGCACAATTCACCGCGTCCGATGTCCACGAAGCTCCTTGCGTGTTGCGGAACAAGGTTCCGTCTGGGTATTTGAGCATCAACCTGCGAGTGATTTCGAAGGCACGGTCAGTAAGATAAACCGTCCTGACGATCTTTTCGCCTTTCGCTTCACTGGCGGGAATAACCCAACGTTGATTTTCCTTGTCAACGTGTCGCGCTTCAACTCGCAAAGACTCCTGGGGTCGGCAACCGGTCTCTCTGGTCACAATCAACAGATCGCGAATGGAATCTGGCTTGGCAAAATCGAGCATTTGCCTGTACTCAGATTCAGTTACGAGAACTTCCTTGCTTTCAGCTGCTGGGGCTCCCAGGTGTTCCAAGGGATTCTGTTCGATGTAGCCTTGGCTCAACGCCCACTTAACGCACGTCTTCACAGATCGAAAATGATTTCGCCGGGATGTCTTGGCGAGGTGAGGGTACCCGTCGACCCACCGTTGAACGTGGTATGGACGCAGGTCGTCAATTCTCAAATCCGGATGCAGCAGTATGAACTTTTGCAGAAGATCTCGATACCAGATATAGGTGTCGCTTGCCCGGTTCTTAAGAACGAAATCGAGAAAGTCGTCAATTACGGCGGCGAGCAATCGGCCCGAGAGATTTCGGGCCGCTTTCGGCTGTCTCATCAGCCGGTAGTACTCCTGAAAGGCCAGCTTCTTGTCGCGGCCCAGATTGAATTGCCTTTGGCCAATGGTGACGAACCAACCACGCCCGCTGCGGAACCATGGTTTCGGTGTTTTAGACATCTTACAAACCCTCCGATTTTTGAAACAAAAACCAGAGCAGACCGAAGGGTTTGCAATCTGAGTGTCCCGGTAAGTTGCTGCTTATCGGGGCACTTTATTCTAACTCGACGGCAAAATACCGTGCCAGATACCGTGCCATTTTGTTTTGGAATCGTCGTAAGTCTAGTACACCCCACTGGATTCGAACCAGTAACCTTCGGTTCCGTAGACCGATGCTCTATCCAATTGAGCTAGGGGTGCAGGCCTGGTTGCGTCCGCCCTCGAATGAACCAACAAAACGGACGCGCCGCAACGACCCAATCTCCCGCATCCGTGTTTTTTTACACTTTAACCGACAATTTGAAAAGTGCCGTTTCCGAACCTGTAAGCACCGGCGGCACAGTACCCAATGCCGGGAATCGACGGAATCCATTCGGGACCCGGCTTCGAGACCAAATCGTTCCACTTGTCACCAAAACTGGCAAAAGGCGCGGCTGTTTCCCGGATCGCTTGTGTCACCCGAAATCTCGCGATGACCTCAAGGTGACCGAATCATTGACGCAGAATCGCCCTCTCAGGTTCATACCTCGATCCGATCCGGCAGTGGTCACCCGGTGTTTTTGGCTGGATAGCGAGCAGGAGTAGGAGTTGATGGGGCGGCGGAAGGTTACCAAAAAAAAGAGGACACATTCGGTTTGAATGCGTCCTCTGGAATGATCAAGTTTCCCGTTCGATCGTCTGTCAGCGGCGTTGCCACGCCTTTGAATCAACAACCGGAATCAGGCCAATCTAGTGACAACGACCGCCGCAACGGCTGAAAAGCCGACCGCGATGGCCGCAGCGTGTTCCGTGACCGCAGCCACTGTCGCAGCCGCCGCCGCAACCACTGTCACAGCAACCGCCGCCACCGTAGCCGCCACCACCGTAGCCGCCACCACCGTAACCACCACCATAGCCGCCGTCACAGCAGTTGGGAACCGAGACCGGAACCTGTATGGTCCGCGGAACGCGGTGACAAACGGTAACGGGAACCTGTTCCTGGACCTGGTAGGGCACCTGAACCGTGTACGTCTGCGTTTGAACCTGGGGTTCGCAACGATAAGTCGTCACGTTGTAGTTCTCGGTGCGGTTCTCGGGAACGAGGACCGTACAAGGAACTTCGCGAGTTTGGGGTTCGTAGCGAACGCGATTGATAGCAACGGTCCGGGTACGGGTTTCGTTCTGCCACGTGGTGAACGGAACCGTGCGCGTCCGCGTTTCCGTACGGCAACGCTGAACGTTGACTGTGCGGGTTTGCGGTTGCTGGGTCATGCGACAAACGGTAACCGTGCGGCTCCGCGTTTCGTTGCGATAACGAGTGACGTTGAACGTACGTTGTTGCTGTTGCTGGGTCATGCGACAGACGTTGACCGTGCGGGTCCGCGTTTCGTTGCGATAACGAGTAACGTTGACCGTGCGCGACTGCTGCTGTTGCTGATATTCACAAACGTTGACCGTGCGGCTCCGGGTTTCCGGATGCGTTACGGTGACGTTATAGGTGAACTGCTGGGGGACCTGACGGTAACGGGTCACCGTATAGGGGACCTGCTCCTGAACCTGGTTTGGAACCCAAACCTGGCAAGCGACCGTCTGAGGACAACAACCGGCATCGGCATAGCCGCCGATGTAACCGCCGTCGGCACAACCGCCGCAACCGCCCGCCAGACCGGCTCCACCGCAGCCGCCGCAGCAATTGCCATGTCCGCCATGATGTCGGTGACGGCCAAGGATTCCTCCTCCGCCATGACCTCCACAGCAGCCGCTGCCTCCGAATCCACCACAGCAGCCGTCGCCGCCGTAACCGATTCCGCCGTTACCGTAACCGGTAGCGCAACAGCCGCCGCCTGCCGTTTGATAGCGGGTTTCCCAATGACCGGTGTCACGGCAAACCGTTCGATAAGCAGTTTCCTGATAGGCTTCGCAAACCATCCGCGTGCCCGTTCGCGTTTCCTGCGAGGGAACCAGCACCGTATACGGTTGCTCAACCTGTCGCGTGACGGGGACTGTCACGGTGCAGGTTTGCGTAATTGGTTCGGTGTAGGGGACACAAACAGTGTAGGACTGTTCGATCGGTTCCATAACCGGAACATTGATCGTGTACGATTGCGTGACCGGTTCGGTGTAGGGAACGCAGACCGTATAGGGCTGTTCCACTTGTTCATTGACCGGGACGGAAACCATATAGGTCTGCGTGACCGGCTCAACATACGGCACATTAACCGTGAATGTTTCCTCACGCTGACTCGTTACGGGAACCGCGACGACGTAAGACTGAGCGACTTGTTCCGTATAAGGTACGCAAACCGTGTACTGCTCGGTGCGGGTCTGCTGTTGTGGGACCATTACCGTGAAGTTGCGGGTTTTCGTTTCCGTGACTGGAACCTGACGATACGTGGTGAATTCGCGCGTGCGCTGTTCGGCGCGACAATGCGTCCGCGTCACGTTGCGCATTTCGGTGACCATTTCGTTGGTATAAATGGTCTGCGTTTGATACTGGATCGTCGGACCGCAGCCCGCGAAACCAGCGTCTCCGCCGTAGCCGCCGCCATACAAACCGCCGCCACAACACGGATCAGCGACGGCGGAACCGCAAGGGCCCCCGCAGGGACTTACGACCTGCCCGCAGCCACACGTGTCGGCGTTGATCGTGGCCGGCGCAAACAAGAGTGTCACGATGGCCATCAACCCAAACAAACGATGCGACATAAAATGTCCTCCTCAAACGAGTTTAAAAAACCAGGGGCTATAGTTAAAACTCTTCTCCCGCGAAGGCAACTGGGGCAGAAAAGCAGTACGGCGAAACAACTGACAGCTTAAGATAATGGAAACATTCACGATTTCAACCACTCTGATACGAATTTCGCAAAAATTCGCGAGCGTGAAAAAACGTGCGGAAAAGACGGAAGTACGACAGGGCCTATGCACCCTTTCGCAAATCAGGGCAAAAGGTGAACACGGACTGAATCATTTGCAAAGGTCGGCAAGAGACGCCGCAACCTGTGCAAAGGCCGCATTTTAATCGGCACGTCGAGCCTGTCAACGCGCTTTTTGGAAAAAATTCAGGCTTTTTTTGACTAATACCCGCCGTCGTCGTCCAGCGAGCCGAACCACGCCTCGTCGAACTCGAATTGCGCTTCGCTCGTCGCGTCCGATTGCGGTCGCGCCGGGTCCGCCTCGATCTCCAGGAGCTCGCGAAATTCGCGGCCACCGGCACTAAGCGTCACAAGATATTGACCCGTGCCGACGCCCGCGGCGCGGCGAAACCCTGGTCCGCCGCCCCCCTCGTCCGCCGACTGGCGCCGCAAATCCCACTCGATGCGGTGAAGGCCTTGCGAGCCTTCACCGTCAAACGAGCGGACGAGGCTCCCGCGGGAATCCTCAACGGTCAGGTAAACGTTTTGCGTCCGCTCGCCGAGGTAATAAAAAATCTCCGCGTTCCCGTCCGGGTTGTCGCCGCTAAAGCTGTGGTTTCCGACGCTGCCATACGACCTGGGGTCGTTCCAGCGGACGACGCTGTTGGGCTTGAGCAACAACACCGGCGATTCAAGCGCGTCGGGATCGAGTTGTCGCAGCGGCGAAATATCGGCAACCCACAGGCTTCGGCCGTGGGTCCCCGCCACGATTTCACCGGAAGTCGGATGAATGGCAAAATCATGCACCGCAACCGTGGGAAGGCCACCGCCGAATCGCGTCCAGGACTTGCCCCGATCGATCGAAACCCACGCCGAGAACTCACAACCGAGAAAGAGCAGATTCTCATTCTCGATATCTTCGCGAATCACGCGCGTCGAGCCGGCGTTCACCGGAAGGTTGCCGCGAAGGCCCGACCAGGTCTTGCCATGGTTTTCGCTTACGAAGACATACGGCTCGTCGTCGTTGCTGCGATGACCATCGAGCGTGATGTACACGCGGCCGGCGCTATGGCGGCTCGCCTCAAGGGAACTGACCCACCGCGGCCCGGGGATCAGGTCTCCCAGCCTGTCGCCACGCGCCGGTGCCTGTTCCGGTTTTTCACTTTCAGTCGCCGCGAAGGTTGTGGAGGTCCGCTTGATCTCGAATTCGAAAGTGAATTCGCGGCCGACGATTTCCACGTCTCCCTTGATCGTATCGCCGGTCAGCGAGCCGCTGAAGTCGAGATCGCTCCGTTCGCTTTGACCCGAGAACGTGATCGAACCCTTTTCCTTGTCAAATTGTCCCTCGACAATTTCACCGCCTCCCTGCCGGGTCTCGTACCAGCCGGTTATTTTTCCCTCGTCCGTTTTTCGCAAACTCATTTTGAGCGCGGCCCGGTCGCCTTGCATGAGGTCGGAAATAAAACGTCCCTCCCAGGCACCGGTCACCGGGTCGTCGGCGGCGGCAATGACGGGCTTGTCGGACTCGGTGGACTCTTCTTGCGGCGTCTCCTCCGTTTGCTTGGCCTCTCCGGACTCAGCCTCGGTGGTTTTCGGCTCGTCGCCGCTGGTTTTCGGCTCGTCGCCGCTGGTCTCCGGCTCGTCGCCGCCCGCTTCCGTCATTTCGGCAGGTTCATCTTCCGTCGGTTCCTCGCGGAGCGCCTCGAAGTCGACGCGAAACTGGCCGTCACCGCCGACAATCTCGCCACTCATCTTGCCGTCGCGGATCGAGCCGGTAACTTCCGCGTCAAAACCTGCTTCTTCACTTGAGACCTGGAACTTGAATTCGCCGGAATCGGCGCTCCACGTCCCCTCATCGATGTCGATCTCGCCCATCGGCGATTGCGCGCGACCCTCAATGGTATGATCGTCGTTGAGTTTCAGTTCGAGGGTAAATTCCCCCTGGCCCGCCGGAATTTCGTCGGCGAGCATTCGAGCTTTCCAGACGCCACTGACAGGATCATCCTCCTGAATCGCCATCGAGACAAAACCGGCAAGCCGCGTGATTGTGCCGCGCCCGGTTGTCGAGAGTTTCGCGGCGTCGGCGGCGACGTGATCCATTGAATCCGAATCAGGCGTTGACGACGATTCCGATTCGACTTCCTGTTCCTCTTCCTCGCCCCCCTTTTCTTTCTGGACGAAAATCTCTTCCCACTTTTGTCCGCCGTCGCGCGTGACCCAGACGGCACCGTCGGTCGTTCCAACGTACACCACGCCGGCGGTCACCGGCGACTCGGAGATCGCACTGCCGGCACCCTTGACGGTGTTGGTAATCTCAGGCGATATCGCTTCGACGTTGTCCCCTTTGGAAATGGAACGAAAGACATAGTTGCCCGCGCTGTAATGGATTTGGGGGTTGTGGGGGGAGAGGATAAACGGCGTCTTCCAGTTGAACCGGTAGCGTGTGCCGCGCGGCGGCTGGGGCCGAATAAACCCGCGGTCGCCGGTCCTGAAGTTGACCCGGCCCATCGCACCGTTCTGGCTTTCGAAATAAATCTGATCAGCGTCCGTTGGATCGACGTGCGTGATGAAGCCGTCGCCGCCGCCGACGCGGAACCAGTCCGTGTTACCGGGACCCCCGTTGCCATTCTGCGCGGGTCCGCCCCAGCTTCCGTTATCCTGCAAACCGCCGTAAGCCTTGAAGTCGCGTGTGTGGTCGATGCCGACGTGATAGAACTGGCCGATCGCCACCTTGTTCAGGTGTTCCCAGGTATCCATTCGGTCCCACGTAACGTAAATGCCTCCGTCGTTGCCAAGGATCATGTGTCGCCCGTCGCGCGGATCGATCCACATGGCGTGATGGTCCGGGTGCGTTCCGTTTCCGCCGTCACTGTTGAATTTCTCCCCGCCGTCGGATGAGCGGTAAAGGGAAGTGCCGAGCACGTAGAGGTGGTCGCGCTTGACGGGATCGACTCGCACCTGGCTGTAGTACATCGGTCGCGGATTGAGTGTATTGATGCGTTCCCACGTGACACCGGCGTCGCGAGACATGTAGACTCCGCCGAATTCGTGTTCATTTTCGCCGCCTTGCTGTCCCTGAAGGTTTTCCGCCTGTCCGCCGAGCGTGCCGGTGAATTCACTGTTCCGGGGACGCCCTTCGCGACCGCGCGGACGAGGGCGGTTGCCAAGTGTAATCGTGACTTGTTCCTGAATGCGATCGCGTGAGAGCAGCAGGTCAACTTCGTCACCCGCCACATTGCGACGGAGGGCCGCGAGAAATTCGCTGTAGGAATAGACGAACTTGCCGTTGACCTGGATGACGATATCGCCGGCCTTCAGTCCGGACTTGGCCGCCGGACTCCCCTCGACGACGTCGGTGATTCGCGCCCCGACGTCGGCGTTTTCTCCCGACAGTCCCGCGTAACCGGCGTTTTCCGGGACGGAAGCGATCTTTTCGGACTCGATGATCGCGTACACGAAATCCGGGTTCTTGCGATGCCAGTCCAGTCCGATGCGGCCGAGCTTGCAACCCGGAAGACCCGCGCTCATTTTTTCAAAGGTCTTGCCGCCGTCGGCTGACCGGTAAAGGCCCGATCCGTCGCCGTATTTCTTTTCCGGGTCGTTGCCGTCAAAACCGTCGCGCTGTCGTTCATAAGTCGCAACGAGCAACGTCTCCGCGTCTTTCGGATGCAACTTCACGTCGATCACCCCGGTCTTGTCGTCGATAAAGAGGATTTTCTCCCAGTTCTTTCCCCCATCGGTTGTCTTGAAAAGCCCGCGCTCCTCGCTCGGCCCCCACAAGCGACCGAGCGCGCCGACGTACACAATGTCGGGGTTCTCGGGATGAATGGCGATCCGACCGATCTGAAAGGATTTTTTCAGTCCCATGTTTTTCCACGTTGTTCCTCCGTCCGTTGATTTGTAGACGCCGTCCCCCCACGAGACGCTGTTGCGCGGATTGGCCTCGCCCGTTCCCACCCAAACGATGTCGGAATCGGACTGGCTCACCTGGACGTCTCCGATCGAAACCGTCGCCTGATCGTCAAAAAGGTGCTCAAATGTCTGTCCGTTGTTGACCGTTTTCAGGATTCCTCCCGAAGCGGACGCGACGTACCAGATACAAGGGTCCTTTTCGAAAACAGCGATCGAGGTAATTCGCCCCCCCATATTGGCCGGACCAATCGAACGCCACTTGATGAACTCCATCCAGTCATCGGGCAAGGTCTGGCGGACGTTTTCACTGGCGCTTTGCCGGGTGCTCTCCTGACTGCTTGCCGCGGGTGGGCTGACCACGGTCGGGCGACGACGCTGTGCCTCTGATTGATCTGAAAAAAGCAGGATCAGGGCGATCGGCAAAATCACCAAGGAAACGAGACGTGACATGAGATGTTGGAGTCGTCCAGAAGTTTGATCGGCTTGTGGGGCGAACCGGAGAGGGTCGCGACGGCTTTGGAATTGAACC
The DNA here is from genome assembly GCA_041747075.1 of Pirellulaceae bacterium. GTDB lineage: Bacteria > Planctomycetota > Planctomycetia > Pirellulales > Pirellulaceae > CAJQPP01. The sequence goes on from JBGTFW010000124.1 coordinate 9,063, forward strand.
CGTCAATCCTAGTTGGGTGTCGCGCGATCCTCAATGGTGCGATTCGATAATCGGATTTTGTGTTTGGCGGGCCGCAAGACGGACCAACTGTCGAATTCGTCACAAACCGTCATTTCCTGGCCCTCGGACGCTCCCGACGATGTCGGCTAAAATGTTTGGCTTTGGCGGAATGACACTGCGGCGTTTACCGTCGCGAGTTTTTCGCAGCGATGTTGACCGTGGTCGCGGCTTCCAGCGGCAGGTGACTATTAAAACTTTTTTTCTCCATGCCGCGGCTGGAAGCCGCAGCCACTGGATTTGAAGGGGACCATGAAAAAGTCGTTTAATCTCTGGACCCGGAAACTGCACCGGTGGGGAGCAGCGGCGTGTTGCCTGCCCCTGTTGCTGGTCATCGTTTCGGGCCTTCTCCTGCAGCTAAAAAAGCAGGTGCCGTGGGTCCAGCCTCCAACGCGGTCCGCCGGGCATTCCCGTCTGGTGCTGACGTGGGAGGAAATCCTTGACGTCGCGCGAAGCGATCCGGCGGCGGGGGTCGCCACCTGGGAAGACATCGATCGAATGGATGTGCGACCCGACATCGGGATCGTCAAGGTTCAGCCGAGGAACCGGCACGAACTGCAAATCGACCTCGCAACCGGCGAAGTGCTTTCGTCGACTTACCGGCGATCGGACTTTATTGAGCAGTTACATGACGGCTCGTTTTTCGGTGAGTATGTCAAGCTCGGAATTTTCCTCCCCAATGGCGTCGTCCTTCTCGGGCTGTGGATGACCGGAGCGTGGCTCTGGTACTTGCCGTACAAGGCGCGCGCGGCAAAACGACGGCGCCTCTCGGTGCCTCGAATAACTCGCGATCGAACCTGACAACGAACGGAATGGAATCATGTCAACACTGGTCACCGGCGGGACGGGCTGGATAGGCAGCCGACTGACGCGGCGGCTCCCGGACGCAATTGTCGTGACGCGCGACGCCGCTCGCGCGCGCGAGTCGTCAGGAGGTGCGGCGCGACGATTGATCGAATGCAACTTGTCCAATGGACCCATCGACGCGAGCGAGCTTGGCGGAGTCACCGCGGCCGTCAATCTGATGGGAGACCATATCGGCGAGGGCAGGTGGACGACGGAAAAGAAACAGCGGATTCGCAACTCGCGCGTCGCCGGAACCCGTCATCTTGTCGATTCGTTGCTTCGCGCCGATTCACGCCCCCATACGCTGATCTCGGCGTCGGCAATCGGTTATTACGGAGATCGCGGCGAGGAAGTCTGCACGGAATCGACTTCGGCGGGCGGCGACTTTCTCGCGCACGTCTGCGAGGAATGGGAAGAGGCCGCGATGCGGCTGGCCGACGCGGACGTGCGCGTCGTCTGCCTGCGATTTGGGCACGTGCTCGGAGCAGGGGGCGGGGCCATGGCTCGACTGCTCCCGGTTTTCAGGTTCGGCTTCGGTGGACGACTTGGTTCCGGCAGGCAGTGGATGTCGTGGATTCATATTGATGACCTGGTCGAATTGATCCTCTTCACGCTGGCGAACCCGCACGTCCGGGGCGCGGTGAACGCCGTTTCGCCAAATCCCCTGAGAAACATTGACTTTACGAAGTCTCTGGGAGCGGCCCTCCACCGTCCCGCAATCCTCGCGGTTCCCAAATTTGCCTTGCGGATTGCCTTGGGCGAATTCGCTGAAGCGCTGGTGGCGTCGCAACGGGTCGAGTCGCGCGTGCTCGAACCGGCCGGGTTTGAATATTCGCATCCGACGATCGAGTCCGCGTGGGAGGAGATCGTGTGAGCCAACCAGGCCAGTCCAGCGAGGTCCCGGCGGAACGGGTCATTGGCCTCGACGTTGGCGGAGCGCACATCAAGCTGGCGCACAACAATGGGTTCTGTCGTCACGTACCGTTTGCATTGTGGCAACGTGCGGGCGAACTCCATCAGAAACTCGGTGAATTGATTGCCGGTGCGCCAAGCGCCGATCGAGTCGCATTGACAATGACGGGTGAACTGACCGATTGCTTTGTCACGAAGCATGAGGGGGTCCAGTTTATTATTGACGCAACGTGCGCGGCGTCGGATGTGCCGGTATCGGTCTATTTAATCGGCGACGAGTTCGCCGAACCGGCATTTGCAAGGCAACATTCCATGCGCGCGGCCGCGTCGAACTGGTTTGGCCTGGCAACGTGGGTTGCGCGCATTCCGGAAATGTCAGGCGAGGCGGGTTTACTCGTCGATATCGGTTCCACCACCACCGATATGATTCCATTTGCCGAGGGCAAATGCCTCGCGGCAGGTCACACGGATTTCGATCGACTCGTTTCCGGCGAACTCGTTTATACGGGCGTCGTGCGGAGTCCGCTCTCCGGGATCGTTACTTCGATTGAATACCGCGGACGATTGTGCCCGGTCATGAACGAGCTGTTTGCAACAACGCTGGATTCAAACATCGTGCTCGGCCATCTGGTTGAAGGTGCCTGTCGTGAGTGGACCGCCGATGGCCAAGGCGCGACGATCACCGATTGCGCAACCCGCATGGCGCGAATGATTGGCCTCGACCGCGACACATTTACAATCGATGACGCGCGTCACATGGCGGGTCAGGTCTGGCGCGCCCAGCAGGAACGGATCGCGGCTGCCGGCGGACAAGTCGTCGCGCGGTGCGGCGTTCCGCGTCACATGGTTATTTCGGGGCAGGGCGAATTTCTCGCGATCGACGCCGTGCGGGGTATTGCCCCGGACGCCCGGGTGCATTCACTGAGCCG
>JBGTFW010000125.1:0-4989 GCA_041747075.1 Pirellulaceae bacterium
AGCCGAACAACGCCAACGTGTGAGGCAATGCGTCACGAAAATCATCGACCATTTCCATCTGTGGAACGAGCTGACGGGTCGGCGCTCGAAGTCAAAATGCGAAGCGCGTCGAAGTAACCCGGCCATGTCTTTGTGACGCAATGCGGATCGTTGATGACCACGCCGGGCTGGCGGAGACCCACCAGCGACAGCGCCATCGCCATCCGGTGATCGTTCCAGGTGTCAATTCGAGCCGGACGAAGCGGCCCAGGTGTGATGGCCAGCCCGTCGTCGCGCTCGTCGACTCGCGCGCCGAGCTTGCGAAGCTCCGTTGCGAGGTTGCCGATTCGATCGGATTCCTTGTGTCGGTTGTGCGCCACGCCGCGAATGACCGTCACGCCGTCGACAAAGAGAGCGACGGAGGCGAGGGTCTGCACGGTATCGCTGACATCGCCCATGTCGACTTCGATTCCACGGGTCGCCGGTCCCGTGACTTCAATAAAGTTCTCGCCCGAGGTTATCGCGCATCCCGCCTCCTCAAGAATTTGGGCGAAACGCGCGTCCCCCTGGATCGAGTTGGGTCCGAGACCGTTCACGCGGACGCGACCGCCGGCGATCGCGGCCGCTCCCCAGAAATACGAAGCCGCGGTTGCGTCCGGCTCGATGTCGAAATCGGTTCCCACGTACCGGTGTCGTGGATCAACGGAATACTCGCCAGCTTCCTCAAGTTGCAGCACATCGACACCGAACCGGCGCATGACCGCGCAAGTCATCCGGATATAAGGACGGGAAACAGCGGAGCCGGTAGTCCTCGCCACGGAATATTCGCGCATCCAGGGCAAGGTCATAAGGATGGCGCTAAGAAACTGGCTGGACTCCGATCCGTCAACGCGGACCGCGCCGCCGCGGAGTCCCGACGCCGATACCTTCACGGGGGGCCGACCATCCATGCAAGAGACGTCGCCGCCCAATTCATTCAGCGAATCAACGAGCGCACCGATCGGCCTTTCGCGCATTCGCGGGATGCCGTCGAGGAGATAACTTCCCTGACCAAGACAACAGAGAGCGGTCAGGAAACGGATCGACGTGCCGCTGTTACCGAGCATGAGGGAGGCTTCGCGGGCCGGAACCGCCCCTCCCCCGCCTTGCACGTGAACGTCGCTCGTTTCCCATTGTGCGTCGATGGTGAATCCAAGCGTCTCAAGTGCGCTTGCCATGATGCGTGTGTCATCGGCGTCCAGGACGCCGCTTAATCGCGATGGACCGATCGCCAGCGCCGCACAGCAAAGCGCCCGGTTGGTGATGCTCTTGGAACCCGGCGGACGAACGTCGGCGTCCAGCGCCCCGCACGGCTGAATTTCAATGGAATCCTGCAAACTGTTTCTCCGATGGCACCGGCGACGTGCTTCTCTCAACGATTCCGGATTCTACGCAACGATTCCGGATTCTCCAGCACTTTCGTGGTGGGCGAATGTGCATCGTCGTCTGGTTGCTGGTATTAGGCAAATGCGAAGTTTATACTTGCGGATCCCTTGCCTGCGCGACAGGGAGGGTACCGTCAACATTTTTCCACGAGCAACTCGACCATGATCTCCCTGAATCGCCGCGACGTTCTTGTCCATGGATGCCTTGCGGGAGCGGCCGTCGCCGGTGCAAATCTGGTCCCGGCCCGCCTGCCGGCTCGTTGCGCCCCAAACCACGAGTCACTCTACAAAATCTCGCTTGCCCAGTGGTCGCTCCACCGAATGCTCGATTCCGGAGAACTCGACAACCTGGACTTCGCGAAAACAGCTCGCGAAGAATTCGGCATCGAGGGGGTCGAATATGTCAACCAGTTCTTCAAGGACAAGGCCAAAGACGAGGACTACCTCGCCGACATGAAGCAGCGTTGCAAGGACCACAACGTGCAATCGCTACTCATCATGTGCGATGGCGAGGGGCGGCTTGGAGACCCCGATGACGCGGCGAGAATCCAGGCCGTAGAGAATCATTTCCGGTGGGTGACCGCCGCCCGGTTTCTGGGATGCCATTCGATCCGCGTCAACGCCGCCAGCGAAGGGTCGTGGGACGAACAGATCGAACGGGCGGCCGACGGACTGCGCCGACTCGCCGAGTTTGCCGGGGACCATTCGCTAAACGTGATCGTCGAGAATCATGGCGGGCTCAGCTCCAACGGTGCCTGGCTTGCCCGGACAATCGAGACGGTCGGGCGAGAGAATTGCGGTACCCTCCCCGATTTTGGCAATTTCCGGATCGCCGACGGAGAAGAATATGACCGCTACCAGGGAGTCACGGAATTGATGCCCTTTGCCAGGGCCGTCAGTGCGAAAAGCCACGACTTCGGGGAGGACGGATCGGAGACGCGGACCGACTATCGGCGGATGATGCGAATCGTGCTCGACGCCGGTTACCGGGGCTGGGTCGGGATCGAGTACGAAGGGGAGACGCTGGACGAATTCGCGGGTATCCGGGCGACCAAAAAACTCCTTGAAACGGTGCGGGAGGAGCTCGATCGAGAGTACGATCGTTAGTTCCAGTTTTGCACTTTTCTTTGGAGTGCGGGGACTTGGCACCGCTTTGGATTGCCGAACGCAGTTAATCATTGGAGGTGTGGACGGCAACGCCCCAGCCCGAATGGGTCTCAATGCATCGCGTTTTCCGGGGCTAATCCAAAGCTCCGCCAGGCCGGAGCACTCCAAATTTGAAAAACCGGAAGTTAGGAAATCTTGGGAATTTTTCCGGAATTCCGAAGTAGACAGTCGGGCCGATGGGAATGGGGGACTGCCTGTTTTTTGTGCAACATTGGGTTGCTCGAAAAACAGGCGGTACTGCCTGGTGGATTTGCGTTTGGCCGGAAACGACGTAAGTGCAAGCAGCACAATGACATTATGCTTTCGCATTTGACGATGGCAGAAGATTGAGGCGTCAGGTCGTCAAAGGATGGCGACCGCTTTTGCGAACCCTCTTTCTGCACCCGTTCAAGGGCGAAAGGAGTCTCGAAATGAACGACTCGCTGCTGCAATCGAGTTTTGAAAGCCGCTGCCAAACGGTTCTCCAGGTCGCGCGACAGCTTCTCCAGGGAAACCCCGACTGGGTGACCTTTTTCCGAGAGGTCCTCGGGATCGAGGGGGCGGCCCGCAGGTGCTTCCCCGAACAGGACGACTACGTCGGCTTTGAGAAGTCCGACGAGTATGCCGAAATCCAGCAAATGGTGACCGCCCTGAGACAACGAAAGGTACCTGGCGGTGGAGGGGCCAACGAGACAACCCGGGTCATTACCGTGCGGCTGCCTGAAAGCCTTCACGAGGCGCTCAAGCACGAAGCGAGCGACCATAACACCAGCATGAACAAACTCTGCATCTCCAAGCTGCTGCAGGTGCTTTCCGGCGAAGAGCAACCGGTCACTCTGCCGATGGTGAAGCGAACGGCCCATTCACATTCACAACCCCATTCCGGCCAGCCGGCGACCCCAGGCCCGGCAAGACATCCGGTACCGGGAGTATCGTCGTCGATGCCCGCTGCGTCCGCCCCGCCCGCCGTCGCCCCGGCAATCGGCCGCTACTCCAACTTGTAGGAACCGCACGCAACTTGTTGATTCCGGGTCTCGGAGAGACTCGGCTACGTGGTGGTCGGTTCCGAGTCTCGGAGAGACTGAAACACGACGGACGCCCCCCACGAAAGTCGTCGGGAGTCGTCACGCATTCCACCCAACGAGTCGGTTTGCCGCTCGATTTTTCTGACGGGATTGCAATCGAAATCCAGTGAGCCACAATAAAGGCTCGCTCTGGAATTTCGAATCGCCTTTCCACTGTCCACGTCATGAATCCATCGAAGAGTTCACCGGACGACCGTCGGGAATTTCTCAAGTCGGCTTCGGTGGCCGGATTGAGCCTGGCGGCCATTCCGTATTTCCCCTGGTCGCGACCGGCGTTTGCCAACCGATCGCGAAACGATCGGCCCCTCGTTGGTTGCATCGGGACGGGCGACATGGGGATGGGCGACGCGCGTGATATCAACCAGTACGCCGACATCGTCGCGGTTTGCGATGTCGATTCGCGGCACGCGGAGGCGGCGCGGATTCACGACGAGATTGGCAAGGGACAAGCCGATGCGTATGGCGACTATCGCCGCGTTCTCGATCGCCCCGATATCGACGTTGTGAGCATCGTGACTCCCGATCACTGGCACACGAAAATCGCCGTCGAGGCATTACAGGCCGGCAAACATGTTTTTTGCCAAAAGCCCCTGACGCTGACTCTTGAGGAAAACCAGATCGTCCGCCTTGCCTGCGAAAAATATCCGAACCTTGTTTTTTGTGTCGGCACGCAACAGCGAAGTGATCAAATCCAGTTCCTTCGCGCCGTCAACATGGTTCGCAAGGGATTGCTGGGCGACGTTCGCAAGGTCACGGTCGCAATCGACGGCAGCCCGACGGGCGGTCCCTTCCCGGTTGTCGAGCCGCCGCCGGAACTCGACTGGAAAATGTGGATTGGCCAGGCACCGCTGGTCGACTATCGCGAGAAACGTTGTCACTACGAGTTTCGCTGGTGGTACGAGTATTCAGGTGGAAAGTTCACCGACTGGGGCGCGCATCATGTCGACATCGCCACATGGGCACTCGGTTTGGAAAAACAGGGACGGGGACCGACGCGAATTGATGGCACGGACGCCCATCATCCGGTCGAGTTGCGCCACGGTTTTCCTGTCGTCGACGACTCGTACAACACGTCACACGATTTCAACGTCGTTTGTCAATTCGCGAACGGGGTCGAAATGAACATCACCAGTCGCGGCGATAATGGAATCCTTTTTGAAGGAACAAAGGGTCGCATTTTTGTCAAACGGGGCAAGATTGCCGGCAAGCCGATCGAGGAGTCCTGGGACGAAGGCCAGTTCACCGACGCCGACGTCGAGGAGCTTTACAAGGGCAAGCCGCACGAAGCGCACAAGGCAAACTTCTTCCGCTGCATCGCCGAAGGGGGCCAGCCGGTTTCAGACGTCGACTCGCAC